>JBNKDD010000190.1:0-11173 GCA_050288085.1 Anaerolineae bacterium
GTCTTCTCACGATTACCCAAAAACGGGCTTGCTACAGCGGCTTATGGGCTGTGCATGGCCGGGATTGTGGGCATGATTTTGTTCGTTTCGGCGCAAGCCTTCATCGACTCAAAGGTGATTGGCACGACCTTCCTTACGCTGGAACTTTTCACGCGGATTGCTGTGTCGGGCCTCGCCTTGATGGGGGCGCTGGCGCTCAGCAAACGCTATTGGATTGTGGGCGGCGTGCTGGTGGCATTTGGGGGAGGCTTCCTGATCGTTGATCTTCTCAATATTGTCAGTGGCGAAGCCGTCGCGTTTTTCGTTGTCCCCGGATTATTCATCACGATGGTGGTCGTCGGGTTCTGGCTGCGACGCACGAAAACCGTAGAGTCCAACTCCGAACCCGCACTGCCTGGATGGATAGGAGCGGTCACGGCAGGGTTGCTTGGGGTGACGGCGCTGATCGCACTTGTCGCCGTCATCGTCCATCAGCCCGACCCGGCATACACAGGCAGCCATCCTGACGAGGCTTTGTCCGCCAGCGGTGAAGCCGCCCGCCCTGCCATTGAGAGCTACTTGACCATCCCCCTGCCCGACACCGCATCCAACCTGTGGATGGTCTATGAGACAAACCGTCACGGCGACTTCGCCCGCGTCCGTATCGGTTTTTCAGCCTCGCCTGATGATGTGCATGACTGGTTAAAAATGGGCGTACTATGCTTCCAGGCTGATCTGGACAGCATCCCCATTACCAACGGCGAACGGTTCACGCAATATAATAACCCCTATCACCCCACCGGGAACTGGTGGTGGGAGCGATCCAGTACGCACACCCGCACCTTTTGCCCTGAACAGTACATGCTGGACATTGATCAAAGCGATGACAGCCTGTGGTGGGTTGAGATCAACGGTTGGAATGACTGAGCCTCAAAGAAGTAGGCAACACGGATGGCAAACATCAGGGTACACACAGGCGGCCCTCTGGTTTTGTTTCTGGACCTAAGCTATAGTGTTAATTGGGTAAAGCTTATCAGTCCAGTGGGGGTGAGATATGATCCACATGGTTCGTCAACTCAGTGTCATTGAATCGATATTACGTAACCGGTCTTTCTTTTTTCACGAAATCCGCGATGGCGTAGAACTCCGGCAGAAAATCCGCTCAATGACGATTGCCAGCCTGACCTTCTTTGCGCTGTACGGCGCGATCATGGGTTCGACACACAGCATCTGGCAGTCGCTCAGTTCGGCGGTCAAACTGCCGTTGATGTTCTTACTCACGTTATTCATCTGTGCGCCGACGCTCTATCTATTTGATGTGCTGTTTGGTTCGAGGCAGAGCATCCAGCAAAATGTTGCCCTGATCCTGACGGCCATCACCGTGACGGCAACCGTCCTCCTATCCTTTGCTCCGATAACGTTGTTTTTCCTGCTGACTACCAGCCAGTATCAATTCTTCAAACTGCTCAATGTGGCTATCTTCTCGATTGCGGGGATCACCGGAATAATATTTCTGAGCCAGGGTATGCGGATTGTGGCGGATGATGACAAGGCAGGAGAAAAGAACCGCCGCAACGTATTGCGAGCATGGATGCTGCTGTACGCGTTTGTGGGCAGCCAGTTAGCCTGGACCATGCGACCCTTTTTCGGAGCGCCCAGCATGTCGTTTGAATTGTTCCGCCAGCTTGGTGGGAACTTTTACAGCAACATCGGAGCGAGTATCGGTGAAATACTTGGCTTTATAGTGGTTCGATAGAGGGGGATGCAAGATGACGGAGAATGATCCCTCCAAGATCGATCAACTGCTCGACCTGCTGCTTGATGCTCTCCACGAACGGCAGGCGGAGCGAGGCATTGAACTGGTAGTTACCGAGACACCACCGCCGCCGGACAGCACTGTCGAGGATATACCGGAGCCAAACCCTGCCAGTATCGAACCGCCCATTGTCGAGGATATACCAGAACCAACTTCAATCGAGCTACCGGCAGCCGATCAAGATGAACCGGTTCAGGAAATCGATCTTGAGGATGAGATGATCGAGCCTGATGATCAGCCAGAAAGGCTTCCAACCATACAACTCGACCGGCTGTTGGGCAGGTTGGCCTTGATTTTGTTGGTCATCACTGTGCTGATCAATATTCCCTTCAATCGATATGGAACCAATCTGGCCCGCGCGATGCCCGATACCAAGGCATTGGTGATCCGTGATGGGTTGGTACTAAAAGGCGAAGGGGATGAGATCTACGTGCTTGAGAATAACCACAAGCGCTGGATCAGTTCATTGGCTGCCTTTGAGTATTACGGATATTGCTGGGAGCAGGTCAACATCGTGGACGATGAATTCTTAGAGCAGTTTCCAACAGGGCCAGCTTTAAGCATCCTGTTTAAATGTAATGACAGTCCACATATTTATGCCATCGAAAATGGGGTTAAACGGTGGATCAAAGATATCCCTACCTTTGAAGCACAGGGATATATCTGGGATGATGTGCAGTTTGTCTCTTGCCAGACCATAGAGAATATTCCCTCCGGGCTGCCAATTCCACCCGATGCTGGCGAACCACCGTCGCCATAATCCCAATGGTAGGGGTAAATAAATCAGTACAAGATAGGGAGTGACTGTATGAATGGGGAACCTAATAACAATCAGAAGAACAACAAGAGACGCTGGATCGCCGGGGCTGCGGTTCTGATCGCCATTGCGATGGCGGTCACCTGCGGCTTCCTTATATCACCACCTAAATGGTCGGAAGACGGGGCCCGTGCAGAGATTAACCAACTGCTTGATACCACCATCCCGGAGAACGCCACCAATGTCCATTGGTCCGAAACAAGGGCAATCGAGTGGCAGGCTTACGCACGCTTCGATGCCCCGCCGGAGGATATCGAAACATGGCTGGCAGGCGGCGTGGCGTGCTTCGACACGGTCACGAGGAATATGAACGAGGGCATAATAGGTATCCAGTATCCGCCAATGTGGTGGGAACGAGACAGTGCCGAAGTGCTCGCCAGCGATTATTGCCTGGATGATTATGTAAATCATCCGCACCTGTTTTTGGATATCGACCAGACGAACGACGATCTATGGATTGTCTATCTCTATGCCGATGATACGTAGTACAGCATAGAGTGTGGTTTTTTACCCCCTAATCTTCGCTGCGCTTTACTAAGCGCCGCTCAGATTTGTCCCCCCTTTGCGAAGGGGGGACGGAAGCTCCGTGGGAGCGCAGGGGGGTCAATCCGTCTGACCAGAACCATGGATTCGGGCGTCCAGGTTGCTCCAGATATCCTGTGACAGGTCGCTGCCCGGTTTGCGCCGCAAATTAACCTTGTAGGTATGCAGCCCTTCCATCCCCAGCCGGATCAGCCAGTTATCTTCCAGCAGGGTTTCCAATGTCTCGTCGAGTTTTTCGCGGCTGATCCGATCCGCTTCCGGCAGGTTATCGATAGAGGCACACAGTTCCGGGTAAGTCATCTGTGCCTCGCGCAAGATCATCAACATGATGCGCTTGTAATCGTCGGGCAGGTCGGCCAGGTCAAGGGCTGTGATCCCCTGCGATTCCCGTTCCTCTAACAGCTTTTTGAGCCGGTCAAAGATTCCACCCATCGCAGCCTCCCCTAATACAATTCCGGCATGCCGATTGGCTCCGGCTGCGGCTGGCAGATTCCACACCAGATCGCGTTGGCGGTAGCGAGTCCCTTGGGGGTTTCGTTCTTGCCCAGATACATCGCGACGAAGGTTGCCATCGTGCTGGCATGATCCTTACAAACTGCCCGCCCACAAAAATGGCAGACCGCACGCGCATCTTTTTCACAGGACCAACATTTCATAACGTCCCTTTCTTTTACCGTCATTGTCCTACAGTTGACGAGTTTAGCACGGATAGGGAACGGCGGACAATCGACAGGTATCTTATCATGCGGATATCCTCCACACGAGTCATAATTGGAAGCCTGATTCATTCTTACCAACAAAGTAGATTCTATGAAAGACAAGCGCCTGCTGCGAGCGTTAGCCTATTACGCCGCATACGTTGCACTTGGCCTGACGATGTCCGCGTTTGGGCCAACCCTTGATGGCCTGCAAGTTCAGACCACTTCCACCGTCAGCCAGATCAGCATCATCTTCACGGCCAACTCGCTTGGATTTGTCCTCGGTGCCCTGCTGGGCGGGCGGCTGTATGATCGCTTCCCTGGACAGCCGGTCCTGGCCGGAACCCTGCTGGTGACTGCCGCGATGCTGTTTGCCATCCCGCTGTTCCCATCGTTATGGCTGCTGGTGCTGGTGATATTCCTGCTGGGCGTCGGGCTGGGTGTGCTCGATGTAGGCGGCAACACCCTGATCGTCTGGTTGTTCGGCAGCGATGTTGGCCCCTATATGAATGCCCTGCACTTTTGTTTTGGGCTGGGGGCCTTTCTCTCGCCGCTGCTGGTAGATCAGATGGTCAATCTGACCGGCGGGATTCGCGGGGCTTACTGGGTGCTGGCTTTGTTGATCCTGCCGATAGTCTTTTGGATGACCCGTATTCCCAGCCCAACTAACCAGGGTGAACAGGCAAAAGTGCAGGCGGCCACCTCGTCGGTGGGCTTTGGCTGGCTGATGTTCCTGGTTGCCGGGTTGATGTTCTTTAACGTCGGTGGGGAAATCTCGTATGGTGGGCTGATCTACTCCTATGCCCAGGCGCTTGACTTAGGCCCGGCGACGATGGCACGGGTGCTCAACTCGGTTTATTGGGGCGCGCTCGCCATCGGGCGGTTGGTTGCGATCCCGCTTGCCACGAAGCTGTTACCCCGTACCATGCTGCTGCTCGACCTGATCGGCGCGACCATCAGCATCGCGATTGTACTGCTGTTTCCAAACTGGGAGCCTGCATTGTGGATCGGGACCTTTGGCTTCGGCTTTTCGATTGCGTCGTTCTTCGCCACCGTGTTGAATTTCGCCGAGCGCCGGATGCCGATCTCCGCCCGCACGACCAGCATCTTCCTGGTCGGAGCCAATTTCGGGTCGATGGTCATGCCCTGGCTGATCGGCCAGCTTTTCGAGTCGGTCGGCCCGGTGGTGATGATGGCGGCCATTCAGATCGAGACGGTAGCATCGCTGGTCTTGTTTATCATCACGCTGATCTATGTGCGCCGCTTCGCGGTTCGCGATGGAGGGCAGTTAACTACCGGCTGACCGCCTGTTTTTTGTAATGCTTTCGTCACAAGGATTACGGCGTTCTCATGCTATAGTAGGCAACAACAACAATACTTCCTGGATGGAGATTTTAGTGTTATGCCCTATAACATTGAGCTGCTACCCGATGAACCGATTGTAATTGTTACTTTATCCGAGCCGTTTGACTGGGTAAAGGATGTTGAGACCACGACCGCCGAAGTCGCCGACCTGACCCAACATCTGGATGGCCCGATCTACCGGATCAGCGATATGAAGCAGGTCAGCCTGGATTTTTCTGAGGTGGTGACGGCTCTGGCATCGGTTACCAAAGTGAAAAAAGGCAGCTTCAGCGATCCTCGCTTCCGGATTATTTTTATCAGCCAGGAAGCCCTGGTCGATCTGGCGGAGTTTGGTGCTCAAAGCGCCAGCCAGGAACAATACGGAGTAGCCGAGCCGATCCAGGTTTTCACCGATCTGGATGAAGCACTTCATTATGTCCGGGCAGAGCTCAAGAATTGACACAGGAAAGGGGCAGGCAAATATGCCCTGCCCCCTGGGTAAACACCCCTACTCCTGCGCCAGTGCCTCCCGGATGGACTTCACCTCATCGAGGATAGCGGCCAGCGTATAAGCATCGCCATTAGCACTGATAGGTTCCATATCGGCCTGGGTAGGTGACATCGCCCCCCGGAAGCGCCGCAGTGATTCGGCGACCTTCCCGTAGACCTCGTCATAATTCACCAGCCCGATCAGGCTCTCTTCTGCGCCGGACTGCCCGCTCATCCCCGCCGTCTGGATGTTCAACGTCCCGATGCCGAACATCCGGTCAAATAGGCCGCGCCGGACGGTCAGGTTGGTGACGGTGCGGTAGGGAACGTGCTTCACCGAGTGGGTGATCACACCGGCCCGGACGATCACCTCGTCTTCGTGAATCTCGTACTTCAGGCTGCGGTAGTAGAACGGGATGACGATCAGGACTGGCAGCAGCCAGATCAGGGTTCCTCCGATCCCGATCCAGGTTCCGATGACTGCGCCACGCGGCCCGCCCTCAGATGCTCCGATCAGCACACTGAATCCCACAAGGGTGATCAGTGATAACAGCGTCCACGCAGCAGCAATCACAAACAGCTTGCTCCTGAGTTTTTGGTCTGGATATAAAACAATCGGTTCCATAATAAACTCCCTTTTTAGCTTCTCAAATATCCATATCCAGATTTTGACACAGTATCCTGGTTAACAACATCCCAATTCTCAGGGTAACCGATCCGGCAGCGGAGGCAAATCCCCCAAAGCTGTATCCCCCAAAAGTCCGGACTCCTGGTAAACTATAAGAGGGCATACCTTTATAAATCAAGGATGTAACAGGGATGCATGAAATTCCATACCAAGAAATATCATTCCGGGAATTCCTTCCCGATATCAGCGAAGAGCTGGAAATTGAGACTAAACGCTTCGTTGAATTATTGACGCACGCACCCTATCACCTGGTGGCATCAGGGCCGGTCAATGGGCTGTTGTGTGATATCCTTGAGATTCCGGCATTACTGGCCCAGTTTGAGGAGTTGATCGGCGGGAGCCTGGTGCCGCACCCGGACATCAGCGGCTCGTCGATCCAGCAGGGCTACCGCCAGACCTTGATGTTCTACCGGGCAGCTTACGGAAAACCGCCGGAGGATATCTGGGCCGATCCCCGAAACCTGGCTTCTGGTGGTGGCTGTGCCCCGGCAGCCTACAGCATTTCCCAATCCGTCACCAACTGGTAGTAAAGCATCCCACTCTTCTATTCGCAGTAGGGTACGTCCTCGAAATCCCGCAGGAGAATGCCCATAACCCACGATTCAAACTCAGCCGTGCGTGGGACACACAGCTCAGTATCGGCCAGATAGAGTTTTTCAAGAGAAAATCCGGTCAATGCATCAGGTAAGGGCCCGCTCAACCGGTTACCATAGAGGACTAAGATTTGAAGTTGAGAGAGGTTCCCCAGTTCCGAAGGGATCTCCCCGCTCAATTGATTGCGATCAAGACCCAAAGCTTGAAGCTGGGAGAGGTTCCCTAACTCTGGGGGGATCTCCCCATCCAACTGGTTGGAAGAAAGATATAATTCCTGGAGCTGCGTGAGGTTTCCCAGTTCCGGGGGAATCTTTCCGGTTAATTGATTGGTGGCAACAGACAGACGCCGCAGTTGAGACAGGTTCCCCAATTCTGGAGGGATTTCGCCAGTCAGTTGATTACCGTGTAGATACAAAGTATGAAGCTGAGACAGGTCCCCTAATTCGGCAGGTATCTGTCCGGTGAAATAAGGGTTGTTGCTAAAATCAATCTCGACGATATGCCCGGATGTGCAGATTACTCCATACCACCGGCAGGGTGGCGGTACGTATTTACATGGAAAAGTCCCGATAGCAGCCGGGGTAAAAGTACCCTGCGCCATCTTATCTAAAGCCAGCACTACCTGACGTTCTTGCCGGGGAATCCGGTTGTTGGCCGAGAAGGTGTCCGTAATCATCTGCTGGCAGCTTGACACTCGTGCCTGCACCTGCAACGAGGCGCAGCCGGTGAGCATCACCAACACGGTTATGATCATTGCATGTCGGAAGGTTCGTTTCTGCATCCCAGCCCCCTATTCAAGCCCCACTAATCCCGGACACCCGATCTTAAATCCTTCGGTATCACCGGGCAAACAAATATCCTATTTAGCGACGAATCGGTTTTCTGCTAGAATAAGGCTGAAATACTCTCTCTTGCAACAAGGGATACTTACTGGTGACTGACGATCTACCGACGCGTGCTCAGAATAAGATCAACGACGTGATCGCCGCCCTGGTCACGCCGGGCTGGCGCACCGCTCCCGGTTGGGGGCAGTGGCCGGGCACCACGCCTGACGCCTGGACGACGGCGGAGATCGTTTACGTGTTGACCGAGATCAGGCAGCGCCGTGAACTTCGCCGCACCGATCCGACCCTGATCGAAGAGTCGCTGGCCTTTCTGGTCGGGGAGCAGCACGACGATGGCGGTTGGGGATTGGATCACAGCAGCGCCACCGATACCTCACTGGTGTCGATGGTATTGGCCCAGCATCACGATTATGAAGAACAGATCGACCGGGCGCTGGATTACCTCGCGAAGGAAAAACACTACGATCAGGAGCTTGGGCGGGGCGGCTGGGCGATTGTGCACGGGTTGGAATCGAGTGCCAGCATCACCAGCTTTATCGCGATCTGGCTGGACATCGTCCGGCAGAACATCGGCCCGAACAAAATCCGGTTGGAGCACCTCACCCCGGCGCGGAGTTTTATCTTAGCCCGCCAGAATCCCGATGGCGGTTGGGGGCAGATCGCTACCGATCCGAGTGAAACCAAGTCAACGGCCAACGCGGTGCACTTTCTGGGCCGGGTCTATGGGGATAACGAAAGCACCCAGGGCGCGATCCACAAGGGTGTCAAGTGGCTCAAGCAGAACTTCGATGGGAAAACGGGCTGCTGGGGGATGGGTGATATCGAGGTGACGGCGATGGGCGTGTTGGCGCTGCTGGCGATAGAGGAATCGCCCCGTGCGCCGGTCATCAGCAAGGCGATCAGCTATCTGCTGGATCACGCCGAATACGAACCGCAGGCTATCGGATGGGGCAAGCGGCCCGGTGAGCGGGTCGAAACCTGGGTGACCTTCTACGTGCTGCTGGCGCTGATCGAATATCTCGACGCGGTACGCGACCCGGAGAATGCCCCGACCAAACCGTTAGGCCGCCTGACCGATCTATTCTACAACCGGGCGCTGACCAACGTGCTATTGGCGGTGTTGTTCATATCGGCGCTGGCGCTGTTGGCGCTCGGCACGACGGTCAATACGCAGCTGCAATCCTTCCTGACGGTGATCGGCACTATCCTGGGTGGGTTGGGGGTGTTGTATACGCTGCTCAGGTTGATCGTGACGCGGCAGTAGGTACAACGGGAATAAACTATTAATTTACCAGATTGTCTCAACCAGATCGGCAGCAACAATTTCAGAATCAGAGGCGATGAGCGGCACATCCAGCCGCCTAGCCAGGCCGGTGATGATGCGATCATGCATACCGGGAACACGGCTGTCCTGTTCAAAATCCAACACATCTTCCGGATGGAAGGGTAAAAACAGGAACGCGGGGTTGGAAGTCAGGACCTTATAAACTTCCTTGAAATCCTCAAAGTGCCGGAACTTCTTATCAGAGTAGTACATTTCTGCCAGAGAAATTGCCGAGAAAATCAGAAGTGTCTCGCCTCGCCCGGCGGCTTCAAAGATCGTCCGCACCCGTTTGCTCAATTTGGGATGCCCGGTCAGGTACCAGATCAAAGCATTGGTATCGACTACGTACAGAGAAGCAACCGCGGGATCACCTGGCGATTCCGTCAAGATCATCCTCCCAGGTCGTGTTCAGACTGCGCAGATAGGCTTCTACTTCAGCCGCATCTGGATGTTCTCCTGCCAATGGCGGATATCGACCGGCCAAGCTGGGATTGTTATCAAATGCTCCGGCAGCCTTGCGGCGGGCGAATTCCGCCTCGACCTGTGCCCGCATACGCTCTGGTAAAGTCTGCGTTTGAAGGTGGTGGATCAGGGCAGCCTGCTCATCGGGTGAAAGCTGCAAAGCGACTTGCAGCACTTGTTCAAAAGTCATATCGGACATCAAGCTGATACCTCACTCATTCCAGACAACTTATCTTTATTATACTATTCACCCCGCCCCCCATACACCTCCGACCAGCCAATATTCCCCGCATGATCCCTGGCCTTGACCTGCCAGTAGATCGACTCGCCGTTGTATGATGGGTCAAGGGTGAAGCTGGCCTCGTAGGCCGTCCCATTCCAACTGCCGATCACCATGCCGTCGTTTTGCCGCTCGTTGATCTCCCCTGCCCCAAAGCGGTAGTAGAACTGTGGCTCGGCCTGCACCCCGCTGATCGGATCGGCGATCTCCAGCGTCATGCTGAACAGCCCACCCTGTGATGGATCATCGGTGCTGGTCGGGTTGGAGAAGGTCGGCGCGTGGCTGTCAACGGTGATCTGATAGGCTGCCGACATCAGACCGGGCATATAACAACCGTTGGCGGTGGCGAAAGCCTGCACCCGCCAGACGTAATTACCGTCGAGCAGTTCAGGTGGCAGGTATTCAAAATCGGCGGTCATGGCCCGGAAGACCGGTTCGGATGCCTGCGTGAAACCTTCGACCAGATACAGGTCGGCGTCTGAGGTCGGCTCCCATTGGAGAAGCGGCTGGTTAGCGGTGGTGTAGGTTCCATGCGCCGGAGCGGTGAGCAGCATACTTCCGGGGAGGGGACAGGCTTCGGTGTAGGTCAGGTCGGTGACGATCAATTCTGCCGGGGCATCGACTAGGGGTTGGCTCTGCCCGTCTATCAACGACAGGTCGATTTGCAGATGGAATTGATCAGTGCCGGGTGGGATCGAAACGCTGTCCCTCAACTGCTCTGTCAGCATCCCATCCGGCCTGTGGATCAGGCTCCAGAAGGTGACGTCGTCGGCCCGCCAATCGATGCAGTGGGTGGTAGCGTCCGGGTCGATCTGAAAAGAGCGGCGGTACAAATCGGCGTCGGGGCTGCGCATTAAGTACAGTGCGCTGTCCAGGCCGCCGAACTCTACCGCGATCTGATGTCCATCCGAGGCAACTAACGACAGCCTGGCCCGCAGGTTGGGGTCAAGGGAATCAACCGGGCTTGCCAGTGTGAAGCAGTGGATTCCAGGCTGGATCGGGTCGGTAGTGGTGATTTGCGCCCCGTGCCAGATGCCATAAAGCTGCTGGAATCGCAGGTACAGGTGATCGTCAAAAACGGAGATACTTTGCTGCCCTGCCGACCAGCAGGCTTGCCCTGCCGATTGACCGGCACTGACCTGCCATTCCAATCCGGCAAAAGTGATCGGGGAGCGGGGAGTCTGGTCGCAGCGAAGCGGTTCAGCATTGTCTGTTGGGGGTTCGGCGAGACGAAAGGGTGGTTCAGTCGTGCAGCCTGACAGCGTCAGAATAATGGCTATCAGCAAAAGCCGCC
>JBNKDD010000191.1:0-10931 GCA_050288085.1 Anaerolineae bacterium
TGTACCGGTGGGGCAACCCGGCGGTCTATCAGGCTTCAGGTGATCAGCAGCTCTTCGCCCAGCATGATGCCCAGTGGATCGAGCCGGGGCTGCCCGGAGCTGGAAACATCCTGATCTTCAACAACGGCAGCCAGCAGGATCGCCCCTATTCGTCAGTCGTCGAGATCACCCCACTGGTCGATGCTGATGGGCAGTACGAACGCCTGTCGAGTGGGGCTTATGGGCCGGAGGGTTTGGTCTGGGAATATACAGCCGACAACCCGACCGATTTCTACGCGACCAACATCTCCGGTGCGCAGCGGTTGGCGAACGGAAACACCCTGATCTGTGATGGGCCGGGCGGGCATTTCTTCGAAGTGACCCAGGCTGGTGAATTGGTTTGGGAATACTCGGTTCCAACTGCCAGCCAGGATGCAGCTGCTTCGGTTTTCCGGGCGATACGCTACGAGCCAGATTATCCGGGCCTGTCCGGTCAGGATTTAACCCCCGGTGATCCGGTTGAACCGGTGCAGGGTCGGCCCGGTGGTAATGGTCAATCCCCCGGCCCCGGTGGCCCTGGTGGTGGCGGTCAACCACCTGATGACGGCCAGCGTCCTGGCAATGGTGGCGGCGGTGGTCAACCCCCCAACGGTGGCTCGCGTCCCGGCGGTGGGGCTGGTCAGCCTCCGGGTAACTGATACCCCCCCGCTGCCGCTAAGGCGGGATCTGCCCCCCTTTGCAAAGGGGGGCGAATCGCTTTGAATGCGCTTGCGCATGAGCGCGATGGGGGGTTCAAGATCACTTTATGCATCTTCCCCACCCACCAGCGCCTTGATGATCTTCCGCAGCCGTTCGATCTCTTCGATCAATCCGGCCTCATCGGGTCGCCGATGCTGCTGCGCCTTTTTGGTGGCGAGTTCGGCACATTGCTGGTAAAGGTGTCTTTCCTGCCGGTCGCCGATCCATAATACTCGCCACCGACCGGCTACCGATTGGTAGACCTCGTCCGGCACTTCGCCTGCCAACTCGGCGACCAACCACTGCCGCTGATTGCGCAGCGACCAGACGATCACCACCACGATCACCAGCACGCCGATCCAGGTTGCCGCTACTGTCAGCGGATTCAAGCCTATTGCATTACGGACGGCCAGATTATGCAGCGCATGGAAAACCACCGATCCGATAAAGGCGATCAGCGGGACGGCCCACCGCTGCCAGTGCTGTTGGGCCAGTCGGGCATAGCCCAGTCCTGCGCCGAAAATCGCGGTATAGAGCGCGTGATCCAGCCCGTACAGCACCCCCTCAACGAAGATCGTTTCGTTCAGTCCGGCGAACCCGCGCAGCATGAAAGCCCCCAGGTAGCTGATGATATTCCCCGTCATCGCAAAGCCAAAGCCGACCACCGCCCCATAGATGATGCCGTCCAGCACGTTATCAAATTCCAGGCGATAGCGCACGGCGATAAAGATCACGACCGCTCCTTTGAGCGCTTCCTCGACCAGCGGCGCAAGCAATCCGGCCCGCACCGCCTCGATAGCCTCCGGGCCTAGCAGATCAACCGGAAGCTTGAAGAATATCCGCACAGCGATGGCAACCAGCAGCGCCGGTATCGCCCCCCACAGGAAAGCAGCTGCCACTATTCGCTTGGGTTCTTTTTCGTACCGGTCAGCCCAATACAGCACCCCCACATACAGCGCCGTTGGCAGCAGTCCCGCTAGCAAACTGATCAACACTCCCTTGACCACGTCCGTGGCAGGCAGCAGCCCGGCCAACCAGACCAGGTCGGGCGCATCCCAGGTGACCGTCTCAACGTCGGTGCTTATTGGTGATAGTGATTCTCCGTCAACGATCAGCGTTGGCGATTCGGCCTGTTGCAAGGTCAGCGAGGCATCCGACGACACATCGTCGAAGCGGTAATGTGTCACCCATGATGTTTCCGCTTCAGGCCAGGTCGCGAGTAGATTGTAAGGTTGCCCTGATGGAACCTCAATCTCCGCGTTCAGAGCCGCACCGGGGGCCGGATCGGCATGCAGCAAGGCCAGATCGCCCCCGACCTCGGCGGATGGCAGCGGATCGCCGTTCTCATAACGGAGCGTGATCCGGGCATCATCAGCTCCCGGCCCGGTGACGGCTACCCGCAGCCGGTTGGCGTACCAGGTATCCACATCCAAGGGCTGATCCATCCCCCAGGCGTAGGGCAGTTCCCACTGATCGCCTTTGTTCGCCGGGCCATACGGGCCGCTGAAGTCGCCCTGTGGCGCAATCTCTCCCCAGTGTCCCCCGAAGAACAGCCACTCGAATCCCTCGCCCGTTGCCGGGTCTGCTTCGATCTGCTCCCGGTCGGGGACCAGGCGAATCTCAGGGATCACCCGGCCATCGATCCCGGTGCGATCCATGATCTCCAACTGCACATTGCCGACCGTCGTCCCGTTGGGATAGGTTTCGTCCCCCCAGAAATAGTTAGCATGAGAACCCAGCGCAACGTAAGCGACCGGGTGCGTATCCTCTTCGATCTGTGCGGTGTCCCATGATCGACGTGTCCCCCCGTGATGCTGGCTGAGTACCACCCACTCAGGATCGCCAGCCGAGTCGAGCACCACTTGCACCATTTCCCAGTCGCCTTCATGCTTGTTAAACCAGTCGTTGTAGTAGTAGAACAGCCAGTACTGGATGGTAATATGCCCCCCATCCTGATCGCGGACGATATGGGCATAGGCCACAACCGGCAGATTGGCATCCGCCTCCGGGCTGAGTTCCGCCTGATAGTAGGCACGGTGCGAGGTGTAGTTGATATAGCCGGATGACCCCTTATCGCCATACCAGGCATCGAGCGCATAACTGCCGTCCCCGTAATCGATCAGGTCGGCGGTAGTGACTTCCGTCAGCACATTGACCCCGGCGAACCAGTTACGCCGCGCCTGTCGCAGCCGGGCCGAATTCACCATCACCTCGACCGGCTGCGGGCGGAACACCTCTCCGGGATGGAAGTAGAGCACCGGGGCATACATCTGCGCGAGTTCGGCATCTTCTTTGGCGAGTTCATCCTGGGCAAATACAGCCGCTGCCCCCACCGAGAGCATCAGGGCGACCAGCACCGCGATCTTAAACTGAATTTTCACTTTACTCCTCCAGTGTTTTATGTAGAAAGCGTGAAAATGCACTTGCTTTTGTGCCCAAATCTGGCGTGGATTCGCTCATTCTACAGATGTTAAGGCCCGGTAGCTTATATTTTATGTATAATATTATTATATCGATAACTAAATCCTATAAATCGCCGTGGGTGCGAGATACATCTTGCCCTGGGGGACGGCATGCTAAATAAAGGAGTTGACAATCCCCGGTAATAACGCCAGCGCATAGTGTTAATTCGGGCAAAAAGGAGATAGGTCATGCCTCGCATTCAGGTGCCGCCACCCAGTTCTGGCGGATTGGTGCTCTCCTATAAATGTCAGGCCCGTTGCCGTCATTGCATTTATGCCTGCTCACCGGAATGGAAAGCCAATTTCATTACCGAAGATCAAATTGATCTCGGCCTGGAACAACTTAGTAAAACCATTCAGCCGAGCATGTGGGGCCGCGAACGAGTCGGACTTAACGATGGTCTGCACTTCACCGGCGGCGAACCCTTCCTCAATTTCGATTTGCTGCTGCGGGCGGTCGAACTCGGCACGAAGCACCACATCCCATCAATGTTTGTAGAGACCAACAGCGGCTGGGCCACTGATGACGATATCACGCGTGATAGGCTGCGACGCCTACATGCTGCGGGTTTGCACGGCATCCTGATTTCGGTCAACCCCTACTACGCCGAATACATTCCCTTTTCGGATACCGAACGCTGCCTTCGTATCAGCCTGGAGATTTTCAATCCCGCCAACGTGATCGTCTATCAGTTTGTATATTATCGCCAATTCAAGCGCCTGGGTATTCGCGACGTCATATCGATTGAGGATTACCTGCGTCTCTCTGAGCGCGATTCGGACTTTTCAGGGCAGGTAGAGATGTTCTTCATGGGCCGTGCGCTTACCCAGTTGCAGGATGCCTTTCCGAGATATCCTGCGCAGATGTTCTTTTATGGGAACTGTAAGCCGCGATTCCTGCGGGATTGGCATAATCATTTCGATAATTACGGTAACTTTATGCCGGGCTTCTGCGGCGGAATTTCGCTAGGAAGCTGGTTTGAACTCGACCGGCTGCTTGCCGATGGGATCGAACTTGATGACTACCCGATCTTATATTATCTGGTCCGGGGTGATATGCGTGGGCTGTTCAAGTTCGCTCAACAATTCGGTTATCAGCCGGACTTCCGCGGGTATCTATCGAGATGCCATCTGTGCACCGATATTCGCAAGTTCTTGCTGTCGCAGCAAGATTTCGAGGAACTGCGCCCGGTGGAGTTTTATAAGCATCTGGCCTATGAGGAGGACAGCCCCATCCAACCGATCCTTCAGCGTGCTCCCAGCCTTGATATGATGGGATAGTAATCTGGCGAATCGTTAAACTTATCCTCCGCGATGCGTCGCGCGGTTCGCCATTTCATATCAGCTCTGAGAGATATACGCGGTAACAGGTTGTTCCCTTAACAAGAACCATCATATCCCCACGAGCCGCAGCCTGGCTTGTTTGTATAATTTGCCCTGTCTCATCGACAAAACTATAGCGGTTGATTTCCTTCATTTGATGGTTGTTTTCCAGTTCCATCAGGTGATATTCATCGCGGTTATCATATCCCCCTTGAAATAGACAGATGTCTTCCAAGATGGCGAAGTTATGTGCTCCATACACAGGACAATGCCAATAATCGGCTACCTGATCATCTTGAATCTGAATTAACGGGAACTTCGCATAGTAGTAGCACCATGTCTCATTTTTTGATGCGACATTTAGTGCATAACAATCATCAATATATCCAACTCCAGGAGGTGGAGAATATTCATAAACTCGATGGCCTTGCTCAGTCCACTTGACTAACCCACTGACTCCGATTGAATATCCATCACCAAACCCACCATAAACACCTTCATCAAAATAGCTTGTCCAGATTATGCCGTCGGTGGTTGTTTGAACATGCTCTATCCCATCACCCAGCAAGAATTCCCGTCTGAAACTGCCATCTTCTCCGAATACACGCCCATTGAGATCGGCTACATCGTTCCCGTGATATCTCGACCGTGAACATACCAGGAGCAACTCGTTATCTGGTAGCGGTTGAACGTGATGATAATTCCAGGATTGCTCCTTAATATCAATACGAGAGGTACTCCACTCGTCAATGCGTAATATCAGATAGTCCTGAGGCTGGTCAGCCTGGATTTTGGGAAAACTTGCGCCTGTAACAAACTCGCGGAAATCCGGCGGTTTAGAAATTGCCAATACGAAAAGCTCTTTCTTTGGGCCGAGGTTTACCGATACAAGCTCAAAATCATCGCCAAGCTGCTCTCCAAAATCCACCCAGGGTTGGAGTTGGTATTCAATTGGTTTTTTACTCATGCTTAAGTTGCCCCTTGCCACTTTATCAACAGGTATAGTTTACTTGAACCTGGCAAAAGCCGCGTGGATCGGCAAACAGATTTAACTGGCGTGGTCAGCTCGTTGGAGCTGTCAATACAAGATAATTGCCAGGCTCAACTGGTGAATCTGCGTCCGGTTGAACCTGGCGAGAGATGAAACACAATAAAGGGCAACTCAAGCGAGCACTCAGGCGGGCTCTCTCGTATCGATGTCACCCTCATAAACAAGAGCCTCTTTACCACGCTCTCCAGAACTAATCCGAACCACATCGTCTACCGGATAAATGAATATAATGCCATCACCTTGTTCGCCTGTCCAGGCAGCCTCTCGAATGACATCAATAGTTTTTTCGACATTGTGGTCACTTAAAACGATATTCACCTGCATCCGGGGCAGCAGATCGACGGTATAAGCGCCCGCCCGACCGGCCAATGTCACACCACCCTGGCGGCCATGTCCTTTGACTTCAAAGACATTTAGCCCAAAAATACCCAGTTCCTTTAGTGCTTGCATGACAGTTTCAAGGCGGTCTTCTCGAATGATCACTTCGATTTTCTTAGTCATTTTACTTCTCCTGGTTATAGATAAGGTCTTATCCGTAGGCTCGCTCACGATGCTCGCTGATATCCAGACCGATCATTTCTTCGGTATCCGAGACACGCAGGCCCATCGTCTTATCCAGGAGCCAGGCCATACCATAAGTGACGACAAATGAGAATACGATAGCAGCACCTGCCGCAATCGCCTGGGTGAGGAGCAGTTGAGGATTACCGTAAAGCAGGCCGTCCGCGCCGCCGG
Source organism: Anaerolineae bacterium (assembly GCA_050288085.1). Taxonomy (GTDB): domain Bacteria; phylum Chloroflexota; class Anaerolineae; order Aggregatilineales; family UBA3940; genus JBNKDD01. The sequence continues at coordinate 6,289 of JBNKDD010000191.1, forward strand.
GATTGACTACCGTCGAGGCAAAAATGCCGGTCGCCAGGGCACCCCAGATACCGCCTATACCATGACAGGCAAACACGTCGAGAGATTCATCGATGTTGGTTTTATTCTTAACAAACCGGATGCAGTTATAACTGAGAATTGACGCGACACCACCGATCACGATCGCTGCCAATGGGGTAACAAAACCCGCCCCGGGTGTGATCGCAACCAACCCGACCACAGCGCCGGTGACAATACCGAGGACATTTGGCTTTTCATCCAGCCAGGATAAGACCATCCAGACCATTGCGGCTGAGGCCGCGGCTGTGTTTGTCGTGATAATGGCATTCACGGCGATTCCATTAGCCGCCAATGCGCTGCCACCATTGAACCCGAACCAGCCCATCCACAACAGGCCCGCCCCCAGAACCGTATAAGGGATGTTGCCCGGTTCCATCGATGATTTCTTGTAATTCTTCCGGGGTCCTATGACCAGGGCAAAAGCTAAGGCCGATACACCCGCCGTGATATGCACGACGGTCCCTCCGGCGAAATCTAAAGCTCCCATGCTGCCGAGGATGCCGCCATCACCCCAGACCCAGTGCGCGACCGGATCGTATATCAGGGTGGCCCAGAGCAATCCAAAGATGATGTATGTCTTGAAACGAATACGCTCGACAAATGCCCCTGTGATCAGAGCCGGTGTGATGATGGCAAACATCATCTGATATCCGGCAAAGGCCAGATGCGGTACGGTCGGTGCGTACCCACTGGGCGCAGCACCAACACCTACCAGGCCCAGGAAATCGAGATTGCCAATAATGCCACCTACACTCGGGCCAAAAGCGAGTGTGTATCCGATCATCACCCATTGCAGACTGATCAATGCCATCATAATGATACTTAGCACCAATGTGGACAGCACGTTCTTTGTACGAACCATGCCCCCATAGAAGAAGGCCAGTGCTGGCGTCATGATCAATACCAGGGCTGTCGAGACCATGATCCAGACTGTATCTCCAGAGTTTATTGACATCGGATTTCCCCTTTGTATAATTGAATCAGAAGTAGTAGTTTCTGCCAAGAACTACATTCAACAAGTCCGTGAAGCGATTCCACGCACATTCACGGACTTTTTTCTTTTTTGGGGGTGTAATGCAAGTTGATACTTGGTTGTGCCAGTTTGTTTGCCCCAACAATTCAGACAAATTCTATAGAGAATTTGAGGACAGATATACTACCCAAATGGGTACATTCACTACCCAGTTGGGTACTCGATATCCCTCAGGTAAGGGCAAAATTAAACAGGATTGGTTACCCAATTGGATCAGTCAGTAGAATTACAAAATGATAAATTCGAAGAACAATCTTAACTGGCGTTTTCAATCACCCTGTGTCAGACTACATATCCTGATGCAAAATTGCTTTGGCACAATGCAGCAATCAATTTAAAAATCAGCGGAGGCATCAATGCAGCGCGTGGTCATAACCGGGTGTGGTGTGGTTAGCCCGTTAGGATTATCAACCCAGGAAACATGGCAGGGCCTGATCGCCGGACGATCCGGGGTCGGGCCGATCACCCTGTTCGATACCAGCAATTTTGCTGTGAAGCTGGCCGCCGAGGTCAAGAACTTTGACCCGGCCAAACTATTAGACCGGAGAGCCGCCCGCCGACAGGATCGCTTTGAGCAGTTAGCGAACGTTGCCGCCGACGAGGCGATCACCCAGAGCGGCCTGACCGTTGATGAGAGCAACAGCTACCGGATCGGCCAGTCGATCAGCAGTGCCTTTGGCGGGATCATTTCGATGGTTGAGCAGATCACCCTGCTCAATGCGGAAGGCTCCGATAGAGTCCATCCCCTGGGCCTGACCCAGTTCATGACGACCTCGCCCAGTGTCAGCATCAAGCATGGCTTGCAGGGGCCGTCATTCTCGGTAGCCTCGGCCTGTGCGTCCGGCGCAGATGGGATCGGGATGGCCTTCCAGATGATCCGGGCAGGTATCGTCGATGCAATGGTTGCCGGGGGCGTAGATGCGGCGGTAGCGTCGCTGCCGGTCGCTTCATTCGACCAGATGCGAGCTTACAGCCACCGCATCGATAATACCCCGTCACCGTTCAGCGCCGACCGCGATGGGATCATTGTGGGTGAGGGGGCCGGTGTGATGGTGCTGGAAAGCCTGAATCACGCCGTTAAGCGGGGAGCCAACATCCTGGCCGAACTGGTTGGCTACGGTGCAACCACCGACGCTTTTCACATCACCGCACCCAGCGAAGACGGCAAACCCGGTGGCGAAGCGATCCGGCGGGCGCTGACCGATGCCCAGTTGAATCCCGAAGACATCGATTACATCAATGCCCACGGGACTGGCACCACCCTCAATGATTCGTCGGAGACCGGGGCGATCAAACATGCTCTGGGTGAAACCGCCTACGACATCCCGATCAGCTCGACCAAGAGCATGACCGGCCACATGATGGCCGCAGCCGGAGCCGTTGAGTCGATCCTGTGTGTGCAGGCCATCCGCGAGGGGGTGATCCCCCCGACGATCAACTATCAGGAGCCTGACCCGGATTGCGACCTCGATTACGTCCCGAACGAGGCGCGCGAGAAGCCGGTCAGGGTGGCGGCTACTAATTCATTTGGTTTCGGCGGGCATAACGTCGTGTTGGTGTTCCGCGAATTCGAGGGATAAATGACTACAACCCATATCCGCAACCTGGAAATTGTGACGCTGGATGAGGTAGGCACGATCCACCATAACGCCGATCTTGTGATCCGCGATAAACAGATCGCCTATGTCGGATCGACCCCGCCCGACCTGGAAGCCGACGAGGTCATAGACGGCAGCGGGCGGGTTGTTATGCCGGGCTTGTTCAACAGTCACTGCCACAGCCCGATGACCTTCGAGCGGGGTTGGGCGGAAGACCTGCCTTTTGACCGCTGGCTGAACGAAAAGATATGGGTGGCCGAGAGCGCCCTGACCCCGGACGATGTCTATTGGGGTGCGGCTATAGCGGCCTGCGAGATGATCCGCTCCGGGACGGTGGCCTTCAATGATCACTATTTCTACATGAACCGGGTGGCGGAAGTCGTCCGGGAGAGCGGCATGAAAGCCGCGCTGACCTGGTGCGTATTCGGGATCGGGCAGGATGCCGAGGTTGGCCCCGGATTGGCCGGGACGGTCGATTGGATCAAGGAGACTCACGGCAGCGCCGACGGGCGGATCAGAACCTTTTTAGGGCCGCACTCGCCGTACATCTGCCCGCCGGAATTCCTGGAGCAGATCGTCGATCTGGCCCACCAGACCGGGCAGGGAATCCACCTCCATCTGTCCGAAACCGAGCAGCAAGCCGAGCAGTCAGTGGCCCGATTTGGATCGAGGCCGGTTCAGCACGTTGATCGGTTGGGGGTGCTCGATGCGCCGGGCGGCTGTGTGGCCGCTCACTGTTTGGCGATCACCGAAGAAGAGACCGCCATCCTTGCCGGTAAAGGCGTCTACGTTGCCCACTGCCCGATCACCTATATGAAGCTGGCGATGCCCTTCCCGCCGTTGGCGAAACGGTTGGAGGCCGGTGTCAAAGTCAGCCTGGGGACGGACGGCCCCGGATCGAATTCCGACATGGATATGTTCGCGGTGATTCGCCAGACGGCCCTATCCGATAAGTACCAATCGCTTAGCCCCGAAGCCATCCCGCACGATACCGCCTTGCGGATGGCGACTCACAATGGGGCGGCGGCGCTCGGTTTTGAGGGGGCGGGCAGGCTCAAGGTTGGTGCACCCGCCGACCTGATCCTGGTGAACCTCGACGCGCCGCACATGCGCCCGCTTCACAACCTGGTGGCTAATTTAGTGCATACCGCCAAAGGGTCTGACGTGACCGATGTGATGGTCGATGGGCGGTGGTTGATGCGCAATCGGGAACTGCAAACGCTGGATGAGGAGCGCATCCTGTTTGAGGCAGAGCGCCACGCCCAGGATATGGTCCGGCGGGGCATGACGCTGAAGCGGGAGTATAAGAGCTAGGCTCCGGCATACCAATATTCAATTGACCCTGTGGGGCGACGGGCAGGTCGCTGGCACAATCCGGGAAGCGGGACATCCACAGGGTGATGTGAGCCGCTTCTGATGCCCATCCCCGGTGTGAAGGATGGGGCTAGCTTCCAGAGGTGCATAATTGATTCCCGCCGCCGCCTGCCTTTCCCAGTTTTATGCTGGTCGCTTAGCGATCTTGCAGCGGACACACCGTCTACGCACCGAATTATGTGGAAGCCCTGATTGCACCTTTCTGTGATTCTCTCCTGCCGCCGACCGACCGTTCCCGGCTCCGATCTTCGTACACCGGGGTGAGTGGGCCAGCGGGCAAGCCCGGTTGAAGCATCTGCTGGCTGGGAGGACACACCGATCTTCGTTAGCGCCCTATGGTATCCCGGCCAGGTAGACGGTTCAGACTGAGCCTGCGGCATATTTACGCATCACAAATAATGAAACGTATGTTCTGATCGTAAACGAAAAGAGAGAACCTGTCAAGTGATCAAGTGATCACACGGGTTGGTAAATTCAAACCAAAGAACTTATCAAATACCTAACAAGAGGGCGAATGGCCATTCGCTCCTACCTCTGGGGGGTGCGACAATCGGCAGTACTATTTGTAGGGGGTTAAT
>JBNKDD010000192.1:0-10896 GCA_050288085.1 Anaerolineae bacterium
CCACCTCCACCATCTGTACATGCAAAGCACCGCCGCCACCAGCTCTGTATAACCAAAGCGCCACCAGCCGACGACGACCTCGATCCCGAGTTGCCCGACACCAGCTCCTCCTCCTCTTCCTCTTCCGGGTGCTGCTGCTGCTGTTTATTGGACTGCGGATTACGGTGCTGATTGCCCATGATCTGGAAGGGCTGCGCCAATATGGGGAATTGATCAACTTTTACCGGGTGGCGGAGATCACCGGGCAAACGGGGCTGCTGCCGTTCGTGGGCTATTGGGTCGAGTATCCGCCGCTGATTGCGTGGCTGAATACCGGGCTGTACACGCTGACGATCACGGTGCTGGGGTCGCCCGATCACGTCTATTATTATGCCTGGGCGCTGATCTCGATTGCGGCGGACTGCGGTAACCTGGTGCTGATTCACCGGATTGGGTCACGGCTGTATGGGCCGGATCGGGGGTTGGATATCGCCTGGGCGTATGCGCTGTTGGGCGTACCGCTGGTGTTCATGGCGTGGAATTTCGAACTGCTAACCACGCTGTTGATGCTGCTGGGGCTGTGGTGGCTGATCGACGGGCGGGACACCGGATCAGCGCTGGCGGCGGCGGCTGGAGCATTGACAAAAGTGATGCCCGGACTGCTGGTTCCGGTGGTGTGGCGGTTCCGGTCGATCCCAAAAGCGGCGACATATACGGGGATCGTAGTGGCGCTGGGGGTTCTGGCTTATCTGCCCTGGCTGATCATCAGCCCGGAGTTTGCAACAGCTTCGCTGTATGCGCAGGTGGGCAAATCAAGCTGGCAGACGGTGTGGGCGCTGATCGATGGGAACTTTGGAACGGGGAACTTCGGCGGGGTGGTCGAACGGCTGGATGCAGCGACGGCGCGGGTGATGGTCGGGAATCCGCCGGTGATTCCGGGCTGGGTGACTCTGATCGTATTCGGGGCGCTGTACGCTTACCTGTTTACGCGGCCTATGCGGCAAACGGATCGGAGCCTGGTGGCGTTCTTCGGGGTAACGTGGTGCGTGTTCCTGCTGTGGGCGAAAGGCTTTAGCCCGCAGTGGATGGCAATGATCATCCCGTTGATGCTGCTGGTGTTCCCGGATCGACAAGGTATCCTGGCGATTCTGATTTTTGCGCTGATTAACTTCATTGAGTGGCCGCTGCTGCTGTCACGGGGGGTGACCCAAGGGTTGTACCTGACGGTGATTATGCGGACTCTGTTCCTGATTGGGCTGCTGGTGGCCTTCTTCCAGCAGTGTCATTCAACGCAAGGTGAACGGTTTAAACTGCGGCTGAAGGAGAACTCTGAATGACACGCCGTCGTATTACCTTCGTCCTAGCTTTCGTATGGCTGCTGTCGATTCTGGTCAGCTATTATGTGATTCATATCCCCCTCCCCCCGGATATGGCAATAGCGATGGGGCGGACTATGCTCGATCTGCTGGCGGCTTCGGCGGTGATGGTGCTGGCCGGAGCATTGGGCCGGTTGGCGATGGGCGAGTTGGAGACTCTATCCGATCTGGTGCGGGGGGTGTTCTGGGCGCTGGTCGGTCTGGGGATAATCAGCGCGGTAGTGCTGGTCAGCGGGCTGGTGGGATTGATCCCACCAGGGTGGTTGGCGTGGCTGATCACGTTGGGGCTGATCGGCGGATTGTGGCGGTTTGCGTGGGAGTGGCTCCGGGTGGTTGGACAGGGGATCAGGGAGGCGTTCGGTGAGCCGCTTGACGATCCGGTGCTGCACTGGGTCCGGTGGGGAGTGGCGGCACTGCTGGTGATCGCGGTGGTATTGGCGCTGGCCCCACCGACTCAATGGGACGCGATGACTTATCACCTGACTCTGCCCTACCGGTATATCGAAGCGGGGCGGATTTTCCCTGATCCGGGGAATGTGCTGACGGACTTTCCGCAGGTGGTCGAGATGCTGTACCTGTGGGTAATGATCCTGGCACGGCCTCAGGCGGCGGCGATGATTCATGCCGGGTTTGGGATAATGGCGATTCTGCTGGTGATCGGCGAAGGATTCACCAATCGAGCCGAAAAAAATCCCGTCTTAGTCTGGTTGACGGTAGGGATTTTGCTGACTGCCGAATCGTTCTGGCGGGCATTTCACTGGCCGTACAATGATCATGGGGCAACGGCTTATATCCTGGCGGCGGTGGTGGCTTTGTTCATCTGGGCGGAACAAGAGCGGCGGTTGCGCTGGCTGATCTGGGCGGGGGTGTTTACCGGGTTGGCGGTCGGGGCAAAGTTGAATGCGGCGGCGTTTTCGGTGGGGATTGCGGTGCTCACGGTGTGGCTAGCGCGGAGGGATGGGCTGGTCGGGATGGTGAAAGCAGCCAGTATCGTAACTGGATCAGCGCTGATGGCCTTCCTGCCCTGGATGATCCGCAACCTGATCTTTGAGAGAACGCTGTTCGGGTCGTTTATGATGGGGAGTACGCCATCCGATCACCTGTATAACATTTATTATATGAGTGCAGGCACGGGATTAGACTGGTATCAGGTTCCCTTTGCACCACTGCAAGCAACGGTATTTGGCGTAGAAGGTGGGTCATATAATGCGACAATTGGGCCGCTGCTGCTCGGCTTGCTGCCGCTGATGCTGGTGGGGTGGCGGAGCCGCGATCAGGATGAACGGCGGATCATGGTGTCGCTGATGGTGTTTGCAATTGCGCCCCTGATCTCGTGGTTTATCAGCGTGGGCACATCGTGGTTTTTTGTGCGGGTGCGCTACCTGTATCCGCTGTTCCCGGTGCTGGCGTTGTTCGGAGCCTGGGGGATCGAGGGATTAGGGCGGGTCGCCAGCCTGCGGATGGGACAGAAGATTTTACGGTGGGTTACAGCCATTGCCCTGGGGATAGCGGTGTTTCACGCTGGGGCGCTGATCGTTAAGAAGCAGGTCCCTGCGGTGGTTCTGGGTTATGAGAGCGAAGAAGCATACCTGCTCGATGAGATGCAGCTTTACTACCGTACGATGCAAGAAATTAACAAGCTGCCAGAGGGTTCGCGGGTGCTGTTCCTGTTTGAGCCACGCAGCTTTTACTGTGAGGTGGACTGCATCGGGGATGTGATACTGGCACGGTGGTGGCATGATCGACAATTCGAGCCTGATCCACACCGGATTGCACAGCAGTGGCATGATGACGGGGTCACGCATGTGTTGATCAATGAGGCGGGCCTCGACCTGATGTTTGAAGCGCCTTACATGTTCTTCACCGAGGAGGATGCACAGGCTGTCGGGGAGATCAGGGGGAAGGAATTGGTGCCGGTCTGGGATAAGTATGAGGCTTATGTATTGTATGAGCTGCAAATACAAGACTAATGGAGAATCCAATTCAAATTGACATGATCTATGGGTAGGGGCACGGCGTGCCGTGTTCTTATGATAGGGTTTTTGGATGACAATGCGGAGACGTGATTTACTAATTCTTTTCGGATTGGGGCTGGTGATCAACGGGTTGGTGGCGGTGGCGGTCAACACACCGGGGTATCCTGATGCATATTATTATTTCAACGGGGCGGTGCTGATCGCTGAGGGGAAAGGATTGGTAGAACCCTACCTATGGAATTATGTAGGGGCAGCACCGAGTTTGCCAGTCCCGGCATTTGGCTACTGGCAGCCTTTCCCATCGATGCTGGGGGCAGTGGGTATCTGGCTGTTTGGTCAGAAAGCGGCCTTCGGGTCGGCCCAGGCAATGTATGTGATCGCGGCGGCGCTGCTCCCGGTGATCACCTACCTGGTGGCAGAGCAGATCGGAGAGCGGCGGCACGCGCTGATCGCCGGGCTGCTAATGGTATTCAGCGGATTTTATGTGAGCTTCTGGTCGCTGCCGGAATCGTTCACACCGTATGCGCTGGTTGGGTCGGGTGCATTGGCGCTGGCGAGTTCAGGGCGGCGAAACGGGCGGTGGTGGGTCTGGCTGCTGGCGGGAGTATGCGCGGGATTGGCCCACCTGACCCGCGCCGATGGCCTGTTGATGATCGGGATCGTGGGGTTGGTGGCGGTGATACCCCATCTCGATTCGGAAAATGGGGATATCTCGAAACGCATTATATTTGTTATGGCGGCGGTGGGCGGTTACCTGATCGCGATGGGGCCGTGGTTTGCGCGAAATATGGCTGCTTTTGGGAGCTTTCAAGCTCCGGGCGGGTTGAGTACTCTGTGGCTGAGGGATTACAACGAGCTGTTTGGCTACCCACCTAACCTGACGGCTGAACGCTATTTCAGTATGGGATGGGGGGCGATCATCGGGCAGAAATGGGAAGCGTTCAAGGGGAATCTGGGGAGCTTCGTGGCAGTGCAAAACCTGGTCTTCCTGACACCGTTTACGCTGATCGGGGTGTGGCGTCGGTGGCGCAATGATTGGGTGCTCCCGGCAGTGCTGTACGAGCTGGCTCTGTTCGGGGCGATGACGTTTGCTTTCACATTGCCAGGCATGCGCGGGGGATACTTCCACTCCGGCGGGGCGGTGATGCCCATTATGCTGGCGGTAAGCGTTTTGGGAATCGACGATTCGATCCGGTGGGTTATCAAACGCAGGCGGGGATGGCGGTTTGATGATGCGCGGAAGGTGTTTGGCGCGTCGGCGGTGGGGCTGGCGATGATCCTGACCGGGTATTTGACTATAGGCCGGGTGGTAGGACTGAGTGACTTGAGCGTTATTGGCTGGAATCAGGCAGATGAGGTCTATGCCCAGATCGGCGAATCGTTGGACGAACGCGGTATCTCCCGCAAGGTGTATGTTATGACCAACAATCCGCCGGGGTTTTATACCCACACCGAGCGAGGCGGGATACCAATCGTTGATGGGGATGAGGAAACGCTGCTCAGGGCGGCGGATCAATATGGGGTTGAGTACCTGGTGCTGGACTCCAACGTAACTGAGGGGTTGGTGAGTCTATACCTGGACGGACCACAGTCGAACCGGCTGGAAGTGGTCGAGACGTTTGGCAGCGAGGACTCCCCGGTTTACCTGTACCGGATTTTGGAGAAAAAATAGCCCATAAATATCAGTTGGTTGGATTGAGTTTCATCGAGTGATGACATAATGGGAGGTTCTTATGCCTACTTCAGCAACAAGAGCACCATCTACCCGGACAGGGATGGGTACGATTCTGTTTCCTGGAGGTGTTGCATTTCGGGTTTGGGCACCTTTCGCAACGAGTGTATCTGCCAGTGGTGAATGGAGCACTACCGCGAATCCATTTACCAGCGAAGGCAACGGTTACTGGTATGTGGAAGTGCCGGGGGCCAAAATCGGTGATCACTACGAATTTGTAATATTCAGGGGCGGACAACCACCTCTCAAGCGTAAGAATCCCTATGCAAGTGAAGTCGTCAACTCGGTTGGGAAAGCGATCATCCACGATCCGAATTTCGACTGGGCCGGTGATAACTTCACAATGCCACCCTGGAATGAACTGGTCATCTATGAAATGCACGTGGGTACTTTCAATGATCTACCAGGAGGCGGCCCCGGCACATTTGATGATATCGTGGAAAAATTACCTTATCTGCACGATCTTGGGATCAATGCCATTGAGATCATGCCGGTGGTCGAATTTTCGATGGATTTTTCATGGGGCTACAATCCGGCGCAGCCGTTCGCGGTAGAATCGGCGTTGGGTGGGCCGCAGGGACTCCTCAGGTTTGTCAAGGCAGCACATGCTCATGGGATTGCGGTGATTCTGGATGTGGTTTTCAATCATTTTGGGCCTGCCGATCTTGATCTATGGCGCTTCGATGGGTGGTTCGATGACAATCACGATGGGGGTATCTACTTCTACGACAATGCCCGTGCCCGGACTGCCTGGGGAAACACCCGGCCCGATTATGGCCGACCCGAAGTGCGCCAATTTCTCCGTGATAATGCACTATTCTGGCTGAATAAATACCGGATAGACGGACTGCGCTTCGATTCCGTAGTCAACATTCGCAACCGAAACGGCGAGAATAACGATCCTGCCGGTGATCTTCCAGATGGCTGGAGCCTGCTGCAATGGATCAACAATGAAATCCATGACACACAGCCATGGAAGATCACGATAGCTGAGGATTTGCAGAACAATGCATGGATCACAAAAGAGACGGGAGCCGGAGGAGCAGGTTTCAATTCGCAGTGGGATGCCGGGTTTGTGCATCCAGTGCGGCACGCGATCATCACCAGCAATGACAGTGACCGTAACCTGCTAGCCGTGCGTGATGCGCTCACCCATTGCTACAATGGTGATGCCATGCAGCGCGTGATCTATACCGAATCCCACGATGAGGTCGCCAATGGAAAACAACGCGTGCCGGAAGAAATCTGGCCGGGTAATGCCGGGAGCTGGTTCTCTCGGAAACGTTCCACACTGGGTGCAGCATTGGTTTTCACTGCACCCGGCATCCCGATGATTTTCCAGGGGCAGGAATTCCTTGAAGATCAGTACTTCCAAGATGTTGACGTGCTCGACTGGGCAAAGCTGGACACCTATATAGGTATTCACAACCTCTACCGCGATCTGATCCGGCTGCGGCGGAACTGGTTCAACCAGACAGGCGGAATGCGCGGCCAACATATCAATGTCCACCACGTCAACAACACCGACAAGATAATTGCTTTCCATCGCTGGGAAAACGGCGGGCCGGGTGACGACGTGATCGTGATCGCGAACTTCGCTAATCGCAGTTATCAAAGCTACACTTTGGGTTTCCCGCAAGCCGGTTTTTGGCGGGTGCGCTTCAACAGCGATTGGCAAGGATACAGCGCCGATTTCGGCAATTACTTAGGCTACGATACTGTCGCCAGCCAGGGTTCACTAGATCAGATGCCTTTTCAGGCAAATGTGGGAATTGGACCCTATTCTGCCCTGATCCTGTCGCAAGATAATGAGTGACCGGCAAACCTCATTAACTGACGGAAGGAATATCCACCAGATTAACAGCAATCAGGCTGATTGCTGCCATCAAGTTCCAGATCATGTGACCGGCAATGCTAGCCTGCACCGAACCAGTAATGGCGCGGAATCCGCTTAACATAAGGGACAGCAGGGTGACCATCACGATGGATGCAGCCGACTTGAAATCGGCGGCCAGGTGAATCAGCGCAAAGGTAACAGATGTGACCAGAAAAGGCAGTAGATGGTCACGCCAGTCCTGTGACAGGTCGCGGATTGGGTCAGCCGCCCCAGGTGGGAGTAAGGCTTTATAAAGCGCCCCCCGGAAAATAAACTCTTCAGCAAATGGGACGATCAGGCCGACGACCGGTACAGCAACGATCTGGAGAATCATGCTGCTGAATAATTGAACCTGAAGTTCTACTTCGGCATCGCCCAACAACAACCCGATCAACTGGCTGACGATGATGAGGAAGGCCAATGTGATCAAGGTAATTTGCCAGAGTTTGAGATATTTCGGTGCGCGCCAACCGACCCAATCGACCGGGTCGGTTGATCTGATCCGGGCCCATACGATAGGCCAGAGCCAAACCATCAGGGCGACGATCAGGCCAGCAGCGCCAACCCCGATCAGACCGGCCAGGAGAACGGGTTCGGAATTCATCAGGTCTTCCTGGGAATTGATCGCACCCAGGGTAGTCTGCTGGATCATTACCGGTAGGACAAATACAAATTGAAGGCCAAGATAGGCTACCAACAGGATCACGGCCAGCAGCCAGAATGCCCACTTCGGGGGTCGGTAGTCTTCGGTGTGTGGGGTTTCTTCGATGATAGTTTCCATATCTCTCACAGTTCCAGGTCAGCTTTTATCATACGCAGACAATAGATCGCCCGGTCAAGCCGCCCAACGTTGCGCGGGTCGTTGAGCCAACGGGATGATCCAGAAGGATGGGGCAGCGGGACAATCCGGCGGCCCTGTTCGTCGGTGATCGATTCGCCGATCACGTCGGTCAGTTTGGTTTTGGGCGGGTAAAACAGGTCGACGGCCAATCTACCAACCGGCACGATCAACTCTGGTTTGACCAGCGCCAATTCACCATCCAGCCAGGGGCGGCATAGTTTCCGTTCGGCGGCGGAAGGTACACGATCCCCCTCCCCTTTCGGGCTTTTGCCGGGGAAACACTTGGTCACGCTGGTAATGTAGCAGGTATTGCGAAAGGTTTTCTCATCCCATCCGACACGCTCCATCCAGCGGAAAAGGCGCTTGCCAGCCTCTCCGCCAAAAGGATAGCCCAGTCCTCGCTCGATCTCACCGGGGGCCTGACCAATCAGCATCATGCGGGCGGCGGGCAGCCTGGAAAAGATCGGCTGCGAGTCGATGTGATGGCCTGCCTCCGCGCAGATGCGGCATTTTTCCAGGTCGGTGTGGAGAGCTGTCAATTGTGTGTAATCGGCCATGAGAGGAGTGTACCACCAGGGAGGGGTGGGGATCAATTGAGGTCCGCCTCAAGGGCTAAAAATACGTTATACTCTTAGGGGTTGATTATTAAGCGGAAATAGCTAATGTTGTTTAAGAGGATAATTCGACAATCGTCATATAGCCCTCACCCCCAACCCCTCTCCCTCATGGAGAGGGGAGTCAGGTCAGGAAATTAATTGTTGTTTTTAACTCTAAAGGTACATAAGCTATTCCCTATGCAGTTAGGCCATTCTATTTAAAAAGGCCCAACTCAATTGAATGGAACAACTATATATCTTTCCAGGGGGGAAATATTTCCAATGTCCAACAAATTAGTCGAACTCGCCAAACTCGGACAGAGCATGTGGTATGACAATATTGCCCGTGACTTGCTGGAGTCGGGTGAGATCAAACAGTTGGTAGACGACGGGGTACTGGGGATGACCTCAAACCCCGCGATTTTTAAGAATGCGATCACCAGCGGGACGGCCTATGATGCGCAGCTCCGCGAATTGGCCCAGGCCGGGAAGTCGGCTGAGGAAATCTACGAGGCGATGGCGATCAGCGATATTCAGCAGGCCGCCGATATCCTGCGCCCGGTGTATGATCGGACAGATGGTGTTGACGGGTACGTCAGCCTGGAAGTGTCGCCGCTGCTGGCCCATGACACCAAGAAAACTTATGACGAGGCCATCCGCCTGTTCAAAGCAGTGGATCGCCCCAACCTGATGATTAAGATTCCGGCGACCGAAGAGGGCTTGCCCGCGATTGAGGATGCAATTGCCGCCGGGTTGAACATCAACGTGACGCTGATCTTCAGCATTGAGATGTACGGTAAGGTGATGGAAGCCTACATCCAAGGGTTGGAACGGCGGGCGGAAGCCGGTCAACCGGTCGATGGGATTGCGTCGGTGGCATCATTCTTCGTCAGCCGGGTTGATTCGCTGGTTGACAGCCTGCTAGACGACAAGATCGCAGCAGGTGGCGATCAGGGCGAGCTTGAAGCCTTGAAGGGTAAAGCCGCCAATGCCAATGCAAAATTGGCCTACCAACTGTTCAAAGAGATGTTCTTCACCCCGCGTTTTGAAGCACTCAAGGCGAAGGGCGCACGGGTACAGCGTCCGCTATGGGCCAGCACCAGCACCAAGAATCCTGATTACCCGGATACCCTGTATGTCGATCCGCTGATCGGGCCGGACACGGTTAATACCGCCCCACCGAACACTATCGAGGCGTTCCGGGATCATGGCGTGGTTGCCCTAACGATTGAAGAAGGGGTAGACGAAGCAAAGGCCGCCCTGGATGCATTAGATAAGCTCGGCATTCACATGAGCGATGTGACCACCCAGCTTTTGAACGATGGTGTGGCGAAGTTTGAAGTTCCCTTCAATGCACTGTTGGAAGCTGTCGAAACGAAGCGTAAGCAGTTTGCGGGGGAATAGGCATAATCCCTCTCCGCTTAACAACGGGCTAAAGCCCGCTGTCTGCCCGTAAACGGGTGGAGATAAAATTAATAAACCTAACAGTCGGGGAGTACACAATGTGTGCTCCTTTTTTGTTGTTGACATCACCATAAAAAAGGAGTACGATATTTCTAGACTGACCAGTCAGTCTAGAAATATAAACAGGAGTAAAAAACGTGATAGGTTGGATAAATTTTGCAGCAATAATCATCTCCGGGGTACTGATGACTTATCTCTACGTTCGGAGTGTCAGCCCGGCACGGTTGGAACAGAAGATCGGCGAGGCAGCTTATAAGCGCTGTGCGACATATCGCATGCTCAGCGGCATCTTCATGCTCATCTTAATGGCGAACTACATCATTTACCATTTCTACCCGCTGCCGATTGATCCCTTCCCGGTGACCTTTGGCTGGCCGTACTGGGTATCGGTGCTGATTGTCGTTGTGATCAGTGGGCCACCCCTGTACCTCATGTACCGCGGCGTGCGTGACGCCGGGGAAGAAACTATGAAGCCGGACAAAGCACACACCATGTACAAGGGTATCTACGAGAAGATCAGACATCCCCAGGCCATAGGCGAAGCACCCATGTGGATAGTGATTGCTTTCCTAGTGAATTCGCCTTTCCTGGTTGTTTTTTCATTCATCTGGCTGCCGGTGTGGGCATACTGGTGCTGGGCAGAGGAACAGGACCTGGTGCTGCGCTACGGTGAACCTTACGAGGCATACCGCCAGCGGACAGGTATGTTTTTCCCGAAGCGGCAATAGTACCGGACGAGACATGTCTCGCCCCTACATGACTTTTTTTGATTGGAGAGTATTTCATTGTCGGATAAATCACTGGTCAAGGAGCCGCCGACAGGTTTACTGCGGTGGCTGTTAAGAATGCCGATCTTTCTATATCGTCATAATTTGGGCTGGCTGCTGGGTAAACGGTTTGTATTGCTGAATCACATCGGGCGAAAATCCGGGCTGCCGAGGCAAGTCGTGGTCGAGGTCGTAAAGTATGACAAAGCCAGCCAGACAGTTTATGCTGCCTCCGGGTGGGGATACCAATCACAATGGTATCAGAATCTCCAGGCTCAACCCGACATTA
>JBNKDD010000193.1:0-10786 GCA_050288085.1 Anaerolineae bacterium
GGTGGAGCTTTCTCACCAAAAAACGCCTTTCTACTGCGGATGGGTTCTGGCTGTTCAATATAGGCTTCCTTTTTAACAACATCCTCCCAGCACGGCTGGGTGAAATTGTCCGGGCAACCCTGGCAGGCCGCCGTCCGAACATGCATTTTACCAGCGCTTTATCCAGTATTGTGGTTGAGCGGCTGTTCGATATGGTGTCGGTAGCAGTCATGGTCGGAATGGTGCTGCTGTCACTTGATTTGCCAATCGAGATCAAAATAGCCGGAGCTGCGATGGGAGCAGGGGCGCTGGTTGGGATCGGGGTGCTGGCTTATGCGGCACATCGCCCGGAAGGAGCTTTGAAGATCGGTGCACGCTTAATGGCCCTGCTGCCAAAGGTAGATGAAGAAAAAGCTCATTCATTACTCAAGCCGTTCATCGAGGGCTTAGGCGGAGTCTCTGACTGGAAGACTTTTGCCGGAGGCTTGCTTCTGTCAGTTGCAGCCTGGTTGGGTTCAGGGTTTGTCGGTTTATCGTTGATGTATGCATTTTGGGATAAACCTCCCTTGATGCATGGCATGATGGTTATCGCTGCCGCCGGACTGGGCATCGCCGTACCAGCTGCACCTTCTGGAGTGGGGCCGTACCATGCAGCCGTCATCGGCGCACTGGTAACTGTCGGGTACGATCCGAACGTCAGTCGGAGCTTCGCGTTTTTGCTCCATATCTTGGGGATTACCCAGACTACAATCTTCGGGATTATTGGCCTGATCCGCGAGGGGGTAAGCTTCAAAGAGATGGCACGCGCCGCCCAATCGCTGCAAGGGACAACGGACGATACAGGTAATGAATTAGTCGAGGTTAAAACTCAATGACCATTCAACGGCAGCGCGCCCTGGCATGGTCAGGGGTCGTGATCAGCACCCTGGTCGTATCCTGGATCGCACTCGGACACCCTGGCCCACCCGATTTACCTTACAAATACGCCCTTATGCCCTTTGAATCTTATGCCTGGATGATCCCCTGTTTGCTCGATCCAGCTTGCGGTGGCACCCGTTGGATACTGAAACAATTTGCAATCAACGGGGTTGGGAATGTGGTGGTCTTTATGCCGATAGGTTTCGCCCTGTATTTCGCTTTGATGCTAACAAAACCCGATCAAAGGGTGAACCGACGGATTATGGTCATAACATTAATCGGCTTTCTGATCAGCCTGAGCTATGAAATCATCCAAATCTGGATACCGGGCCGGGTCGTCGCCACTGACGATCTGATCACAAATACATCAGGGACGGTATTGGGGGCGATCAGTGCATGGCTTTTGCTTCGATTTCTTCGCAGTTATAGAAAACAACCAGAACAAACCTAACCCTCCACAAGTAAAGTCTATGTCAGGGAGATATGCATGACGGATGATCCGCTAAAAATTTTGATTCCCTTGCAATACTACGTTCCGCATCGCACAGGATTGACACTCCATGTGCAGCGTGTCGCAGAGGGATTAGCAGAACGTGGGCATGAGGTAACGGTACTGACAGCACGGTATGAGCAGGGGCTACCACGAGACGAATCGGTGATTAACAAGGTGCGCGTCATCCGGCTGTGGGCCCCAATCCGGATCAGCCGGGGAATGGTGATGCCCGCCTACCCCGAAGCGGCCTACAAGCTGGTCAAGATGCACGACGTGGTCAGCCTGAATGTCCCGATATTGGAAACTCAGATATTTGCGCTGTACACCAGGCTGCTAAAAAAGGGATTGGTGATTGTCCATCACGGTGATCTGATTCTCCCCAAAGGGTTGACGAATCGCTTCATCCAGTGGTTCACCTTCCAGAATTACCTATTGGCCGGACGAGCCGCGCACCGGCTGATCGCTTACAGCCATGACTATGCCGATCATTCCTACTATATCAAACCCTTCAGGGATAAGACCTCGGTGATTTATCCGCCGGTCGTTGTCCCTACCCCTGATCCCCAGCAGGCCAAAGAACGACGGGCAGAGTGGTTAAAAGGGGCTGGCGATAAAGCCCGGTTGATCGGATATGGTGGGCGGTTTGTCGAAGAAAAACGGCCCGATGTGCTGATCCGTGCCCTACCTACCATCCACGAAAAATATCCCGGCACGCGGATCGTGTTTGCCGGACAGTACGATATCAAATACGAAGACTTCTTCGAGCGCAACCAATCGCTGATCGAGCAATACCGCGAGCACCTGATTTTCCTCGGCTTGCTGACCGACGATCAGGAAGTGTCCAATTTCTACGCGGCTTGCGACGTGCTATCGCTGCCCAGCGATACGGAATGCTTTGCGCTGGTTCAAGTAGAAGCGATGCGCTGTGGCACGCCGGTTATATCAACCGACATCACTGGAGCGCGTGAAGTGGTCAAGGTGACCGATATGGGCGAGATCGTCCCGCCACGCGATCCGGAAGCGATGGGCCAGGCGATTGTCCGAGTATTCGATAATCCTGACCACTACATAAAACCCCTGTCCGAAATTGATAAAGCCTTCAACTTTGAGGAGACAGTAGATCGCTACGAACGCCATCTCCGCAACGCAGCACAAGCAGCCAAGCGCCGATGATGATGAATACAGAACAACAAGCAGCTATCGACCGGATGGTGATCAATGAGGCTGATATGGCCTATCGCCGCCGAATACAAACCATTTTTGAGTGGCTGCAACCGCAGGACAACGACCGTATTCTGGACGGCGGAACCGGGCGCGGCTTCTATCCGAAGTTCATCCGGCAGGTATGTAAGGCTCAATTAACCGGGCTGGAATTGGAACGCCCCTACTTAGGAATCGCAAAAGAAGCGCTGTCTGCCGAATCACACATCAACCTGATCAACGGCAATTTGTATCATCTACCCTTCCCCCATGGGTACTTCGACAAGGCGATCCTATCCGAGGTGCTGGAGCACGTAGACGACGACGTGGCAGCGCTCCGGTCTATCAAGCGGGTGCTGAAGCCGGGCGGCCTGATCGCGATCACTGTACCAAATGCCAATTATCCATTCTGGTGGGACCCGATCAATAAGACACTCGAAACGCTGTTCGATACACATATCCAACACGGTTTGCTGGCGGGTATCTGGGCCAACCATGTCCGGCTGTATACTTATGAGCAGTTACGAGAAGCCGTGTTCGAGGCCGGATTAAAGGTCGCTTCCGAGCGAAGTTTTACTCATCATTCCTTCCCCTTTATTCACAATATCGTCTACGGGTTCGGTAAAACCGTGCTTGAAGCCGGAATGCTGCCCAAAGGGATGGCATCAGCGGCAGATCGACATAACGTGAGCGGCGACCGGGGAAGCGCATTCAACCCGGTAAATATTGGCCTGCGCGTGTTCGAGTGGTTTGATCGCCGCAACGTGATGGAAGAACCTGCTGGACGATCCACCGTTAACCTGTGTATACTTGCCCAGAAGCCAATCGAATAATACCAGTCTACCGGGGAGGGAAAAGTGGTCGGCCTGACCATTGAGGTTCAACAAGGTGATGCCACCGGGTTTGATGCGGATGTGTTAGCCTTAAAATATGCCCAGGAATTCATGGGGCTAGACAGGCAAGTTGCTAATTCGCTGGGCAAAGCAGGTTATCAAGAACTCCGCCAATCCCCACCTGCCAGTGGACAATATCGAATCTTACCATCACATGGCGTTATTCAAGCGGCAAATATTCTGGTCGTAGGGACCGACAACGCTATGAGGTTTGACTACGCCAGCGTCAGAGAATTGGGGTATCGATTTTTAGCATCACTTATTGAAACAACTTTCCCGGTCAAACACCTGGCTGTCACCATTCATGGGATAGGTCTCGGTTTAAAGCCAACAGAGGCTTTTCGTGCCCAGCTTCTTGGAATGGCCAATGCCATTGCAAAAGATGAGTATCCGCCCGATCTTGAGAAGATTACTTTTATCGAACGAAATCCTGCTTCGGCTGCTATTCTCAAGGCTGAGTTGGATGAGATGACAACAGCTCACCCAGCCATCCAAACGGTTCTAGAGGGCGAGCGGCAAGAAGAGAAAGAGTCCACAGCAGGCTCAACCGGGTTGATATTCATTAGCTATGCGCGGGCTGACGAGTCAATTGCGCTGCAAATCGCAGATGACCTGATCGGCAAGCGATTCGATATCTGGCTGGATCAAATCCGTATTAAGCCAGGACAACGCTGGGATAGAACCATACAAAATGCGCTGATGAGTTCTGAGATTATGCTCCTTATCTTGACAATGGGATCGAGCAACTCGGATAATGTTGCAGATGAGTACCACTACTTTTTGCAAAACCAGAAACCCATTATTCCGATCCTCGCAGGCGATTTTGAAATGGAGAATATGCCCTATCGATTGAGCCGGTTTCAATACATCGATTTTCGTGAGGGTTACAAAGTTGCTCTAAAAAACCTTATGGAGACCCTGCACTATAATCTTTCGAGCGGATCAAAATGACAAATCTCGAACCTGCCGAAGACTTACAGCCGGACATTACTATCAAGGATGTGCTCCGGGCGGTATTCGTACCGCCGCGCGATGCCGAACCGTTGGCGCTGCCCAATGTCCCACGACCGCGTATTCAGATCAGCGGCTATGCTAAAAAAGATGAAGATCCCCAACCCGACCTAGAGGGACCGACGGCTATTGCCTATGAAGAATCACCTATCGAGCCGATAGACAGCCCATCACCGGGGCGGATCATCACGTTGGGGATGGGTTCGGTTGTTACCATCCTGATTGCCTACCTGGCCCAATCAAGCCTGACTAATTCAGGTAATCGTTTTGCGGGCAGCCTGCTGTTTACGCTGGCCGGGTTAGCATGGTTGGGGCTGTTGATGTTCGAGTTTGCCCCGCCGGATGGGGGTTTACTGCGACGCGGCCCTCGTATCACCGGGAGCGGGGCAGCCCGCCCATTGGATCAAGCGCCTGACCGGATCGATGTGAATACCCGAATCCTGCTAGGGGCAGTGGCGATCACCCTGTCGGTGATGACTTACTTCCTGACTACTGGAAACATATTTAGTCCCGCGTCGGTTATCACCTGGATATTAAGCGTCATTGCCTGGATGCTGGTCACTGCCGAGCGCGACCTGCTGGTGCTGTTCGAAGATGCACGTGATTCATTGAGCGAGCGCTTCAAATCGCTGTGGCCTCCGAAAGTGCATGTACTCCCGTTGGTGGCATTTATCCTGATCATGGCGGCGGCGGTGTTCTTCCTGTTTTACCGGTTGGATGCCATTCCGAACGAAATGACGAGCG
Source organism: Anaerolineae bacterium (assembly GCA_050288085.1). GTDB lineage: Bacteria > Chloroflexota > Anaerolineae > Aggregatilineales > UBA3940 > JBNKDD01. The sequence goes on from JBNKDD010000193.1 coordinate 5,239, forward strand.
ATCACGTTGAGAAGCTGCTGGATTCCTATGACGTATCACAGGGGATTCATCACGTCTTCTTTACCCGGAACGGGGGACGGGAAGCGATCCAATTCTACCTGGTGGCGCTGGTAAGTAAGCTGTTTGGCACGGGAATGTCGTTCCTGACGCTGAAGATCGTCTCGGCGCTGGAAGCGCTGGCGCTGATCCCATTGATGATTGTGTTAGGCCGTGAATTGGTGGATCGGGAAACCGGTTATTATGCGGCGGCGCTGGTCGCGATCAGCTGGTGGCATGCTTCATTGGGACGGCTGGCGCTACGGATCGTGCTGACGCCGTTGGTATTCACGCTGGTGTTCATTATGCTGATCCGGGGGATGCGGACCGGGTCGCGGAAAGCCTGGATATGGGCCGGATTCTGGATGGGGATTGGTGTCTACTCGTACCAATCGATGCGGATCGTGCCCCTGGTAGCGATTACGGCAGCGCTGGTCGCGGTGGTCGGCCCGATCGTCAAAGCGGTGATCGCGCACCTTCGGCGCAGCGACGAGGTTTCAAAACAACGAAAAATTGCCGGGAATGTGCTGGGACGACAATCGCTTAACCTGATGCTGGCGGGCGTGATTGCGCTGGCGATGTTTGTCCCCATGCTGCGGGTGTGGCATGACTTCCCCGCCGAACTGTGGAACCGGGTCATTAATCGTACGACAGCCAACGAGGTCGAAATTCAGGGCGAGCCCGGACAGGTCTTCGTCCAGAATTACTTTGATGCCGTGCGGATGTACAATGTTGAGGGGGATCACGCCTGGATCAGTGCGCTGCCCGGTGCGCCAATGCTCGACCTGATTACCGGCGGCCTGTTTATTATGGGGTTGGTGGCCTGGGCGGTGCGACTGCTCATCCGGCGCGATCCGGTGGACAGCCTGGTGCCGCTTGCCATCCTGGTGATGCTGCTGCCTTCCGCATTGGCTATCGCATTCCCGATCGAGAATCCCAGTGCAACACGGGCGAGTGGTACCCTGCCGTTGGTCTTTGTGCTGGCAGCCTGGCCGTTGGCTCTGATCCGGCAGCGGTGGAGTATGGTATTTGGACAGCGACCGGGCACCTGGCTCAGTGCGGCTTTGATCCTGGCATTGATCTTTGTTTCTGCCGTGACGAATTACGATACGTACTTCGTCAAATTCGCCGAGTCCTACCGCGAGTCGGCGCTCAATCCGAGCGAAGTAGCGGCTGCCGTCCGGGAGGAGATCGGAGAGGATGCGCCACTCAATGGGGTGTGGCTGCAAGGCTGGCCCTTCTGGCACGACTACCGGGCAATTGGGATCGAGATGGGGGATATCACCTTCAACCAGGCGATCATTGATGTACCAACACTTCAAAGCTACCTGGAGACATTCCCAACATCCTTTGAAGTACGGCCTCTGGTATTTATTGTGCATCCCAACGACAGCGAGGGCTTGGCCGTGTTAGAAGAAACATTTCCAACCGGCAAGGCCAAACTGTATCCCAGCGAGATAACCGGGCGCGACTTCATCCTGTTTGTGGTGGAATAAGCGACTGACTGATCTACAATCATCGCGTTAACCGACCACATCAACGGTCCAAGTTTGAGGAATCAGATACCTTTGGCGTGTATACATTACGGTCAGGGTTTGGCAATTTATGATGGAATGAGCAAGAAAAGGTATGACTGATAACCAACGCAACGAGAGCCTCCTTATAGCTGTCGGTCTACTGGTAATCCTGGCACTGGCAGCTTATTTGCGTTTCGTGGGCCTGGATTGGGATCAAAATCACCATCTGCATCCTGATGAGCGTTTCCTGACTCAGGTGACCTCAGCAATGCATTCTGTTGATTCGTGGAAAGATTATTTCGACACCAACAATTCAACGCTTAACCCCAATAATGTGGGTTATGGCTTCTTTGTTTATGGTGACTTTCCCATTATCCTGACACGATATGTGGCCGAGCGGTTCGATCAAACCAGCTACTTTACCATCTATCTGGTGGGGCGGGTCATTTCAGCGATCAGCGATCTGTTGTCGGTGGTGGTGATATTCCTGATCGGGAAAAAGTTGTTTAACGCCAGGGTAGGATTGCTATCGGCTGCGCTCTATGCTTTTGCCGCCCTGCCAATCCAGCAAGCGCACTTCTTTACGGTCGAAGCAATCACCAACCTGTTTGTGGTGACTTCGTTTCTGTTTATCGCCCGCACCCTGACCAAACACAACTGGCTTGACTATCCGCTGTTTGGATTGACACTGGGGCTGGCAATGTCCAGTAAGGTGAGTATCTTCCCACTGGCATTGATCATGATTGTGACGCTGGTACTGCGAGTCGCCCGCGAGATCAACCAGAAGCAAGAAGAACGCATCGACAAAATAGTCAAGAATATCCGCGATTCACAAGAGGTGGACGAGTCGCAAACACAACCACAGCCCTGGATAAAGCGCCCAACAACACGCTTAGTCGGACGAGCCGCCATCGGGCTGGTGATCGCCGGGTTGGTGACAGTTGCGATCTTCCGAGTCGGGCAGCCTTACGCCTTCCTGCCGCCCAATTCCGACGAACCGATCAGCGTTGAGGAGCTAGGTTTACCGCTCACCATTCTAAGCCAGATCGGTGATCCGGTAGGATTCCGTCCAAACCCAGTCTGGCTGCTCCAGATGGACGAGGTCAGGCGGCAGGTATCGGGTTATGCCGATATTCCGCCCAATCACCAATGGGGAAAGCGAATTCCACTGGTCTTCCCCTGGGTGAATATGATGCGGGTGGGCCTGGGATGGCCGCTGGGTATTTTCTGCTGGCTGGCGTTTGCCTGGGCCATATGGGAGATCGGGCGGGGGCAGCGCGGCGCTTCTGCTCTGATGCTGCCCGTCACCTGGACGGCATTGATCTTCGTGTGGCAGGGGATCGGCTGGGTAAAGACCATGCGCTACTTCCTGCCGATTTACCCCTTCCTATTGATACTTGGCGCATGGGCAGCCGTCACGATCTGGGATCGAATTCAGGGTTTGTTGGCCCAAAGAAATGTCCAACGTTGGCATTGGGCGGCGGTTCTCAGCGCCGGTTTGACCGGTCTGGTGGTGGCTTCGGCGTTTATCTGGGGATTCTCAGTTTCCCGGATTTATACCCGCCCGGTGACCCGCGTTGAAGCCTCGGAATGGCTGCTCGAAAATATCCCGTCTGATGTTACGCTGTCGCTTGAAACGGACGACGGACCGCGGCTTTTTCAACTTGGGCTGCCTAACAACTGGCCCTCACGCGAGGTACCGGAAGACAGCGTCACCGAACCCACCGTCAAAAACACATTTATCGGGCAGGGGTTGGGACAGGCTTACCCGTTCAAGCTGTCTTACAGTGGCGTCTTAAATGAGATCACGCTTAACCACGTCCTGGATGCGGAGAATCGCGAGGACGTTGAAACGCTGGAAATTGTACTTACCAAAGACTACGCCGGAAATGAAGTACTGGCAACCGGTATTATCAGCAGTGACTTCAATGGAGAAATCGATCCGCGCGGCGAGGCTTACAAAATCAAATTCGATCCGGTACTCCTCAACGCGGATGAAACCTATTATTTGTTCATCAACGCTGCCGGGCCAATGCTACTATCAGGATCAAGCCTGGCGGTAGAAGGCGCATGGGATGACCCGATTCCGCTGTCGATTGCGCCTTACAATGTGTGGGGAGCGCAATACCAGGGCTACGAGTTGGAAATGTCCTGGGAAGATACGGTAGAGAAACGCGACCGGATCGGCTATGTCCTCGATCAGAGCGACTATATTGTCATTTCCAGCAACCGGTTCTATGCGTCCATGTCGCGGAATCCACGACGGTATCCCCTGACTATCCAGTATTACGAATCCCTGTTTAACGGGGAACTGGGGTTTGAGCTGATCGAGGATTTCACGTCGCGGCCCAATTTCGGCCCGATTGAATTCAATGACGACAACGCCGAGGAAGCCTGGACGGTCTACGACCATCCGCGAGTATTTGTCTTCCAAAAGACGAATAATTACGATCCGGCGCGAACTGCCGAAATATTGGGCGAGGTCGATCTGGATAATGTTGTCCGCGTGATCGCAAAAGACTCCAAAGGCCGCCCACAGAAGATACCCCTACCCCGGTTGAGGTCTGCCACAGGAATACATCTTGTCAATTCAAATACGGCAAGCTCGACACAAGATAATATCTTTGTGAAGTTCCAACTGCTGGCGGTTGTGTTGTGGTGGCTGTTGGTATTGGGGATCGGGGCGGTGGCCTTCCCCACTTTGTTTGCATTATTTCATGCTTTACCGGATCGCGCCTATCCACTCAGCCGGGTATTTGGCCTGTTGTTTGTGGCGTGGCTATCCTGGTTTGCAGGCAGTTACTCGATTCCCTGGGGTGGGTTCTCGGTGGCGGCAGCGATTGTCATGTTGGGGCTGCTCTCACTGGCCTTTATCTGGCCCCGGCGGGTTGAGTTTACGGATTGGCTGCGGGAACATTGGCAGCACATCTTGTTGATGGAAGGGATATTTGCCGCGCTGTTCCTGTTGTTTGTGCTGATACGGCTAGGCAACCCCGATCTGTGGCATCCGGCCTACGGCGGCGAAAAGCCAATGGATATGGCTTACTTCAATGCCATCTTAAACTCGGAGAGCTTCCCCCCATACGATCCCTGGTTCGCAGGTGGGACAATCAACTACTACTATTTTGGCTTTGTGGTGGTCGGTGCACCGTTGAAATTGCTGCCAATTCCGATGACCGCGGCCTATAACCTGATCCTGCCAACGCTGTTTGCAATGACGGGGTTGGGGGCGTTCTCGGTGGCCTATAACCTGATATCTCCCTGGAAAGATGAGCCTTCCCCCGAAGAGGATGAACTGCTACAACGACCTTCACCGACCTTCTGGGAGACGATTAAAACATGGCCGAAAATCTCAGTTGGGGATGTGATCGAGTCACTGGGGCGGGACTTCGAGTATCTCAGTTCAAAACTGGCAGGTAACTGGAAGCCTTATGCAGCCGGTATCACTGCGCTGCTTCTCACCGTCATACTGGGCAATCTCGACCAGATACGCACGGTGATATGGGGCTTCGCGGAGCTTGGCAGCGGTGAAGCTGCGTTTTCCAGCACATTAGCCCCGAATCTGGGTGATGTCTTCCGGGGGATTGCGATTCACTTCGGCGAGGGAAAGCTGCTGCCGGTAGGACTGGGGGAGTGGTATTGGAACGCCACCCGGCTGATCCCGGTTCCGCTTGACAGCACCGGCTATCCGTTGGAGGTCGGGCCGATCACGGAGTTTCCGTTCTTCACCTTCCTGTATGCCGACCTGCACGCTCACATGATCGCGCTGCCGATTGGGCTGCTGGCGCTTACCTGGGCAACAGCCCAGATACGAAGCGCCTTCTCAGAGAAACGTCTTCAGGGGATGGTGTGGCTGAACGTGATTGCCGGGGCATTGATCATCGGGGCGTTACGGGCGATCAATACCTGGGATATGCCAGCTTACCTGGTGTTAGGAGCGGCGGCGCTGGCGTTGGCCCATTTCTACCGCCGCCAGGTTGAGGAAGCCCTTCCGG
>JBNKDD010000194.1:0-10747 GCA_050288085.1 Anaerolineae bacterium
GATCTATCTTGGCCAGGTGTTCGATAAGCTGCTTGACGGTGTCGTGACTGTCAAGTACCCGGAAGTCATGCTGGACCACGAACTTGATCACGAACTGGAGCGGTTCGATCAGCAGCTTCGCCGCAGCAGTGGCCTGACTTTGGAAGACTACTATCGAGTCACTGATAAGAGCGAGGAAGACCTGCGTGAAGAATTCCGGGAGAGCGTAGAAAAGCGCCTGATGCGCAGCTTGATCCTGGGTAAGCTGGTTGAGGCTGAACAGTTGAAGGCGGCTGAGGCCGAGATTAACGACGAGATCGAAACGTCGCTGCTGTCCTATGGCTCGCAGGCTCCCGTCATACGGGAGTTGATGTCTACGCCTCTTGCCCGGCAGTCTGTTGAAGAGAGACTGCTAACTGATAAATCCATCAAGCGGCTCATCCTAATTGCCCAGGGGGAAGCTCCTGAAATTGGGGCAGAAGAAGAACCTGAAGCCGTTGAAGAACCGGTCGACGAGAGTCAGACCGAAGAACCTACCGATAATGATGAATCTGAGAGTGTTGAAGAATCACAGGCCGACCAGGTTGAAGAGAACGTAGAGGAAACAGAATCGGCCTCAGACGAGAAATAGTGAATACACCGGACTTGTTGAACCCAAAGGAGTAACGCGGACTATGCTACAGAGTATGCCCACTAGCCTGATCCCCATGGTGATTGAAACCACCGGGCGTGGTGAACGTGCGTATGATATTTATTCGCTGTTATTAAAAGAGCGAATCATTTTCCTGGGCACGCCTATTAATGACCAGGTTGCAAACCTGATTGTTGCCCAGCTTCTTTTCCTGAACCGGGAAGACCCGGAGCGGGAAATCCAGATGTTCATTAATTCGCCGGGTGGGATGGTCTATGCCGGGTTAGGTATCTACGATACGATGCAGCAGATCACGGCCCCGGTCAGTACGGTGGCTGTTGGTTTCACCGCCAGCTTTGGTACGGTGTTATTGGCGGCTGGTACGCCGGGTCGACGATATGCGCTGCCTCATGCCACCATTCATATGCACCAACCTCTGGGTGGAGCACAAGGCCAGGCAAGTGATATCGAGATCGCTGCTAAGGAAATTCTACGCCTGCGTGAGCGGTTAAATGAAATATTAGCCAGTCATACCGGCCAAAAAGTGGAAAAAATTCAGGAAGATACCGACCGGGATGTCTACATGGACGCGCCGGCTGCGGTTGAATATGGCCTGGTCGATGGCGTCCTCGAACCACCTGAACCATCGGAGAGTTAACTATGGCAGAATATGGTGGCCCACAGCATTGCTCTTTCTGCCGCCGTCCTCAAGGTGAGGTGTCCCGACTGATCTCAGGGCCGGAAGGTGTTTTTATCTGTGATCAGTGTGTTGACCTTTGCCGCGAGATTCTGGACGAGGAAGTGTCTCACTTCCCGGCGGCGGACAAGGGGCTGAAGGAGATTCCTTCTCCTCAGCAGATCTATGAGAACCTCAATGAATATGTGATTGGGCAGGAGCGTGCCAAGCGGGTGTTGTCCGTTGCCGTGTATAACCACTACAAACGGATCAGGGCACAGGTTGAGGTCGAAGAGGTTGAGATCGACAAGAGCAATATCTTGATCGTCGGGCCAACCGGTGTTGGTAAGACCCTTCTGGCTCAAACCTTGGCCCGAACCCTTGACGTACCGTTCTGTATTGCCGATGCCACAGCGCTGACCGAGGCTGGATATGTCGGGGAAGATGTAGAGAACATCCTGCTCAGGTTGATCCAGGCTGCCGATTTCGATATGGCCCGTGCCGAACAGGGCATTATCTACATTGACGAGATCGACAAGATTGCTCGCAAGAGCGGCGATAATCCCTCTATCACCCGGGATGTGAGCGGTGAAGGTGTTCAGCAGGCTTTACTCAAGATCATTGAGGGTACTGTCGCGAACGTGCCTCCTCAGGGAGGGCGTAAGCACCCCCATCAAGAGTTCATTCAGCTTGATACTAAGAATATTCTCTTTATTTGCGGTGGAACCTTCACCGGCATTGAAGAGGATATTGCCAACCGGATTGGCGTAAAAGGCTCGATGGGCTTCAAAGGGGCAGGTAGCCGGAAGCGCTACGAAGATGGCGAACTGTTAAAGCATGTCTCTCCAGAGGACCTGATCAAGTATGGCATGATCCCGGAGATCATGGGCAGGCTTCCGGTGACGATCAACGTCGAACCGCTTGACCGTGAATCACTGATTGAGATCCTCACCGCGCCGAGAAATGCCCTGGTACGGCAGTATGAAGCCATGTTCCGGCTGGATAATGTCGAACTGGAATTCTCCAGGGATGCGCTTGAGGCAGCGGCTGATCTGGCTATTGCTCACGAGACGGGCGCACGTGGTTTGCGCTCGATTATCGAGAGTTCCCTGCTGGATGTGATGTTTGAAATTCCATCGCGTGATGATATCCAGAAGGTTGTCCTGGATGGAGAAGCTATCCGCGGGACACGCCGACCGTTGATATTATCCGCAAATGAAAAACCGTTGAAATGGTCAGATGATGGTTTAGCCGCATAGCAAAAAGGCGGCTGGCTTGGGGAAAAAGGGGGTAGGTTGAAAAACAGCCTACCCCCGTCTGATTCTTATACGTGGTCTTGATTTTTATTGGAGCAGGTCGTTTTCAATTGGAAGCTCGATGGCCTGTGTCCCGCTGTTCACCAACTGGCAAAAGCGATGGCCGTCACCCTGACTGCCGGGGACTTCTCGCCCAAAGTGCATTGGGATGGCATATTGTGGGCGGAGCCGCTGGACAGCTTCTGCCGCTTCATCAAAGTTCATTGTAAATGCGCCACCGACCGGCAGTAAGGCGATGTCACAGTAGATTTTATCCATCTCTGGGATGAGATCGGTATCCCCGGCAAAATAGATGTCATGTCTCATAAATGAGATCAGGAAACCCAATCCGCCAAAGCTCCTATCATGATAGGCCTGGTGAATGGTGTATGCCGGTACAAAACGTAAAGAAACTTCACCTACCCGGACACCTCCTTGCCAGGGAGCGACCACGTGCACATTGCCCCCCAGACGGTCGGCTACCCGTTGGTTGGAAACCACCAGGGTGTCAGGAGTCTGGATTTGTGCAATATCATCAGGGGAGCAGTGATCGTAATGATCATGGCTGATCAGAATCACATCAGCAGGAGGGGAATTATCCGGTAGCCGCCAGGGATCGATGTAAATAACAGGGGCATCGTCATGAGGCGGGCCATTGATCCGGAAGCTGGAATGTCCCAGCCAGTGGATGCGCTCAAGAATGATATCCCCGGTTAAATTGATGCGAGTTTCTAAGGCGGCTGCGTCATGCAACATATAGACTGACCTCTAAACTGAAATAACATTAAATGGAACAATACTAGAGAAGACTTCAGTTTGTCATTATAGCAGGCTTAAAACAGGATTACCCTACGGAATCTATACAATTTGGCATCAAAGTGGCGATTTTCACATATTTTGACCGGTTGGGAGCGTAAGTAACTGGTTTGTCTGCCCAGGATAGGCAATGCTATAATGCCGGTGAGAGAGCGAGGTTAACCTGTGTCAACATCTACATCAACCTATGCCGCCTATGATCTGGATACGCTTCGAGCTGAGTTTAAACCTACAGCCAACGGAGTGACCTATCTCAACCATGCAAGTATATCGCCCATGCCTGCAACGGTTACCCAGGCGGTGATAGACGCAGCCGAAGCGATTTCTGAATATGGCAGTGATGGGTTTCATTCCCATGATTACTTATTCGCCGAACTACCGGAACAGGTTGGTAAGCTGATTAATACTGAGCCGGATCAAGTAACCTTTGTGCAGAACACCTCGGTAGGTTTGAATCTAATCGCTCAGAGCCTACCCTTCCAGGCCGGTGATAACGTTTTGCTGTGCGATGTTGAATTTCCCTCCAACGTTTATCCCTGGATGAACCTGGCCCGCAAGGGTGTTGAAACGCACCTTGTACCTTCCCAGGATGGCGGCCTGACCCTTGAAGCACTCGATGCAGCCCGTGACGACGGGACTCGCATGGTAGCGGTCAGCGTTGTACAGTTTTTCACCGGTCGTCATGAAGACTTGAACGCACTGGGGAAATATTGTAAAGAGTATGATCTGTGGCTGATCGTCGATGCGATACAGGGGGCTGGGTTAGTGCCTGTCGATATGAAGGCTATGGGGATTGATGCGGTTGTCGCAGGTGGGCAAAAGGCGCTCCTTGCTCCACCCGGTCAGGGTTTTATGGCCCTCCGGCCTGAGTTTGTAGATATTCTGGAGCCGGTCTTTGTCGGCCCGCTCTCGGTGGTGGATTGGCAGCACTGGCTGCATTATGATATGACTCCCAACCCCGGCGCACGGCGTTTTGATACCGGAACGCCTAACCTGCCAGGTATGGCTGGTTTGTTCGCTGCGGTGAAGTTGTTGATGTCACTTGGGGTGGAGAACATAAATCGGTGGATCACTCACCTGGGTGAACTGGCTATCGCTGATTTATCTGAGCGCGGCTACCGAGTCATTACTCCGGAGCGGCACGCCCACATCGTGACATTCGTGCCTAAAGGTGATGCCGATCAACTGGTTGAACAATTACAGGAACGTGGGATTGTGATTTCCGCCCGGCAAGATGCGGGCGGTGTGCCCCATTTGCGTATTTCTGCGCATTGCTATAATACAGAAGAGGAAATTCTGCGAGTCGGGGAAGTGTTGACAGAGCTTGAGGGATAATTGTCATGACTTTAAAACCAACTGCGGCACAGTTAGCACAGCAGCAAGCGGCACAAAGACAGGGAAGACCGGCAGCCGTGCAGCGCGATGCCGAAACCTATGGAGTTAACGTTCCGGGTTTCGGGTGGATGCCGCCTTCTGTTGATAGTATTGAAGATACCGGGCTTAACCAACTTTTTCTGGCAGAGTTGGTTCTGAAGGTATTGTACTTCAGCGGCTTCAAATCCGGTTATCAGGTCGCCGAGTCGATTTCACTACCGTTTGCCGGGGTGGTCGACCAGATCATGGAGTTTTTGAAGCGCGAACATTGGGTCGAAGTCAAGGGTAGTGGCGGCTTTGGCGAGGGAGCCTATCAATACGTCATCACCGGCGCGGGCATTAGTAAAGCCCGCGAGGCATTGGATCGTTCCCAATACGCTGGGGCTGCACCGGTAACGCTGGATGTTTATACAAAAGCTATCTATGAGCAGCACAGGCGCACCCTGATCACACCTGAAGTCCTGGGCGGGGCGCTCTCCCAACTGGTCATCAACCGTAAGGTCTTTGATAAAATCGGCCCGGCGGTCAACTCAGGCCGTTCGATTTTCCTGTTTGGCCCTCCCGGTAATGGTAAAACGACCATATCTGAACTGGTCGGTCGGGTGGTGTTGGGGCAGGAAATGTACATTCCTTATGCGATTGATATTGAAGGCCAGGTGGTCCGGGTCTTTGATGGCGTTAACCACGAAGTGGTGGAGGACACCTCCAAGAAAATGGGAACCGGTCAGATTCACCGGGCTGACCCGCGCTGGATAAAAATCAGGCGACCGATGATCATGGTTGGTGGTGAGTTAACCCTGGAAAGCCTTGACCTTGTTTATGACCCCACCAACAAATACTACGAAGCGCCTTTCCAGATGAAATCAAACGGCGGCATGCTGCTGATTGACGACTTCGGACGGCAGCAGGTCCGCCCTCGTGACCTGTTGAACCGGTGGATTGTCCCCCTGGAAAAGCGGGTGGACTTTCTCACACTGGCAACCGGTCGCAAGCTGGAAGTTCCCTTTGATGTCCTGGTCGTTTTCTCGACCAACCTGGAACCTCGCGACCTGGTAGACGAGGCTTTCCTGCGGCGTATTCGTCACAAGATCGAGATCATCGATCCGACCTATGAGGAATTCCGCAGGATCTTCATCCGGATGGCAGAGGCTCGTGGCCTGCCCTACGATGACCGGATGCTGGCTTACCTTTTGCAGGAATGGTATATCAAAATGGACCGGTCACTCCGTGCGGTTCACCCCCGTGACCTGATCGACCAGATGAAGGACATTTCGGGTTATCTGGGTGTGCCGTTCCAGATGACCAAAGACCTGCTCGACCGTGCTTGCGAAGCCTATTTCGTCGAGCTGTAGGCAATAATCAAACATTGAATTGTGCGCTGGCTTTCAGACTTATGAGGGCCAGCGCAAATGCATTATGGCTGAATTGCAATTAGACTACTTTTATCGTCACCGTACTTTGAACTTCGCCCACCGGGGGGCGAGGCTTCATGCACCGGAGAATACACTCCCTGCGTTCCAACTGGCCCTGGAACATGGGGCCGATGGCATTGAATTTGACGTTCAACTCAGCGCTGATGGGATTCCGGTCGTAATCCACGATTCCAGCTTACAAAGAACCACCGATGGTTCCGGCTCAGTTGCCGATAAGACCCTGGCCGAACTCAAGGCTCTTGATGCCGGGCGGTACTTTTCCCCCGATTTTTCAGGCGTGCAGCTGCCAACTCTAGAAGAAGTCTTTGAGGCGTTGGGAGAGCATCTATTATTCAACGTTGAATTGAAGGGGTTCGGGCGTGGCTCCCAATTAGCTGAGGCCGTCGTTGCACTGATCAGGCAATATGGGTTAGATAAACGTGTCCTGATATCGTCGTTTAACCCGGCCAACTTGATCAATCTGCGGCGGCTGGCGGAAGATATTCCGATTGGGTATCTCTATACACGGGAATTAGCCCTGGTTGGATGGGCTGCTCGCCTCTGGATCGGTTCCCATGAGGCGCAGCATCCACACTATTCAATAGTGAGCGAGCAGTACATGGCCTGGGCGCGGAAGCACCATTATCGAGTTAACGTGTGGACGGTCAATGAGGCAGATGATATCCGGCGGATGTGCAGCCTGGGCGTCGATGGAATCATCACAGATGATCCCGAACGTACCGGGAAAATTATTCGAGATAAGGCTTAGGGGGTAGGGCGATGCGAAAGTTGATTGTCAATGCGGACGACCTGGGTTACACCTTGGGTGTGACACGTGGAATCATCCGTGCTCATAAGGATGGGATTGTCACCTCAGCCAGCGTGACAGTGAATATGCCTGCCGCCGCCGAATCGGTGGAACTGACTCGGAAGGAGGCCCCCGACCTGGGATTGGGTCTTCACCTGACATTGACTGCTGGGCCATCTGTTGCCTCGTCTGACTTGATCCCCGATCTGGTCAAACCTGATGGTCATTTTCATCCTAAGGCTGAGGTGACCGCCCGGTTAGGTCAGCTTGATATGGTACAGGTAGAGCGCGAGCTGTTGGCCCAGGTGGATCGCTTCATTGAGTTAGCCGGTAAGCAGCCCGATCACCTGGACAGCCATCACCATATTACTTATCTGCATCCATCTATTATGGAACTGATGCTGCGTTTGGCAAGCAGGCTGGCTATCCCTATTCGTAAGCCGCTTAACGACAATGTGAGCATCGTTGCTGAGTTTGTGAAGATGTTGGGGATAACGGCAGAGCCTAAGGTGGCTGCATCGATGGCCGGGGCGCTGGAAAACAAAATGGCTGCAGCTTCGGTAAAGATGCCGGATCATTTCATCTCTGGATTTTTTAAAAAACAGGCTACGCTTGGTGACCTGTTGATCCTGCTGGCTAATTTACCGGAAGGGATCAGCGAAGTGATGTGCCATCCCGCAGAAGTCGATGATGCGTTGGTAGCCTCATCCAGCTATACGACCTATCGTCAGGCAGAACTGGATGCACTGACACACCCCAGCGTCCGCGAGTTGATTCAATCGGAGGGTATTGAGTTGATTAATTTTGGGGGGCTGGAAGGTTAATGAAATTTTTCGTCGGGATATGGTGGGGGCTGGTTCGGTTTGGCTTCCGTCTGCTGTATAACGAGTTCGCCTGGACGTATGATCTGGTCAGTTGGGTAGTTTCGTTGGGACATTGGCGGCGATGGCAGCGGGCCAGCATCCCCTATTTACAGGCAGCCGATGACCTGATCCTTGAACTGGCGCATGGAACCGCCAATCTACAGGTTGATCTGGCAGATGCCGGGCTCAAGGCCATCGGACTCGATTTTTCGCCCCACATGGGGCGGATCGCCTTACGGAAATTGTCGGCAAAGGGGTTAGCTGCACGATTGGTTCGTGGAAGTGGCATGCAGTTACCATTCCCAGATCAGTGCTTCCAGGCTGTTGTCAGTACCTTCCCGACCGAGTTTATTATTCACCCGGACACCTTGCGAGAAGCGTATCGTGTCCTGAAACCGGGTGGTCGGTTTGTCGTTGTACCTAATGGGATGCTGACTCTTGCCAATCCGCTGGTCTGGTTTTTGGAATGGTTATATCGAATCACCGGGCAGCGCGGCCCCTGGGAAGGTGATCCGATGCAAAGGGTTAAAGGTATTGGCTTTGATGTGACCGTGCACGCCGAGGAACTGCCGGGCAGCAAAGTCTGGATTGTTGTCGCACAGAAACCTGAATCAGGGGAGGCTGATCATTGAGTTTGTCACCCGCTTTTGTTTTCAGTATGCTGCTTGCCACTTTATATGGTGCATTGATGCATTTCATTTTTGGTGGCAATGGCCGCCGCTTATTCAGTCTGATCCTGGCTGCCTGGATCGGTTTTGCGATTGGGCAGGCAGTCGGGCGGGTGCTTGATATCCGCCCGTTGGCAATCGGTGTGGTTAATATCCTGGGTGGTTCCGTCGGTGCATTGATCTCCATAGTCATTGCGCTCATACTCTCACGGCCAGAACCCTCTGTGGAACAGTAGTTGGACGAGAAAAGTTAGAAATAAGTTGGCTACCTCTTTTCACACGGTAGTGGCTATGCTATAATTCATTCAGTCGATCGTTCCCTACTTATCAAGAAAGTAAGCGAAACATGGCAGATACGCCAAATTCGCAGCAAGAAGAATCAAACGGCGTTAACTCCGCAGTTATCGGCAGTATCATTCTGCTCATCACGCTCGGATTGGCGCTGGTGGTCGCCGCCGTTTTGTTGGCATTTAATGCAGAAACGGTCGCACCGGGTGTAGAGATCATCCGCGATTTGATGATCATTGTACTGGCCCTGCTGTTGGCCTTAGTAGGGACGGCAATCGTAGTGCTCTTGATCCAGATCGCACGGTTGGTGAACTTGCTGAATAACGAGGTCCAACCGTTAATCAAGGCGGCTTCTGACACGGTTAACACTGTGCGTGGCACTGCCACTTTCCTGAGCAATAACCTGGTTGAACCGGTGATGGCCGTAAACAGCGCCGTAAAAGGGATGACCCGTATGGCGCAGGATGCGGATGCAATCCGTCAGGCAGCAGGTATTCTGATGTCGGCGGCAACCGGGGCACGTGCTGCTGCCAATCCGGCAGCAGAGAAAACCGCAGATGCTGATGCTCAGGCTGAAGCTGGAACAACTGATAGTGAAGAATCGACTGGTGCTGATACAAAGCAGTCCGATCACGATAATAGCACCACTGGGAATGGTAAAGTTAAGGGCGAAGCCAATCAACCTTCGCAAGACTGTGAGTCAATAGGAGAAGAATAAAATGGCAAACGATGACAGTGGAGATGTTGGTGCTTTCCTGACCGGTTTTGTGGTCGGTGGAATGGTTGGGGCGGTGGTTTCGATCCTGTTTGCCCCGCAATCAGGTGAAGAAACCCGGGTACAAATCCGCGACAAGGGCATTGAGCTGCGTGATAAGGCCGATGCCGAGGTAAAGCAGATTCGTGACCGGGCCGAATCAACCCTGGCCGATGTGCGCAAGCAGGCTGACGAAATCCAGCAGCGCACAACCGAAATGGTCGAAGATGCCCGCAAGCGGATCACGGAAGCGGTTGAGCAGGGCGTGGAAACTGCCCGTAAGACGCGTGAACAACTGGAGAGCGGCTCAGATTCTACCGGATCAGAAGAGGCCTCTGCCTGATAAAGTTTAGCAGGGAACAATCTGTTTGTCCCCTGCTTTGGAATTTGATAACGACCCGGCAAAATAACTTGCCGGGTCGTTTTGTTTTATGCTGATTCAATCTGGGCGAGCGCTGCCGCGATGGTGTGCAGCAGGTCACCTGCCATCACACTCCGGGAAGACCCTAGATCGCGGGCAGCAGTTTCACCCGCAAGCGCATGAACGTAAGCCCCACAGACTGCCGCATCAAACGGATTGAGGCCCTGGGCCAGCATTCCGACAATGCAACCGGCCAGCACATCTCCTGTCCCGGCAGAGGCCAGGGCATCTGTGGCAAATGGCAGTATAACTGCCTTCCCCTCTGGCTCGGTAATTACGGTATAGGCCCCCTTGAGCACTACTATGCAGCCCCATTCAGCGGCTTTTTCAATCGCCAATCCGATTCGTTCCTGATGGGGTGGGGGGGCATCCAATCCGGTCAACCGGGCCATCTCTCCGGGGTGAGGGGTCAGGATGGTTCCCTGTGGAAGCAGTTCCCACCACTCATCGATCTTGGAGAGCAGATTTAGTCCATCCGCATCAATGACGAGCGGGGGGAAGTCAGAAGATCCTTTACTGTCTGATTCAGTTTGTTCGACTCTTCCGAAGCCGATATTGCCTTTCTTGGGCCGGTGATCGGCTCTTAGAAGACCTCGTAGGAAGGCCGCAGTCTCTTCTTCGTGGCTGATCCCTGGCCCAATCAACCAGGCTTCAGACTCTCCGGCTTCCGTCAATAAGACGTTGATAGCCGCATTGTTGATCACACCCATGCTGTGTGGGAGGAGCAGCCAGGTTGTTTCGCGCAGTTGGGCGGCCAGCACG
>JBNKDD010000195.1:0-10726 GCA_050288085.1 Anaerolineae bacterium
GTAAAGGCTGCCCTTGGTGATATCCTGGCCCCTGCGCCAACGCTGGGAGCAGACGAGGCGGATATCGACGAAGAAGCCTTGCTCAAAGAATTGGACAGGATAAGCGAGGGAATGCCGCCGGTATCGGAGATCATCATTGAAGAACGGCACGAGGGGCCATGACCCATTACTTTCTGGACAGCAGCGCCCTGGTCAAACGTTATGTGGTTGAACAGGGGACTCATTGGGTGCGGCAGATTACGGCTCCGGCGGTGGGCAGCGCTGTTTTTATCGCCCATATTACACCGGTCGAGGTGGTATCCGGGTTATCGCGCCGCCGTAGAGAAGGTCACCTGACCCTGCGTCACCTCCAGTTGATACGGGTTTTGCTCAATCACCACGTTGTAAATGATTATGCTGTGATAGGCTTATCTCACCGGGTAAATGAAGAAGCCATAACCTTGCTCGAAAACTATCCCCTCCGGGCTTATGATGCTGTGCAGCTGGCCTCGGCTATTGTGGGAAATGAGCGGTTGCTTCAGGCACAACTCGCACCACTGATCTTTGTTGCGGCAGATGATAGGTTGCTCGAAGTGGCAAAGCAGGTTGGCTTCAACACTGAAAATCCGAATAGGCATAGTTGATCGCTCCCACCACTTGTATAAATCTCAGCGCATGGACTTGCATCCACCCTCTTATCATCCCTCGATTTTGCTTACTTTGTCATTGGTAAACCAAACATATCTCGCATTTTTGCGGGGTTCGCCATAAGTCCATCTTACTTTGACGGTTTTACTGGTACGTGACTTCTCTTCTGTGTAGTTTGGTTTGCCCCAAGCTAACCTGACCATCTCTGGAATCATGTCCATATCGATTTGCTTCCTGATTAAAGCCGCACAAATTTCCTTACCCCATTCATCACTTCTGGCATAGATCTTCTCTTGGCGTGCTTCCTCCGCTTTTTTAGCTGCCTGTTTATTTGAGATTTGTAGCACAATATAGCCGATGACGACTAAATAGATGAATATCAGCACTGGATGGAAAATTAAATTTAACCAGGGGTCTCTAAACATAGTGCGCTCCCTTTAGTGAGTTTGTTCATAGCTCTAGTATCAAGGAGATTCTGTAAGGTTGTCAAGGTATGAGGATAGCATAAAGTCCAGAGTAAACCGCTAATGTCTCGACTCTGGGCTTGCCGCATAAAAAGAGGTGTGAACACTTCCAGAATAGCAACAGATTATTGTGGTGTCAACCTGCTAAGTCCTGACTTAATAACCAAGTTATTGTAAAATGACTTTATAGCTATTTCATCTAGGAGATAGATTATGTCAGAGAGTTTTGAAGAGAAATATCCAGACCTTGTACCGATTGAGCAATTCCATGCAAGGGCTGTTCAGTTCTTAGTTGATGGTCAGGAGTGGGATGCAGCCAGTTCTCTTTTATCATGCCACTTGGGTCAGTTAAGTGTTAGCCATGTAAACTATGAAGCCTATGGTGGTTATGGATATGAAATAGCTGTTAATATTCGACTAATTGCCCCACGCCCAATTTTTGACAAATTGGATCATTTTGGGGACGAAGGTTTAAAAAATCAGGTGCGAAAGGCATTCGAGGTAGTAATTCCAGAGCGATACGTATTCCGGGGTTTTGAGCTTCGTGCTAAGGTAGCTAATCCAGGCCCAAACTGGCAAACCGATCTTATGCAAGCTATTGAGGGTAAAGCTGTGCATAATCAAGCGGTTGAATCCAGTAGTGTTGTGGTATGGAAAAATATGCGCTTCCGTTCCGCAAGTGAAATGCGTATAGCAGAAGCCCTAGACCGCATAGGGATAATGTTTCTGCCTAATTGTAAAGCGGCGGTTGGGGAGATGGACAGGCGTGAGAATCGAGAACCAGATTTTCTCATATGTCATGAGGGAAAATGGGGCATATTAGAGGTTGATGGAGAACCTTTCCATCCTCCGTCTAGGACAGTACAAGATCATGAGCGTGATCGGTTATTCCGTGATCATGGAATCCGGGTTGTAGAGCACTTCGATGCAAGTGAGTGTTTCGAGAATGCTGATTCTGTGGTTGCGCGGTTTCTGGATATTTTGAATAAGGCTTACAAGTAATGTTTGAAAATCTCGATCAGGTTAGTATAGTGCTGGGCGGTATTCTTGCACTAATTGGTGGCTCACTTACAGGATTGTTTTCTCTGTTGGTTCAGCATAAAGCTCTCAAGGCTGAAAGGGAACGCAGAGAGGAAGATCATCGGCGTGACATTGCTGTGTTTCAAGATAAGCTGTTACAAGAGAGACTCGCGCCAATTTATGCATATATAGATTTCAATTTGAAATATATCGGGTATTTAAAGCAGCAACTAAGATTTCGCAATGATCGTTCAGGAAAGCCAGGTAATGAATTGTTTGATCGATTAATACAAGTAACCATCGACAAATTTGTAGAATATTGGGATGAGCATTCAGTCGTAAACGAACGAGCATCTGTGTCTATCAAGTCATTAGGTTCTGAATATTTACAGAGTCTCTACGAAGAAGCATCGAAGCAAGATGATGTTGTTACTGATTCTTTTGGACAAGCAGACGGAACTGGGAGATTTCAGAAAGAGGCAGACAACATGATCGAATTACTGAAAAAATTATCAGTTGAGTTAGACGAATATCGCCTATCTCATTATGCCAGCTATTAATTTTAGCCAAGCCTCTTGATATGCCATGATAGGTGTCAGAAAAACGATTTGGTTTGAATCCTCTAACTCATGTGATCGGATGATCACTTGACACGCCCTTCTTTTTTGTTTATGATCAGAACATACGTTTCATTGCAAGCATAAATCTATCGCAAGTGCGGGCCACTGGCTGCGGTCGGGAACGGCTCACGGGTCGCTGACGTGGAGAGTCGGGATTCGCGTTCCCCCCAAAGCAAGCCCCTCACCTGCGCCCCCTCGCCGGAACCGGGCGGTCGTGGAGAGATAGGCGGGAAAAGCGGGCGGGCAGGAAGGATGATCTTAATCGCACAATCTGGGCTTCTGATGACGGCGCGAATCGACCGTCAAAAGGCCGAAGTATGCCCGGCGCAAGATCGCGGCGAGGAACCCGCACCCAGAATTTTCTTGCTCCCCTCTCCCAGCGAGCGTTAAGCGAGCGGTCGGGAGAGGGGCTGGGGGTGAGGTTCCCCTCCAGCGGCTCCGGGATTCAGGCCCCCTTCAGAAGCAAAAAGGCCACCCCTCATACTGTGGATGGCCTTTCAAGAGCCTTACCCCATCACTCTGCGGATGGGCCTCTTCCCAGTTGTGCTGCGACGTACCCGTCGCCCCGCAGGGTCAATCGAATAACCGGATTACCAGTAGTAGTGCACCAGCTCGCGGATATGCTCCTCGTACAAGGCCCGAACCGCCGCCATTTGCTTTTCGGATAGGGGCGGCAAATCCGAAGCCCCGGCATTATCCACCACATGGGCAGGCCGTTTGGCTCCGGGGATAGCACAGGTCACCGCGTCAAACATCAGGATCCAGCGCAGCGCAAATTGGGCCATCGACCAGCCCTCCGGGACCAGCTTCTTGAATTCTTCGACCACCTCCAACCCGGTATCATAATCCACCCCGGAGAAGGTCTCGCCCCGGTCAAAAGCCTCACCATGCCGGTTGAAGTTCCGGTGGTCGTCCGCTTCGAAGGTCGTCTGGCGGGTCATTTTGCCGGTCAGCATCCCACTTGATAGGGGCACCCGCGCCAGAATCCCAATCTGTTTCCGCTTGGCCTCCTGGAAAAACAAATCCGCAGGCCGCTGCCGGAACATGTTAAAGATGATCTGCACCGTCTTCACATTGGGAAATTCAATCGCTTTGAGGGCCTCTTCGACCTTCTCGACGCTGACCCCGTAATGCCGGATTTTCCCGGCAGCCGTCAGGTCATCCAGCACCCCGAATACTTCGGGCCGGTAGAAGACCTCAGTCGGCGGGCAGTGAAGCTGAAGCAGATCGATGCAGTCGGTGTCCAGGTTCTTGAGACTGCGCTCGACAAATTTGGTGATGTTCTCGCGGTTGTAGCCATCGGCGGTATGCGGATCAAGCCGCCGCCCGGCTTTGGTCGCCACGTAGATCGTCTCGCTGCGCTCCTTGCGAAGCTGTGCAACCAGCCGCTCGCTGTGACCATCACCATACACGTCGGCGGTATCGATGAAGTTGGTGCCCATGTCGATCGCCTTGTGGAGGGCGGCCAGCGACTCCTTATCATCGACATTGCCCCAGGCGCTGCCAATCGCCCAGGCTCCGAAGCTGATATCGGAAACATTCCAACCGGTACGTCCCAATGGACGGTATTGCATAGTCTTTTTCTCCTTATGTGGAAGGGATATGCTTATCCAAGCTCGTGCAGCCTGATCACCTCGTCGATCACATCGGATGCGCTCTGCTCCGGCATGTCCAATGTACCCAGCGGGTCGGCTATCTGATCTATGCCTTGCAGTGCATAGGCGATGTTCAGCACGCCGTTGGATAAGGCATGTAGATCGTAGCCCCCTTCCAACACAAAAACAATCCGACTATCGCATAACTCACCGGCCATGGCGATCAGTTCGCGGGCCAGATGGGTGTAGCCGGGAAGGTCGAGTTGGAGGTGGGCCAGTGGATCAACCCAATGGGCATCGAAGCCCGCCGAGATGAGGATCAGGTCGGGTTTGAATCGGCGGGCGGCGGGCCAGATCACCCTGGTAAATGCCTGCTCGAATCCCATGTTCCCGGTTCCGGCTCGCAGCGGTATATTGATCGTGGTGCCGCGTCCATCTCCAACGCCTCTGTCCTTCAATGCCCCGGTTCCGGGGTAATAGGGATATTCGTGGGTGGAGATGTACAGGACATCCGAGGTGTAATAAAAAGCATCCTGGGTGCCGTTGCCGTGATGCACGTCATAATCGACGATCATCACCCGGCTGACCGGAGCGTAGGTGGCTATCGCGTGCCGGGCAGCAATGGCAACATTGTTGAACAGGCAGAATCCCATCGCGCGGCGGGGTGTGGCATGATGTCCCGGCGGGCGGATGATAGCGAGGCCATTATCGGCCCGGCCCGTCATCACAGCATCGACTGCCGTGATCACTCCTCCGGCGGATAAGCAGGCTACATCGTAGGATTCCGGCTGGGCATAGGTGTCATAGTCGATCATCACCGGCCCCATACCGGCAGCTTTTTTGATCAGGGCAATATGATCGGGTGTATGCACCCGCTCTAACTGCTCGGTCGAGGCCGGGTGGGGTTCGATGGAGAGCAAATTGTCCAGCATGTTGGTGCTCTCCATCAGCTTCCAGATCGCCCGCAGGCGATCCGCGTTTTCGGGATGATCATCCAGAGTGTGCAGCAGATAATCCAGGTGCGTGGCGTAAGCCGTTGTGGGCATTGCCTGTCCCCTTTTTATGCCCAGGTGATCATGCCTAGATTCAGCACATGGCGGATATCGGGGTATTTAGGGATCACCCGGACAGTATACCCGTGTAGGCCGGTTACTTTGGTATCGAACTCGACGGCATACTGATGCCAACCCGATTCGTTGCCATCCATACCGACGTATGACATATCGTGGGCGTGCCCTCCCTTGATGTTCCCATCCCGGTCCAGCACCCCCTCGTAGAGTTGGACGCTGACAAATTCCGGTGAGACATCACCCAGGAAGACCTGCGCATTGACGTGTAAGGCATCGCCAACCCTGACCGACTCGGTGAAGTTGGTGGCAATCTCGCCTACCTCAAGCGAATCCCAGCCTCCTTGCAGGTGGCTCAGCCAATTGGCAAAAGCCTGTCCCTGTTCGTAATTGTTGGCGGATAGACGTTGGGCCTGTTCTAGGGCCGGATGATAGAGACGGCGTGCATACTCCTGCACCATCCGGGCGGTGTTATAGATTGGCCCCAACTCGCTCCAGGCGGCCTTCATCCGGGTCAGCCAGCCGCGTGGGAGATCGTCTTCCCCACGTTCATAGAAGGTGGGGATCAGGTCTTTTTCGAGCAGGTCATACAGGGCATTGGACTCAATGTAGTCCTGTAGGCCCACATCCTCGTAGATTTCCCCAGCGCCGATTGCCCATCCCAGGTGGCGGCGATAGGCTTCTGCCCACCAGCCATCCAGGACACTCAGGTTGAGCACACCGTTAAGGACGGCCTTCATACCGCTGGTGCCGCTGGCTTCTTGCTTGAGGCGCGGATTGTTGAGCCACACATCGACTCCCTGCACCAGGTAACGCCCAACCACCATGTCGTAGTCCTCAAGGAAAACGATCCGGCTGCGGGTTTCAGGTTGGCGGGCAAAGTGGACGATCTTGCGGATCAATTCCTTGCCTGCCGTATCATGCGGGTGGGCCTTACCGGCGAAAATGAATTGGACGGGGCACTCGCTATTCAAGATGCTCAAGATCCGGTCGGCATCATGGATAAACAGGTTTGCCCGTTTATAGGTGGCAAAGCGGCGTGCAAAACCGATAGTCAAAATATCCGGGTCAAGGGCTTCAGCCGCCTCCTTGATCTCGGCGGAAGACGCGCCGCGCCGCTCAAGTTGAGTAACCAGCCGCTTCCGGGCAAAGGCAACCAGCCGGGCACGGCGGCGCTCATGGGTGCGCCACAATTCCTCATCCGGTATGTCCAGCGCTCGCTGCCAGATATGGCGGTCGGTGGGGTCTTCACGCCAACGGGGGCCGAGATACCGGTCAAATAACTGGCCCATTTCCGGTGATACCCATGAGAATGTGTGAACGCCATTGGTGATCGAGGTGATGGGAACTTCTTTCAAGGGGACACCGGGGTAGACATCCTGCCACATGCTGCGTGCAACTTCGCCATGCAGGCGGCTCACGCCGTTGGCGTAGGCTGCCATCCGCAGCGCCAGGATGGTCATGCAAAAATGCTCTTCTGCATTTTCGGCGTTGATCCGGCCCAGTGCCATGAACTCTTTCTTTGATAGGCCCAACTTCTTCCAGAATGCGGCGAAGTACTTCTCCATCAGCACCGGGGCGAAATAATCGTTACCGGCTGGAACAGGTGTGTGGGTGGTAAAAACATTGCTGGCTGATGTGATAGCCGCTGCCTCTGTAAAACTGATGCCCTGGCGTTCCATCAGAATTCGGGCACGCTCTACAGCCTGGAACGCAGCATGGCCTTCGTTCATGTGGCAAACGGCTGGTTCCATGCCCAGGGTATACAAAGCCCGCAGCCCACCGATACCCAGCAGAATCTCTTGCTTGATGCGCATCTCTCGGTCGCCGCCATAAAGCTGATCGGTCAGGTCTTGATCATCCTGGTTGGGATTTTCGGAGATGTTGGTATCCAGTAAGAACAGGTTGACGCGACCAACGGATACCTGCCAGATTTGGGCATAGACCGTGCGGTCAGGGAAATCTACACTGATACGGACCGGTTCACCGGATTCGCTGTGAATCAGGGTAAGCGGCATAGTGTAGAAGTCGTTCTCCGGATAGAGTTCTTGCTGCCAGCCATCGATATTCAGGTATTGACGAAAATACCCCTGTTGGTAGAGCAGCCCTACCCCGACCAGTGGTACGTTCAGATCGCTGGCGGCTTTGAGATGATCACCTGCCAGAACTCCCAGACCACCGGAGTAATTGGGGATGCACTCGGTTAAGCCAAACTCAAAGGAAAAATAGGCGATGTGAGATTGAAGATCAGAGCCAAGTTCCTGGGGATACCAGGCACGGTCGCCGTGCTGCATGTAATCATCAAAGGATCTGAGCACCCGTTCCAGGTGTGCCAGGAAACCTTCGTCATGGGCCAGGGTATTGAGTCTGCTCTGGCTAACCATGCCGAGCATCTTGACCGGGTTGTGATTGGTTTGATCCCACAGATCACGATCCATCCGGCGAAATAGATCGATGGTTTCGTGATCCCAACTCCAGCGAATGTTATAGGCAAGTTCGGTCAAACGGTGAAGCGATTCGGGGATAGAAGAGACTACAGTATACTTAGCGACAGGACGCATCAGCATTTCTCCTCAATGGGGCAATTATAAAGAACAACGACCTTGATCATGTTACAATCTTCTTGAGAGTATAGCAATTGGATGTGTCATGGCAAAAACTCGAACGATCTATGTGTGTCAAAATTGTGGCCGGACGGCTCCCAGAGCATTGGGACGCTGCCCGAATTGTGATGAGTGGAATACCTATGTTGAGGAAGTGGTGGCTCCCCAGTCGGCGGGCAGTGTTGGCAAGCAGATCGCCGGGGTGCGCTCTGAACCACTCCGTTTATCCGAGATCGAGGGCGATCCCTGGGAGCGGATTGTCCTGCCGATGGAGGAATTCTCGCGGGTGCTGGGCGGGGGTATTGTCCCCGGCAGCCTGATCCTGGTAGGCGGTGATCCGGGGATCGGTAAGTCAACGCTGCTGCTGCAAGTCACGGCATTGATGGCCGACCAGGCTGGGCCAGCCCTGTATGTCTCCGGCGAGGAGTCGACCCGGCAGATCAAGATGCGAGCCGAGCGGCTGGGCATTACGACCGAGAACCTGTACCTGGTGACCGAGACTAACCTCGACGCGATTTTGCAGCATGTCGGAACGGTGCGTCCGAATGTGCTGGTGGTGGATTCGATCCAGACGACTTACAGCGATGCGCTGGATTCAGCCGCCGGGAATGTCAGCCAGGTGAAACACTGTACCGGTGCTTTCCAACAGCTTGCCAAAGAGAGCGGGATCGCGGTTTTTCTGGTCGGGCATGTTACGAAGGAAGGCAGCATTGCCGGGCCGCGCGTGTTAGAGCATATCGTCGACACGGTGCTGTACCTGGAGGGTGATGCTTTCCAGGCGTTCCGGCTGCTGCGGAGCGTCAAGAACCGGTTTGGCGCGACCTCCGAAGTGGGGGTGTTCGAAATGCACGGCTATGGGATGGTGGAGGTAACCAATCCCTCGGAGGCATTCCTGGCCGAGCGGATGGTCAACGCGCCGGGATCGTCAATCGTGGTGACGATGGAGGGAACGCGTCCCCTGCTGGCTGAAGTGCAAGCCCTGGCGACAGCGACCAGTTTCACCAACCCACGCCGCACCGCCAACGGGGTAGACCCTAACCGGCTGCTGCTGCTAACTGCCGTCCTGACCCGACGGGCGGGCATTCGCCTATCGGATAATGACGTGTTTGTGAATGTGATCGGCGGGTTGAAAATTGATGAGCCAGCCGCCGATCTATCGATTGCGCTGGCGATTGCATCCGGGGTGAAAGATCGCCCGCTGCCCGCCGATTTAGCGGTGGTTGGCGAGATCGGGTTAAGTGGCGAACTGCGCACCGTCAGCCAGCTTCCGGCCCGCCTCAACGAAGCAATGAAATTGGGATTCCGGCGGGTGCTGATTCCGCACACTGTCCGGCGAGGTGGTGAACCCTTGCCGGAGGGAATTGAAGCTATCGCTGTGCGTTCCCTGGGTGAAGCGATTGATGTTGCCTTGCGATGAAGTTGTGTCCCCCCTACCATGTGAAAATTAGTTTGATAGCAGGTCAGAGATTTCCTGATTGAGACTCGATATATTTAAACGGGAGCATGTCTCCCATTGCAAACTTCGATCAATATAGATGGAGCCTATGACAATGGGTAATCGAATCGTTCGGCGCGGTGTGTTCTTTCTGGTTTTGACGTTGGTGCTTGTGGCGTGTGGTGGCAGCGATGAAACTAAGAATACCAATCTGTTTGGACAACCCATAACGCCCAAGCCAACTGTCACCCCTCTGGTAGCTGAACCCTCCGGTGAAGCCCGACCGCTAACCCTGGGCTTGCACCTCTCGGTAGATATCCTGGCAAGTTATGACTATGTCGAGGGGAAGTGGTGGGATATCGAGGATTGGGAACAGAATATGCCCCGCAATATCGAGTGGATGGCGGATGCCGGTTATGATACGCTGCTGGTCGATACGATGGGCGATGATGGGGAATACTTTTTCCTGAGTTCTACCCTTGATGAACAGGGTTATGTGTATAGCGGCTATGACCTGTTAAAGTCGCTGATCGATGAAACTCGCAAGTATAACATTACCGTCTATGCAGACATCACCGGTCTGGCCTGGCGGCTTCAAGACCCAACCGGCGAGCGCTATGGGATCACCGGCAACCAGTTAACCGTCGAGCAGGTTCAGCAGGTCGTCAAAGAGATCGTCGAGGGCTACGGTGTAGCGGGTGTGATCGAAGAAACTTTCCAGCCTGACTATATAACCGGCCTGTACGATGCTTGCCAGAAAGACTACTGCACCTACATCCGCAAACAGTACGATATCACCGGTGACTACAACATCATCATGAGCGAGGATTACGTTGGCTACGTGGATAACGAACAACAAGCCGCGATCCTGGATGAGGAAGGCGTGCTCGAAGACAACCTGGGCGCGATGACGGCAGTCTTTAGCCAGGCCCGCGCACTTGATAAACCCGCCTGGGTCAAGGTCTACGGTGGGTACGATTTTACTCCTGGTGGATCACGGAATGTGTTTTACCTTCGGGCGGTGCAGTTCCAGTCAGACGGTTATTTCTGGATGGACTTCGCCAGCAACCCGAATTATGAGTGGCTGGTCAATATGGACACCGGGGATTTACGGCACTGGCTGGAATATCTCCGCACGCCGCCCGGTCCGCGTCCGATTGCCAATATTTATGTGGATTGGCCCGACGAGAAAACGCTCGGAGCGCTTGACCCGGACGTGCGCGAAGAAACCGAATTTATGATGATGATGTCAATGATCGAGACTTACGGGTCAATAGCCAATGGGCTGTTGATGG
>JBNKDD010000196.1:0-10623 GCA_050288085.1 Anaerolineae bacterium
TACCATTCTGCTGTATCTGATAATCATTGCGGCCATTGGCCCATCCTCAATCAACGTCGTGCTGGCAATTACCTTTGTTGGTGCGCCGGGGGTGGCCCGTCTGGTACGCAGCCTGACGCTCGATATCCGCACCCGGGATTATATCCGCGCTGCCGAAACACGCGGAGAGAATCCCTTTTACATCATGTTCGTCGAGATTTTACCCAACGCCCGTGGCCCGATTATCATCGATGCCATGCTGCGGGTAGGGTATGCGATCTTTTCTATCGGCACGTTGGGCTTTCTGGGATTGGGGCTTCCGCCGCCAACACCTGACTGGGGCGGCATGATCAGCGAGGCACGAGAGTATATCTGGACAGAACCGCTGGGTGTCCTATGGCCTGCAATTGCCATTTCGAGTCTGGTAGTTGGCTTAAACCTGTTTGCCGATGGCCTGCGTGAAGAATCCACGCGGTACTTATAGCGTCTCAAGAGGAGCATAAAATGCAAGAAACGCCAATCCTTAAAGTGGAAGACCTGGCGATCTCCTACGAGACGCGGTACGGCGATGTACCGGCGGTGCGGAACGTCAGCTTTGAAATTCACCGCAGCCAGGCTCACAGCATTGTGGGTGAATCGGGCTGTGGAAAAAGCACCGTTGCCTTCGGGATCGTGAACTTCCTGGGGCGCAATGGCAAGATCGTCAACGGGCGTATCCTGTTCCAGGGGCGTGACCTGGTTGGCCGCTCACAGGAAGAACTGCGCCAACTGCGCGGTGACCGGATCGCGATGGTTTACCAGGACCCCATGCAGGCTTTGAATCCATCCATGCGTATCGGCGACCAGTTATCCGAGGTGTTGGTCGTTCACCGGGGCATGTCTCATGATGAGGCTCAGGATCGCTGTGTCAACATGTTGGAACACGTCCACATGCCCGATCCGGCCAACGTGATGCGCCGCTACCCCCATCAAATATCCGGGGGGCAGCAGCAGCGCGTGGTGATCGCGATGGCCTTACTCAACGACCCGGCCCTCCTGATCATGGACGAGCCAACCACCGCCCTCGATGTGACAGTCGAGGCGGCAGTGCTTGACCTGATCGCCGAGCTTCAAATGAAGTTCGATACGGCCATTATGTACATCAGCCATAACCTGGGCGTAGTCGCGCGGGTATCGAACATGGTAGGGGTAATGTATGCTGGGGAAATGGTAGAACGTGCCAGTGTCGAAGATATCTACCTGAATCCTGCCCACCCCTACACCGAAGGTCTGATGCGATGTGTGCCTAAGTTGGGCATGGACAAATCTGATAGTTATCTTTACCCGATCCGGGGGCGAGTTCCAGCTCCAACGGCTTTGCCGCCGGGTTGCGTATACGAACCCCGCTGTGATTATGCCCGTGCAGAGTGCCGCCAATCCCGGCCCGAACTGCGAGAAGTTGCTGATGGGCGTTGGGTAAGCTGTCACTTTGCCGAAGAAGTGCTTGATGGAACATGGCAGCCGCCGCCAGAGGCCGTCCCCGACCTCTCCAGGTTGTCGCGGCGCGGCGATGGGGCGGAACCGATCCTGACCATTGAGCATGCTAAGACCTATTACGACGCCCCATCGAAGGGGCTTATAGGCGGTGAGAAGCAGTTTGTCAAAGCGGTCGATGATGTCAGCATTGAGGCCAAACGCGGACTCACACTGGGGATCGTCGGCGAATCGGGCTGCGGGAAAAGCACCCTGGTCAAGACTGTGATCGGATTGGAAAAACCAACCGGTGGTGACTTCGAGTTCATGGGGTTTGATATCTCCACACCGGTCTCGAGGCGAAACCTGGATTTGATCAGCAACCTCCAGATGGTCTTCCAGAATCCGGATTCGACGCTCAACCCATCCTTTACCGTTGGCCAACAGATTGGCCGCCCGTTAAAGCGATTCAAAACGATTCCCCGGAGTCAGGTTCATGGGGAGGTAATTCGCCTGCTGGATATGATGAAGCTGGGCGAGAACTACTACAACCGTCTGTCACGCCAGCTCAGCGGCGGCGAGAAGCAGCGGGTCGGCATTGCAAGAGCAATTGCAGCCAGTCCCGAATTGGTGCTATGTGACGAGCCGGTCTCTGCTCTGGATGTATCAGTCCAGGCTGCCGTGTTGAATCTCCTGCTGGAAATTCAGCAAGAGATAGGCTCTACCATGATCTTCATCGCCCACGACCTGAGCGTGGTACGCTTCTTCTGTGACTATATCGGCGTGATGTATCTCGGCCAGTTTGCCGAGATCGGCCCGGCAGAAGCCATTTATACACCACCCTACCATCCCTATACAGAGGCGCTGCTATCTGCCGTCCCAATTCCGAATCCAAATGCGGAGCAAAAGCACATTCGTTTAAGCGGATCGGTGCCCAGTGCACTTAACCCGCCAACCGGCTGCCGCTTTCATACACGCTGTCCACACCGCCACCTGCTGCCAGACAACGGAAAAATTTGCGAAGAGGAAACACCACCCTGGCAGCAGGTCACAGATGAGCATCGTATCTTCTGCCACATCCCGCTCAAAGAACTGAGCAAGATGGACCCGGTTATAACGGTCGAGGAGGAGTCAAGTGCTGGTTAATAACTACATGACCCGGCATCCGTTTATGGCGGAGCCGGAAATGTCTATCGTCGAAGCACAGCGTTACATGGGAGAAAATCACCTGACCTATCTGCCGGTTGTTGGTGATGGTAAGCGTTTGTTGGGTCTGGTCACCCCGGAGACTTTGCTGATCGATCCCGGCAAGCTGGGCAGCTTGAGCGTGTGGGAGATATCCCACTATCTCTCGCGCCTGACGGTGAAGGACGTAATGGTTCCGGCAAAAGAGGTAATTTCTATCCACGAAGATGCCACTATCGAAGAAGCGGCCAGCCTGATGATGGAAAAGAAAATCGGCTGCCTGCCT
The DNA here is from genome assembly GCA_050288085.1 of Anaerolineae bacterium. Classification (GTDB taxonomy): domain Bacteria; phylum Chloroflexota; class Anaerolineae; order Aggregatilineales; family UBA3940; genus JBNKDD01. Next base: position 2,903 of record JBNKDD010000196.1, read on the forward strand.
GTTCTTGATGGGAACGTTGTGGTCGGCATTATCACCGATCTGGACCTGATGGCCCAACTGACCAAGATGATGTCGATGGAGATGTCAGGGGTGCGGGCAACCGTCCGAACTCCCAACCGGAAAGGTGAGATGGCGAAACTGGTTGGTATGCTGGGATCAAAGGGTTGGGGGATCGCCTCTCTGGGAGGAGTCACCGCCCCAAAAGACCCCAACAAGTGGGAAGCGGTCGTAAAAGTACGGCACGTTTCAATAGAGGAGCTCACTAAGGCTCTTCAAGAAATACCAGACCTCGAACTGATAGATATCCGAGAAGCATAGAATCACAGATTGAAGGGGCAAGAACGTTCTTGCCCCTCTCGTACAGAGAAGTTGATCAGGCAAGGCACCCATGCTCGTAGAAGAATTCATTGCAGCTTTTGACGTTTGGGAAGAAGCCCATCCCTACATCGATCTAATTTTTGATCAACGAGAAATGGAGCTCGTAGTCGCCATGCAGGGGCAGACCATGACCGTCGATCAGGTGGCCGGACGGTTGGACACGACATCCGATCAAATCGCCGAACTCCTGGCTCATGCCTACTCACGTTGTATGGTCAATAAAGTCTATGAGGACGGCATCATCAAATATGCTCCCGGCACGTTCTACACACGCTTGGATCACTTCGCTAAGTACGAAAACTGGGATGATATCCCTGAAGCAGACCGCAAGCGCCTCAATCGCCGTTTCTTAGATGAATTTATTGAGAAGCACCGCCCCTCTGTTGAGCGAAAAATGCAGGGACTTGAAGCAGAAAATGCTCTTCCTAACGATACAGTGATGCTGCTGCACGAAGTCGAAGAGATGATCGACGCAGCAGAAATCATCGTCGTCCAGCCCTGTGACTGCCGCCGTCTTGGTCAAAACTGCGACCGTCCCATCGAAACCTGCATCTGGTTGGATGATGGTGCACGCGGATCACTGGATCGCGGGCATGGGCGTCAGCTTACTAAACAGGAAGCCAAAGACCTGCTCCGTTGGACAGACAAAAAAGGGTTGATGCATACGGCTGACAGTGCCTGGAAAACACGCGGCTTGCACGCTATCTGCAACTGCTGCGCCTGTGACTGCTATCCCTTCCAGGGAGCACAGGAATTAGGCAGCAAAGGCGTCTGGCCTAAGAGTAATTACATCGCCGTCTATGACCGGGTTCAATGCCGCTTCTGTGGAGCCTGCGTTAAACGCTGCCACTTCGATGCTTTTTATCACGATGGCTCCACCATCGAAGTAAACGGTAAAACGAAGCCAAACGTCCTATTTGATCCCGATAAATGCTGGGGCTGCGGCTTATGTGCCAATACCTGCACCGAACATGCCATTCAAATGGATAGGCTTGCATGACCAAAATCGTTGACGTGCTGGCCGTCCCGGCGGTGGGGGGCTGCTACACCGAAGATATAACCGCCATTCAGGCTAAAGCGATCCCCTTGCAAGATCGCTACACGGCAGCACCTATCACACCCGGATTCCGCAAAGTCCGCGAGGTGGCCGAAGCTCTGTCGGTCGGCCTGGTAATCCAGGCTCCCAATGGCAGCACCCAGGTAGCCTGGGGAGATTGTGTGGCAGTCGCTTACAGTGGCAAGGCGGGACGCGATCCGGTGTTCCGGGCCGGGCAGGGTATGGCTCTGATCCAGCAAGCTGTTGCCCCCGCGCTCAAAGGTCGAACTATAACGGCGTTTCGCCCATTAGCGGAGGAGATCGAACCGTTAATCGAGTCGATTGCCGTTAAGCAACCAGAGTCCGATCTGAAACCTGACACCGAACCGGGCAGCAATTTATCGCGCCGTGATCTGCTTACTGAGCCAGCAGGCTTGATGCGGTCGCTCCGGGCGGAGATTGAGAAAAGCCTTTCACCCGAACCTGAACCGCCGCCAAAACAAGTCAGACCCTCCTATACAGCGCTTCGTTATGGGGTGAGCCAGGCCCTCTTGCAAGCAGCCGCCCTATCACGCGGCCTGACCATGGCGGAGGTTATCACCGAAGAGTGGGATTTACCGCTGCCACAAGAACCCGTGCCGGTTCATGCTCAATCAGGTGGAGAACGTTATAACAACGCGGATAAGATGATCGTCCGTAGGGTCGATTCGCTGCCACACGGCTTGATCGACGATATCCCGGAGCAGCTTGGCCGCGATGGGAATAAGCTAACGCAGTACATACGCTGGCTTAAAGAGCGTATCCGCGAATTGAGCGGTCCTGTCTACCGCCCCGTGATTCACCTTGATGTGCATGGCGCTTTGGGAACAATCTTTGAAAATCAACCCGGTCAAATTCTGGGACAGTTATTTGCCCTGGAAAATGCGGCCAAACCCTATTCACTGCGCATCGAAAGCCCGGTGATCATGGATAGCCGGGACGCCCAGATCAAGATGATGCAAACGCTCCGTGAATATGTCCGCGCCCGGAAAATGACCATCCAGTTGGTTGCCGACGAATGGGCCAATACCCTGGGCGATATTTGGGCCTTCATTGCTGCAGACGCCGCCGATATGATCCAGATCAAAATGCCCGATCTGGGGAGCATTCATAACACAATAGAGGCGGTGCTGGCCTGCAAAGATGGCGGCATTGGGGCTTTTCTGGGAGGAAGCTGCACCGAGACAGACATTTCCGCGCGGATATCAACCCATGTTGCCCTGGCAACCCGGCCAGACCTGATCATGGCAAAACCAGGAATGGGTGTCGATGAAGCCATCATGCTGATGAACAATGAGATGGTTCGTACCCTGGCCTGGATCAGCGCCCGCAAGATTGATTAAGGGAAATTTTGATTCGAACTTCATACGCTACAGGTTAACGAAGAAACATGGAAACCAACTACCAATTTCACCAAACTCCTTATTTTGGGGTTCTCTCCGAAATGCAGATGAAGAGAATCTATCAGGCCACCCTGGAGGTCTTAACCCGCACCGGCGTAAATGTCCACAATGAGGAGGCCCGCCATTTGTTAGCGGAGGCGGGGGCAGAAGTCGAAGGGGTGCGAGTCTACATTCCCCCACATATCATTCAGGATGCGCTTGCTGTCAATCCGCGTTCGTTTTCATTGTGGCACCGCGACGGGAAACAGCGGATGCAAATTATTCCCGATCAGGTCTATTTTGGCCCTGGCCCATCCTGCACCTACTTTATCGATCCGGTCACCGGTGAGACCCGGAAAGTACAGCGCGGTGATCCGGCGACAGTTGCCTGTGTGTGTGATGCGCTGCCCCACATTGATTACGTAATGGGCCTGGGATTAATCGGTGGGGACTATCACCGGTTAGCCCCGGTCTATGAGTTCGCGGAGATGGTGACCAATACGGTCAAACCGGTGCTGGCCTGGGCCTATTCGCCGGAGAATGTCTCTGATATTTACCAGATTGCGCTGGAAGTGGCAGGCAGTGAAAGGAATCTTCGCCGACGCCCGTTCTTTGCCCTCTTCTCAACCTTCCAACCACCGCTGCAACATACCAACGAAGACCTCGCCAATGTGTTATGGGCAGCGGAACACGATATCCCGATTATTTACTTAGGTGGAGGTGTTTCGGGGGCAACCGCCCCGATCACCGGGGCAGGGACGCTTGTCATTTCGTTAGCCGGGGCCTTGAGTGGTCTGGCGATCATCCAGTTGAAAAAACGAGGAACACCGGTCTGTATTGGCGCGGTCCCCAATCCGGTCGATTTGCGCACCGGGCGGCCATCTTATGGAGGGCCGGAAACCAGCCTGTACAGCGCTGCAATGGCAGACCTGTCTCGCTATCTTGCTTTACCCTTCATGGGGACAGCAGGCGCTTCTGAATCAAAGGTGCTCGACCTACAGGCTGCCATTGAGTCGGCGGTGCAGGTGGTGCTCTCCGGTCTAAGCGGAGCAGCGCTCGTACATGACGTTGGTTTCCTGAACTGCGCCGAGGTCGGCTCACTCGAAATGTTGGTGATGAGCGACGAGATTATCTCGATGGTGCGGCGTATCCTGCGTGGTATTGAAGTCAACGACGAAACCCTGATGCTCGACGAGATCGACCGGGTTGGCCCCGGCGGGGAGTTCATGTCTTCAAAAGCAACGGCCCGTTTGTGCCGCAGCGAAATCTGGATACCCAGCCTGATGGATCGGGATATGTGGGAGAACTGGCAGGCCAAAGGTTCGAAAACCATGTCCGATCGGATCAAGGAACGTCTCAAAAATATATTGGATGCACATGATCCGCCGCCGCTGCCCGATGGGGCAGCCGAACGGATCGACGAGATTATTAAAGCAGCAGAAGCACGTCTCCAGAAAAGTTAATAGTTGGCAGCTATGAAACCATCTACGACACCGGTCATCGGAGGGGATGCTACCCGGATCGATGCCCTGGCGAAAGTAACCGGCCAGGCCCGGTATGCTGAAGATATCAAGCGGCCCGACCTGTTACATGCCAGGGTCTTGCGCAGCCCGCATCACCACGCCCGCCTGATCTCACTTGACACCGGAAAAGCCGCTCAACTGCCGGGGATTGTCCGAGTTCTGACCGCCGCCGATATCCCCGGTGAGAACGGTTTATTTGACTACAGTCGGGAAGAACCGGTACTTACCCCCATTGGGGCAACGGTCAGAATGATCGGCGCACCGGTTGCTTTTGTAGTAGCCGATACATCAGAGCACGCCCAGGCCGGTATTGAGGCTATTCAAGCAGACTATGAAATTCTGCCCCATAGCTTTGATACGGCTGAGACTCTAAGCAAAGAAGCTTTTCCGATCTGTGGGGAGAACAATGTCCTCACCTCGTTTACGGTGAAACATGGCGATCTGGAAGCAGCTTTTGAGCAGGCCGATCTGATCTATGAGGCCCGATATCACACCACCTTTCTCGAACACTGTGCCCTTGAGCGAGAGGCAGCTTTCGGCTATCTCGATGAGCAGGAGCGGATCACCGTCGTATGTGGGACTCATGAGCCGCACTGGCAGCAAAACTATATCGCCGGGGTGCTGGCGATTGACCCATCACAGGTACGGGTGATTACCCCACCGACCGGCGGATCGTTCGGTGGGAAACAAGACCCCTGGCCCCATGTTGCCACAGGTCTGATGGTCTACTATGTGCGGCAGCCTGTCCGGCTGGCCTATTCGCGCCACGAGTCATTTGACGCCTCACCCAAGCGACATCCTTATGAAGTTGACTACCAGATTGGGGCTACCGAAGACGGCCACCTGACTGGTATCCGGGTGCGGATCAACGTCAACACCGGGGGATATGATGGGCATGGACAGTACATCCCTAACTATGCAGCGGTCGGCAGCGGTGGTCCCTATCTCTATAAAGCGGTCGATGCCCATGCCCAGAGCATCTACACCAATGGCCCAAAGGGGGGACAGTTCCGGGGATTTGGAACCTCTCAGCCAACCTTTGCACTGGAATCCACCCTCGATGAATTGATCGAAACGCTGAACGATGACCCAATAGATTTCCGCCTGCGGAATCGAATCCACCAGGATTCCATCTCGTTTCTGGGCTATCCGGTTGCCGAAAGTCTGGGCTATGCTGAAGTGCTGGAAGCCATCAGGCCGCGCTATCGAGAATTCATGGCGGAGGCGGAAGCGTTCAATGCCGGGTCAAATGGTCCACTTCGCAAAGGGATCGGGCTGGCCGGAATGTGGTATCGCTTCGGGAAGTCCGGACAACTCCGTGTGGAAACTCATGCTGAACTGGCCGAGGATGGACACTTCATCGCGAGGTGTTCGGCTCCCGATTACGGGCAGGGAATCGGCACGGTGATGGTCCAATTAGCGGCTGAAACGCTTGGTGTGTCCAGAGATCGGGTCGAGTTAATCAATGCCGATACCGCCCTGACTCCCGACAGCGGAATCCAGGGGGCATCACGGGCCACTTACTGGATCGGTAATTCCCTGTGTGATGCCTCACGCAATCTCAAAACAGGCATTCTGGCAACCGCCGCCGAGATGATGGACTGTGATCCTGCCGACCTGCTGCTAACCGATTCGCATGTCAAGTCGAAAAGCGACTCATCGAAGGCTATTTCGCTCCAGGAGGTCGCGCAGGAATTTGACCGCCAGGGACGCTCCCGGAGGGCAGTTGGCATCTTTGATCTGACTCCGAACTACCCGGAAGATTCGCGGCCTGAATACACCCCTCACTTCGTCACCGGGACACACCTGGCCGAAGTGATCGTCGATACTGAGACTGGCCTGGTTGAAGTGCCGCGCATGGTAGCCGCTCACGATGTGGGTCGGGCTATCAACCCACCGGGCGCTCAGGGTCAGATCGAAGGGGCGATCTTAATGGGCCTGGGCATTGCCTTGACCGAGCAATACATACCGGGCAAAACCACCGGCTTTACCGATTATGTCCTGCCGATGGTCAGCGCCGTGCCAAAAACCGAGGTCATTCTGGTTGAAGTGTCGAGCTACCAGGGGCCATATGGAGCAAAGGGATTAGGGGAAGCGGCTATGCTGCCCTCCACCCCGGCGATTATCAACGCCATCTCGCGAGCCATCGGCATCCGTATCCGGGAAGTACCGGCAGTGCCCTGGAAAATTTTGGATGCCATCGGAGCAAAGAAGCCATAGTACAATATATCCAGGAGGGTTGGTTTGGACGGGAACGATCTTGCTGCTGCGTTCATCTTGAACACCACCTGGGAGGATTTGCCTCTTACTGTCCGACGCCGTGCCCGGATGTGCCTGTTGGATGATCTGGGTTCGGTTATTGGCGGAACGTTGAGCCGTATCAGCCAGATTTCCGCTGACTACTCAGCCCGGCGGTTACCCGGCGATGAGGCCACCATCCTGCTGCATGGCAAACGCGCCTCTACACATGGAGCGACTTTTGCCAATGCTAATGCCGGGAATGCCCTTGATATCGATGACGATATCCGACACACTCGCGGCCATCCTGGAGCACAGATTTTTTCGGCGGCATTGGCCTTCGCCGAGAAGGCAAACGCCAGCGGTAAATCATTGTTGGAGGCATTGGTGGTGGGCTACGAGATCGCCTCACTGACCGGTCGATGCTGGCACGATCACCACGCGGTCTATCAAGCCTGCGGCTCGTGGGGTTCGGTGGCCTGTGCTGCTGTGGCTTCCCGGCTGATGGGATTAGAATCGGAGCAGGTGAAGCATGCACTTGGCATTGCTGATTACCATGCACCCAATGCTCCGATGATGCGCGATATTGACAATCCAGCCATGTCGAAACATGCGATTGGTTGGGGAGCAATGAACGGTGTGATCGCCGCCGATTTAGCGGCATGCGGGTATACCGGTATTCCCAGCATCCTGGGCCATGAACCCTATCAAGATTGGGCAACCGGGTTGGGCAATCATTATGTGATGGCGGATGGTGTTGGTATTAAGCGTTGGTGTTCCTGTGCCTGGGGGCATCCGAGTATGGTCGCAGCTCAAAAGGTTGTCACCGAACACGGTCTCAAAATCTGGGAGATTGAACACATCAAGGTTTATGTATTTCATGCTGCGTGGCGGCTTCACCAGGACATACCCGAAACGACGGAACAGGCTCAATTCAGCTTGAAATGGCCGCTTGCTGCCCTGCTAATTGATGGAGAAGTTGGCCCCAATCAGGTATTGGAGCATCGCTTTGATGATCCAGAAGTGCGATCATTATTCGATAAGATCGAGCTAATCGAAGATCCGGAACTAGAGCGAATGTATCACCTCAACCAGACCTATGTTGATGTGCCAGAGGCTTACCTG
>JBNKDD010000197.1:0-10619 GCA_050288085.1 Anaerolineae bacterium
ACCCAGTATGCGGCAGAACGGGGTGTGACCCTGATCGGGCATCACGAGACCGGGGGAGCCGTCGATAATTACGAAAGCCAGATGGAAGCCGCCTTTGCCTTCTACCATGACCTGGGCGTGAAGGTGGTCAAAACGGGATATGCCAGTTCCATGATCAATGGGACAGAATGGCATCACGGGCAGTACATGGTGCGGCATCACCAGCGGGTAGTCGAACTGGCGGCTGATTATGGTATCATGTTGAATGTGCATGAACCGGTCAAGGATACGGGGCTGCGCCGCACCTATCCCAACCTGATGACCCGTGAAGGCGCACGCGGTATGGAGTACGATGCCTGGAGTACGGACGGGGGCAATCCGCCGGAGCACGAAACGATCTTAGCTTTTACCCGCATGTTGAGCGGCCCGATGGATTATACACCGGGTATCTTTGATCTGCTGTTTGAGGAAAAGCCCAACAATCGGGTAAATACCACGCTGGCAAAACAACTGGCGCTGTATGTGGTGATTTACAGCCCGCAGCAAATGGCCGCTGACTTGCCGGAGAACTATGAGGATCAACCCGCTTTTCAATTTATCGTCGATGTGCCGGTCGATTGGCAGGATACCAGGGTGCTGCATGCCGAGATCGGTGATTATGTGACCATTGCCCGGCAGGATCGGAACAGCGATGATTGGTATATCGGCAGCATCACCGATGAGAACGGGCGCACGCTCGAAGCGCCGCTTACCTTCCTTGATCCGGGTGTACAGTACGTGGCCGAAATCTATGCCGATGGGCCGGATGCCGATTGGGAAAACAACCCGTATGACATGGTTATCGAGCGGGTGCTGGTCAACAGCGATACAACTTTGCAAATTCGTCTCGCACCAGGAGGAGGGCAGGCGATCCGACTCAGGCTAGCGGATCAGGATGACATTGATCAGCTTCCTGGCTATGCGGCTCAAAAATGATCGAAAAGTGGCGGACTACAAGCAACAGCGAGGTGGATGTGAAAAGACGGCTTAGAAAACGGCTGAATTATCTCTGGACGTTCGAATTGGCTAATGCGCTCCTGGTTTTTCCGGGAGTCTACTATTTCACTAGTTTGAATTACCGTCTGGGTTGGTTTAGTTTGGTATCTCTGGCTGTGGTGTGTGCTATCTTGATTATTGGAGCCGCATTCTGGTTTCTCAAAAAACGTACCCTTGATGGATCGGAATTTCTGTTACAGTCATCCGTACGGCACTTTTTTCGCGCCAGCAAAATTGTGTTTGGTGCAGTGCTGCTTGTGCTGTTTGTCCTATTTGTGATACGTGCGTTTGGACAGAAAGCTGTTCCCCCTGCTGACCTGGTGGTAGGAAGCCTACTGACGATCCTGGCAGGCCTTGAATATGTCAACTACTACTTCGTGCAGCTCAGTTATGATAATCGTGCTGACATCCAATACCTGCTCAGACATCGGCGGCTCAAACGTGCCATTATGGTGCGCGAGTTGAACATCTAGACATTGTTCTTACCCCATGTTCTGCGTAGGATTCCATTTTTGCACAACCCAGTAACGCAATAATGGATCCAAACAAATAGGCTCGAAGCGGTGGCAGAGCCTATCAGGAACAATCGTAGATAATTCATGAAAATTCCCTTCGTTAGAGGTTGCCAGGTATAACGGCCCTTCCGCGTTCCGTACAGGCGATCTGGATCAGGATGACATTGATCAGCTTCTCGACTACGCGGCTCAAAGATGATCGAAAAGGAGCGGGTTTAAGGCCCGCTCCCATTCAGATATAACCAGTGTTAATCAAGTTGAGAGGGATTGAGGATCAAACCCTCTGCCCGGCGTTCTTGCACTACCTGACCGTAAAATTCACATTTCATACAGTTCAGAGCTTTTTGTGCAAAGGTTCCCATAATCTCCCCGTGACACAGTGTTCCGGCTACAACCCAACAAAAACGCCCCGCATTCAAGCCTTCATTTACGCCATCATACTCACCGGCTTCTGCAGCGGGGCAAACACCCAGTTCGTCAGTGTTGACCCCCCCAGGCTCACGCCCACATTGTAGAGCTTCCCAGCAATTCAAAGTATTATCACTCATCTGATTATTCTATCCTCTTAACTGAAACGTTCTTGCTACAAGCAGTGTAACATAATACTGTCTGGATAAATGTTACAGAAATTTAACAGTTATGTTTTGTCAGGCTGAAACCCGCGGGGTGTGGTCAAATCCAACGAACTCAAACGGATTTGTTTGAGGGTAATTCACGAATAATTCATAAAAATGCCCCGACGTTGTTATAAACTAAACGCATTGAGCCATTGTGATACAATGGTGTTCCCTATCTTTTCACCAAAATAACGTTGAGGAGCGCCTTATGAATTACAAGATAGAAGTTATACCGGATGCATCATCTGTCAAGCTTACCATGTACGAGCAATATAGTTTTGAGGTAGATGATCCCGTTGCCGATCAAGAGATCATTGATATCCTGGAGAAATCTGACGAATCTATGTTCCTGATTGTGGATCTCATCCAGCGTCCGCTTAGCCTGGATGATGTGATACATAGTTCAAATAAAGATGCTCGTGGAGAGAATGCCCTGTTCCATCATCCTAAAATGAAGGGCCTCCTTGTTGTTACGGAAAGCGACATGGTGCGGCTCGCTGCCAAAGGGCTCAATACGATTACTTTTGGCAATGTGAATGCCAGGGCCTTCAAAACGGCTGATGAGGCGCTTGACTATGCACGTTCTCAGGTAACCTCATAGCAAATGAGATAGGACTTACACCCTTAATCTCTATGACGCTGCTGACTACTGTGTAAGTCCTGTTCCTATAGGTTAGCAAAGCCCGGTCAGCATGGCGCTTTTTTCCCATAGTTGAGAAGCAAGTTGATCGTCCAGGGCATTCTTCGCGAATGGCTTTTGTTTCCGCCCCTCAAAGTAGCTTCCGGTGATATCACTCACTTCGTCGGAGGTTGCCAGATACATCGGCCCCTCTGCACCCTGATCAGTCGAGCCGCCAAATAACTGCCCGAACCGCACAAACATCCTGGGGCCACCTGACATATTGGCCGCCAGATTGGATCGAATAACGCCCGGATGGACGGCGTTCATGGTCACCCCACCGCCGTCAAAACGGCGGGCGAATTCCCGCGTGAAGAGGATATTGCACAGCTTGGTGTTTGAATAGGTCCGCATCGGGTGGAAATCTTCCCCGGTCGGAGTTTTCTCTAAGTCTACTTCCCCCGTAGTATAAAGGCTGGCATTGACATTCACGATCCTGCCGGGGCCATTTCGCTGCAACCGGTCTAATAGGAGATGTGAGAGCAAGAACGGGGCCAGGTGATTGACCGCAAACGACATTTCAATACCATCTTCGTTATGTTGAAGCTCTGTCGCCCACATGCCTGCATTATTGATCAGGACGCTGATCTCAGGCACGGTATCAATAATCGCTTTGGCGGCGGCACGAACCTTTGCCGGGGAGGAAAGATCACCGACAACCACCTCCACCGATGGATTATTGGCAGCGGCTCGAATCTCGTCACGGGCAGAAGCTCCACGCTCTGCATTTCTGCACAACATAATCACGTCCAACCCGCGTTTTGCCAGCCCTAAAGCAATCGCTTTACCGATTCCCGCGTTCGCTCCGGTAACGACGTACGTCATCACAGATTTTCCTTTCAGGTGATGGAGGTCTAAAAATGTAGTTGGGGAGGAGCTTTGTGAGGGTATAGTGCCCGATCAAATAATAACTGAACCATCATCCGTTTTACAAGGAGAGGCGCGGCGGAGAGATAAAAAACAGGGGCAGCAGCTTCTGGTGCTGTGCCCCTGTAGCATATCGCGAGGATTTATATTATGCCGGGGTAGTCTCTTCTTCGAGCTTGAGCAGATACTCATAGGCGCTGAGGGCAGCCTTGGCACCTTCACCAATGCAGATCAAGACCTGCTCGGCAAAACCATCGGTCACGTCACCGGCAGCGAAGAAACCCGGTAAGTTGGTTTCCGCCCGGCAGTCTACTTTTACAAAGCCCTTCTCGTTGAGTTCGACCAACCCATCGACCAGTTTGGTGCGCGGGATCAGGTCTTTCTCGATGAAGACGGCATCCATCTGCAATTCGCGATCCCCATCCGGGCCGGTCACAATCGTGCTGCGGGCGTACATATCACCCTTGACTTCTTTGACCTCGTAACCCACCAGGAAATCAACGTGCTTCATGGCCTGTAATTTGCGGCCCAATGGCGTATCTAACCCGTCCCCGTTGGCGGCAACCAGCGTGACATGCTGGGCCACCTGGGCCAGTTCAGCCGCGCCGCGCAGGGCCAGATCGCCTTCACCGACGACCACCGCTATCCGGTCGATGAACAACTGCGCATAGCTGAGGGCGCTGTAGCACAGGCCCCGCATCATGAAGTCCTGCTCGCCGGGGACATTGAGCAACTGCGGCTTGGCTCCCAGCGCGAAGACGATCGCTTTTGCCTGGTGTTTTTCCCCGTTGGCTAAACTGACTTCGTAGCCGCCGTGGATGGCTTTGATGCCGTCGGCGTGCTGCATCACGCGGACAAAGTCCAGGTATTCGATCTCACGGGTGAAGCGGCTGAGCACCTCGTCGCCGTTAATCACCATGTGACGCTCAATAAAGGGCAGTTGCAGGTGGAAGTTAGTCTTGCCGCCCAGGTTGCGGGTGATGAGGAGCACATCCAGGCGCTTGTTGACAGCGTAAATCGTCGCGGTAAGCCCGGCGGGGCCGCCACCTAAAACAATCAGATCATGCATTATTTCTACTCCTCTTCTGACGCTTCTGGGATAAAGCCTTGATCCATTAACATCTGGGTCATATCCCGCGAGGTTTTGATCATCGCGGAGGCCCGTTCAAATTCTTCCTCGTAGGTTGTCTCGATCCGGGCGAGCCCCTGCTCGATGGCCTTCATCGCGACGGCGGCTGCCTCACGGGGGAAGACCTCCCATTCATCCATGTTGGGCAGGATGTACTCGTCATTGATGCCCTGTTCTTCGGCCATCTTTGCCAGTTCGACCGAGGCAGCAATCGCCATCTCATCGGTGATGGTGCGGGCCCGTACATCGAGTGTCCCCCGGAAGATACCGGGGAAGCCCAGCGAGTTATTGACCTGGTTCGGGAAGTCGCTGCGACCGGTGGCGACGACGGCGGCGCCCGCCTCTTTGGCCTCCCAGGGCCAGATTTCGGGGATCGGGTTGGCGCAGGCAAACACAATCGCGTCTTTGGCCATGCTGCTGATCCACTCCGGCTTGACCGTGCCGGGGCCGGGTTTCGATAGGGCAATCAAGACATCCGCTCCCCTGGTCGCATCTTCAGGGCCACCCTGTAATTCGTCCCGGTTGGTGATCTGGCACATCCGCCACTTCTGAACGTATTCGGCGCGGCGCTTGTACAGGTCGTCGCGGTGCTTGCCCAGGATGCCTTTACTATCCAGCATCAGGCAGTTGGCCGGGTCTGCGCCATAGGCGAAGATCAGGCGAGAACAGGCTACATTAGAAGCACCTGATCCCAGGAAAACGATCCGCACATCTTCGATCTTTTTGCCGACTACCTTCAGGGCATTGATCAGCCCGGCTAAGGTCACCGAGGCGGTGCCCTGCTGGTCATCATGCCAGACCGGAATCTCGGCCCGTTCGCGCAGCGTATCGAGGACACGGAAGCATTTTGGCTGGCTGATGTCCTCCAGGTTGACGCCGCCAAAGGATGGTTGGAGCATCAAGACGGTATCGATGATCTTGTCAGGGTCTTTGGTGTCCAGCATGATCGGGACCGCATCGATCCCGCCCAGGTATTTGTACAGGAGGGCTTTGCCCTCCATAACCGGCAGCCCGGCTTTCGGGCCGATGTCACCCAGGCCAAGTACCCGTGTTCCATCTGAGACGACAGCAACGGTATTCCACTTGCTGGTATGTTCGTAGACGAGGTCGGGGTTTTCTTCAATGGCGCGGCAGGGCGCGGCGACGCCCGGTGTATACCAGATCGCAAAATCGTTGAAGTCGCGCACCCGGCAGCGCAGGGCGGTTTGCACCTTCCCACGATAGAAGGGATGCAGCTTCATGGCATCGACGGCGGGCTTTTTTGCCTTTTCTAGCAACTGTTCTGGTGTTATCTCCATATGCCTTTTTCCTTGAGAATTTGAATACTCACGCCCCATAGCTGAAAAACTGCCCAATCAGGGGCAGATATTATCAGCATAGGGGATTATGATTGGTGGGTATAGTGACAAAACTCCCGACCGAGTGTGACATTGACAGGGGAATCGAAAAGAAGGCAGTCTGTCCGCCTTCTTTACATCTTAGTTAGTCCTCTTTGGCCTGTTCGATTAATTCGAGCAGTTCTTCCCATTCCTCCTGGAACAGGTGAAGGGTCACATTGCCCATCTCGAGATTGTAAATCGCTTCGCCTTCGGCATCGGTGCCAACCAGCAGAGCATAGTTATCCGTCTCGGCAATGGCCGTGAGGATAATATCGTCGTCAGATTGTTCGTGCTCGGTCATGAGACACTCCTTGTTTCAGTAGTTGGATCAATTATACCTGAATGAATGTCTCAGGGGTTAAAAATGGAAAAAGCTTTTCGGTAAGCGGTCTTTGGCTGCAAGTGGTTGCCGACCGGTATAGCAGCGTGCTAGAATGACCCCTATCACGTTGATCAGCACCCCAACTCAAGGAAAGCAATTGTCATATGGCAAAAAAGGAATCGGAACCGGTTGAATTAGAGCGCGAACCCAGGCCCCGCCGTCGCCTACGCTGGTGGATGATCGTCTTGATTGTCATCCTGGTGCCTATCCTGGCGCTTGCAATCTGGGTATTGACGCTGCGGGGAGCCTTCGAAGCACCGGAAGCGGAGGCGACACTGCCCCCGGAGGCTGTCGCCGAGGGTGGAGTATTCTACGAGACAAATTTCGAGGACCCGGCCCAGTTCACGGATTGGGAAATATTCGACGATGGGCGTATTTCGGCAGCGATTGAAAACGGGCAGTTGGTGGTATCGATCATTACGGTGGATGATCAGGGCGCGTGGTCGGGCCTGACGACGGCGGCCTTCACCGATTTTGTGCTCGACGTGGATGCGGTGAAGCTGGCCGGGCCGGATGATAACGGGATCGTGGTGATTTTCCGGCGGGTTGACGATCAGAACTACAACCGGTTTGAGATCACCAGCGATGGATTCTATGCGCTCAGTACGCTGCGCGGTGGTGAATACGCCGTGATCAGCAACTACGGCCCATCGCCCGCCATCCTGACCGGAGACGCTGTGAACCATATTCGCATCCGGGGGATAGGCGATCAGTTCTCGTTTGAAGTGAATGATACACCGCTACAATTGTGCGTCTCACCGGACTCGAATGTGCAGCCTTTGTGGGATGTGACCGCCGCCGAACCGACCTGCCTGGGTGGAGAAGTGGTCGATGCGTGGCAGAATGCCGACCTGATGGAAGGCCGGATCGGGCTGGGCGCGCAGGCGTTCACCGGCTTTGATATGGATACCGGCTCATCCACGATGGCCGAAGCGACCATCGCCTTTGATAATCTGGTGATTGCCGCGCCCGAATAATCACGACAGAGTTGTAGGGGGCGAATGGCCATTCGCCCCTACGGATGGTTTTTATAGTTGAGTTGTTCTTTTCTATGAAGCGTATTTACCTGGATTTTGTCGGCTGTCGTTTGAATCAGGCTGAGATTGAACGGATGGGGCGGCAGTTCGCTGCACGGGGCGATCAGATCACTCGCGACGTGAGCGAGGCCGATCTGGTCGTGATCAATACCTGTGCAGTGACCAATGAGGCCACCCGTAAATCCCGCCAGATGATCCGGCAGGCCGGGCGCAAGAACCCGGATGTGCAGATTATCGCGACCGGCTGTTATGCCGAACTATCCCCTGAAGAGTTGGAAACTCTGCCGAACATCTCGCAGATCATCGGCAATGTTGACAAGGATCACCTGGTCACGTTGACGGTGGGCGATGATACGCCCGTTTACGATCAGGAGCCGATCCAGCGCGAACCGCTCCCACCCGGTACACTGGGCCGGACGCGGGCTTTTGTCAAGGTGCAGGACGGCTGCGACAATCGCTGTACATTCTGCGTTACGACGATAGCTCGCGGAGCCGGTCACAGCCGCCCGATGCAGGAGATCGTCGATGAGGTCAACCAGCTTCACGCCATCGGCTTCCAGGAGATCGTGTTAACCGGGGTGCATCTCGGATCATATGGTCACGATACTGGTGACCAGGATGGACTGTTCGATCTGATTGGCGCACTCTTGCACCGGACAGACATCCCCCGGATCAGATTGTCTTCGCTCGAACCCTGGGATATAACACCGGGCTTTTTCGATCTGTGGACGGACAGCCGTCTCTGTCCGCATTTACATCTACCGCTTCAATCGGGCTGTGATGCGACTTTGCGCCGGATGGCACGCCGGACTACTCAGGAATCGTTTGCTGAGTTGGTCGAAGCCGCCCGCAGCCGCATCCCAGATCTGGCCCTGACCACCGACCTGATCGTCGGATTCCCCGGCGAGATGGAAGCCGAGTTTGAGGAGTCGTTCCGGTTCACCGAATCGATGGGGTTTGCCCGGCTGCATGTCTTCCCTTATTCGATCCGGGAAGGGACAGCCGCCGCCCGGATGCCGGGTCAGGTTGGCGATGCGGAGAAGAAAGCCCGCCGCGCCCGGCTGCTCGACCTGTCCGACCGGCAGTGGGAGACATTCCAGGCGGGGCAGGTGGGCCGCCGCTTTGATGTGTTGTGGGAGTCGGCCAAGGGGGCCACACCGGAGGGGATCATCTGGTCAGGCCACACGCCGAATTACCTTCGTGTAGTAACGACTTCGCCGGAGCCGCTGGGCAACACCATCACCCCGGCGCGGATCACACATTTTTCAGAGGGAGGGTTGCAGGTCATCACGATTTGACTATCTGGATATCGCTGAGAGGGTAGGGGACAAATCATCGAGCACACATTTGGAGGAACATATGGAAAACATTGATACCTACCGGGTGCAATACCTTGACGCCCTGATGCGCCAGAATATTGGAATCGGAATACGGGTGATTAGAAACGCCATTGATGACGGAATCCCCCCTGAAGTTATCCTTGCCCAGGTGATCGACTCCGCGATGACTGAGGTGCGGGAGTTGTACCTGAACAGAGAGGTGACCCTGTCAGAAATCTATATGACTGCCCGGATCAGTGACCGGGCTGCTCAGCGGGTGATGGCGGTAATGGATGAACCATTGGCCCCGGACGGCACAATTGTGATTGGCACCATGTATGGCGACACGGGTTAGGCAGCAAGATTGTCAGCATGCTGCTGCAAGCATCCTGTTTTGAAACCCATCACCTGGGGCTGAGTGTTTCCGCCGAAGAATTTGTCGAAGCCGCCGCCCGGCTGAAAGCTTCGGTGATCTGTATCTCAACGCTGCTCCTGCACACCGCGGAGAATGTCTATGAGGTGCGTGAGCTTTTGCATGAGCGCCAGTTGGAAGACCAGGTCAAACTGGTTGTAGGCGGTGCGCCGTTCAATTTTGATGATCAGCTTTACCGCGAAGTTGGGGCCGACGCCACCGCCCGGAATGCGGCTGATGCTGTCCCGACGGTTCGCTCTTTGGTGGAGGCGCTGAAATGATGTCACCTTATGACCGCGTGATGGCAGTTCTACAACATCAAACCCCGGATTGTGTGCCTGCATTTCCGATCCTGTTAATGCATGGGGCCGCCGAGTTGGGCTTAGACCTCGAAACCTATTTCAGCAAGGGAGAGCATTACGCCGAAGGCCAACTACGTTTGCTTGAAAAATACGGGCATGATTGTGTGTTCGGCTTCCCGCACATTGTTGAGGACATTAACGCTTTTGGTGCGGGCCTGGTTTACTTTAAGAACGGGCCACCCAGCGCTGCCGAGATGGTCATCCAGAGCTATGATGACATTGACCGCCTTACCGCCCCCGATCCCGGTTCGGCTCCGATTTTGGGTGAAACCCTCAAGGCCATCGGCCTGCTGGCCCAGGAAGTGAAAGGCCAGGTTCCGATCCTGGGGGCTTGCATTGCGCCCTTCAGCCTGCCCAGCATGTTGATGGGAACCGAAGCCTGGATGGATTTGATGCTCTTTGAGGAGGAGGAAGTCCGCCAGCCGGTGATGAAAAAGTTCCTCGACGTGACGACCGACTTCTGTGTGAACTGGGCCAATATGCAGTTAGCAGCAGGCGCGGACGCGGTTGTGCTTGGTGATGGGATGGCCTCCGCTTCGGTGATCAACCGCCAACAGTTTATCGATATGGCACTGCCGGTGATCAAAGAAACCATCGCCCGGATCAATGGCCCGGTTATCCATGAAGGGGTGGGCAGCGTCCACTTGATGATCGACCTGCTGCCGGAAACCGGGGCGATTGGCATAATGCTGACATGTGATGACGATTTAGCCGAGTATAAGCAGTTGGTCGGCGAATCGCTGGCACTGATCGGCAATCTGAATAATATCGAGATGCGGCGCTGGTCAGCGGAAGATATGGCTCAAAAAGCACAGGCCGCATTAGCTGAAGGTGCGCCCGGCGGCGGTTACATCCTATCGGCGCAGGGGCCGGAGATACCGTTGAGGGTGGATGATGCTGTCATCCA
>JBNKDD010000198.1:0-3497 GCA_050288085.1 Anaerolineae bacterium
CCATTATCCTGCGCAGCCGGGAGTTCGATCATCACACAAGGAATTTTATGGCCCGCCACCTAGAGGCAGTTGTCGTTCACATCGGCTGCGGCCTCGATTCGCGCTTTGAACGGGTAGACAATGGCCGGGTGGAGTGGTACGACCTGGATCTACCAGAGGTTATCGAGCTGCGGCGAGAGTTCATCGGCGACGAACGGGAGCGCTATCACCTGCTGGGCTGCTCGGTGTTCGACAGTGCCTGGTTGGACATGGTAAGCATGCATCGCCAGCGTCCTTTCCTGTTCCTGGCCGAAGGCGTCCTGATGTACTTCGAGGAGCCACAGGTCAAATCTTTAGTGCTGATGCTGCGCGACCATTTCCCCGGCGCGGAACTGGTCTTTGATGCCATTTCGCCGTTCTTCAACTGGGCCAACAACCTCCGCCTGTCTATCACCAAGCTCGGGGCACGCTACCGTTGGGGGCTCAGGCGAGGCCAGGAGATCGAAAGCTGGGGCGAGGGCATCCACCTGCTCGACGAGTGGGGATACTTCGACCAGCCTGAGCCACGGCTGGATAACATTCGGTGGATGCAGAACATTCCGCTCTTCGCCAGAGTCTTACGCATCTACCATTTTCAGTTCGGGAAGCAAGACGACTGAAACGGTGACACTGGCAAAACAAACATAAAACTTTCTGTTGTGATACAATGTGGTCGAATGCAAAAGGCGCAGGGGATTATCCTCTGCGCCTTCAACATGAATTTATACTTTACTACCAGACCATTCAAGATCATGATATCAGATACAACAGATCGCTCCTCTCTTACACGCTTTGCCTGGCTTTCGATTGCCGCCGCCGTTTTCACGATTGGCCTGAAGGCCGCAGCCTACTTGCTGACAGGTTCGGTTGGGCTGCTCTCAGATGCGCTGGAGTCCATCGTCAATCTTGTCGGCGCAGTGATGGCATTAGCGATGTTGACAATAGCCGCCCGCCCAGCCGATGAGGAACATGCTTACGGACATGGTAAGGCCGAATACTTTTCAAGTGGCGTCGAAGGAACATTGATCCTGGTGGCGGCTGTGAGCATCGGGGCAGCGGCGGTTCAACGGCTTATGACGCCGAAACCGCTGGAACAAGTTGGGCTGGGATTAGGCGTTTCGGTCGTGGCCTCCCTGGTAAACCTGGGCGTTGCCCTTGTCTTGCGGCGAGCCGGTAAAGCCCATCAATCAATCACGCTTGAGTCCAACGCGCGACACTTGATGACTGATGTCTGGACATCGGGGGGAGTATTGGTCGGCGTTGGTATAGTCGCCTTAACCGGCTGGGAGCAGTTCGACCCTATTATTGCATTGATTGTCGCCGCTAATATCATCTGGTCAGGGGTTCACATTGTGCGTCAGTCGGTGCTGGGACTGATGGACACTGCATTACCGGTTGAAGAGCAAGACACGATACGACGTGTACTGGAACACCATACTCAAAGCGGCGGCGTACAATACCACGCCCTTCGCACCCGTCAGGCAGGGGCACGCCGCTTTGTATCATTTCATGTGCTGGTTCCCGGCACATGGACAGTCCAGCACGGTCACGATCTCCTGGAACGGATCGAAGCTGACCTTCGCCTCACCCTGCCGCACATCACCGTGTTTACTCACCTGGAACCACTAAATGATCCGGCATCCTGGGATGATACCACTTTAGACCGTGATAAAACTCCGCTGGTTGATTAAAACGCACCCCAGCATCCGCCAATAAACGCCATCGTGTCGCACTTCTTCAAATAGCCATCAATTGACCGATATTGGTTGACAAAATATCGTTAGTGATTTAAATTATCACTAGTAGTTATTTTATAAATCACTAGGGCGTTGTATGGATTTACTTGGCGCATTAAACAAAACAGGTTTCACCGAGTACGAGGCCAAAGTCTACCTGGCCCTGTTAGACGATAACCCCGCCACAGGTTATCAGATCAGCAAAACCTCTAACATTCCACGGTCGATGGTATATGAAACGCTGAGCCGACTGGCTGTGCTGGAGGCGGTCGAAGAACGGGCCATCCTACAAAGCCAGGGTGAATATGAGGAGGTATCAGGATGACTGTATTCCTCGAAATGATACTCACGACCACCGTCACCGTGTTATCGAATGGGTTAGGCGCTTTGCCTTTTGTCTTCACCCGCGACTTGCCTCGGAAAATCAACCAGTTGGGATGGGCGGTTTCAGGCGGATTGATGCTGTCAGCATCCGTTTTCAATCTGATCATGCCCGGTGTAACAGATGGTGGATTTACGCCAGTTGCTATTGGCATTGCTGCCGGAACGGCATTGATGGTCCTCACGTCGATGGGGCTGGATAACCACGAGTTTAAAATTGATGGAATGTCCGAAGTAGGGGCACGGCGTATCATCCTTATACTGGTCACACTCTTCATTCACAGCTTCCCGGAAGGGCTAGCAATTGGTGTAGCTTACGGTTCTGGTGAAGCGCGGCTGGGAATTATCATGGCCGTTGCCATTGCCATCCACAATATCCCGGAAGGGTTGGCCGTGGCGCTGCCGCTGCGAGCCGAAGGGGTCAGCGGATGGAAGTGTGTCGCCTGGGCGATCTTTTCAGGCGTTCCACAGCTCATTGCTGCGGTGCCCGCCTACCTTGCGGTGCTGGTTTTCCGCCCCATTCTGCCCTACGCCTTCGGATTTGCGGCAGGAGCGATGATCTTCCTGGTTATCAGCGAGATGATCCCAGAGAGCCTGGGTGGCGAAGAGCAACGTCTGTCGACCGGCGTTGCCGGGATATCCGGCTTTTTGCTGATGATGGTCATTCAAAACGTGCTGGTGTAAATAGGACAAGCGGCATGAATACCGCCCACGTCTATACGATGTGGGCACCTTTCTATGCCCTGGTCTGGGAACAGTTCTTCCGGCAGCCGCGTTGATGATAATTCAGAATGATAGTTCGCTATGGAATCCACATGCTTGATGAGAGCAGCCTGTCTGATTAATCATAAAACTCTGGGGATTGGCGACAGCTTGACCAGCAGCGCCAGTCATGCCCGAAAACGGTGAGCTGTACGCCTTCGCGCTGGATAATGCCTTTGAGTTTTTCCACGCCTGCTACCAGTTTGTCATCGTCCATATCAAACATGGAAACTGCGGCAGGGTTTACGCCGGGCTTGAGCATATCTCCATCGCGGATCGCATCAATTGCCAGCAAAACCGGCCCGGTATTGGGCAGCCGGACCAGCACCGACTGATGTCCGGTGACATGCCCATCGGTCACCAGCAGTTCGATGCCGGGCAAGAGTTCACAATCACCACTGATAAACCGGTAATTCAGTCCGGGCACATCCCAGCAGGATCGACACATTTCAAACCGTTCTTCACGACCTGACCGGGCCAGCTCATAGTGAGACTGCTGGACGACCAACTCGGCCTCGGTAAGAAGGCGATTGCCGCCGCAATGGTCTTCATCAAAGTGGGAGCAAACGACATAATCGATGTCGGCGGGGGTTAAGCCTA
>JBNKDD010000198.1:3507-10524 GCA_050288085.1 Anaerolineae bacterium
GGCTGAGTAACTCCTGTTCTGGACTCCGTAAAAAGTAGTCTTCGCGGGCAATGCAGTTATCATCAACGCCGGTATCGACCAGCACATTTTTACCGTCGCCGGTCTGGATCAGATAAGCCGCAAAGGGAGCGCGATGTTTTCCATCGAAATACAAGGCGGTTTGCATCAAATACAGCTTCATGACATTTATCCTGTCCAAGGTGTAGAATAATCTTTCATTGAACAGAATATAAGATTCCGCCAGCCATGTATAGTACGCACTTTTATGTGACCTACTTACCAAAAGGATATTAACCAGTGGAAAAAGACCAGGAGATTGTCCCGGATATATTCAATGAGGCGTGTGGGACAAGGGCTGTATTAGGACTGTTAGCCAACAAATGGACGATGCTGGTGATGGCCGCCCTGTTCAACGGCGTACGGCGATTCGGGCAGCTTCAGAATCATATTGAAGGTATCTCTCCTAAGATGCTCACCCAGACCCTACGGGAGTTGGAGCGGAACGGGCTGGTTGATCGCAAAGCCTACCCGGTGATCCCACCAAAAGTGGTCTACACACCAACCGATTTAGGGAACACCCTGCTGGAGCCGCTGTCTGCGATTTGCCGGTGGGCAAGTGATCACCTGGGGGAAGTTGAATCTGCCCAGGAACAGTATGATATTCAGCTCGTCGATGCGGCTCAGTAAATCACTGAAACTCCGATGAATGGGAAGACATTTAGCCTAGTTCTTATCAAAGCCCTTTTAACCAATCCTCAATGTGAGGGCCAAGCTTCGGTACTATCTCATCCGGTGAAGAAATGAATTCAAAGTGGGATGCAACTTCAGATTCTCCGTCACGTTCTCAAATATAATCCATATCAAACTGACCATTAGATCTAAAAACCATGGTGAAACTTTTTAGTATATCCGGCCCAACCTCAACCACTAAAGAAGTTGTATCAACACCTGGTATATCTCTATGCTCAATGGATCGAATTCGACGAGCACAGGATATCCCCGCCGTCCGGAGCCGCCTCGTTGATCACGCATGACCCCAGACCGGCACCCGGTCGGGCTGCTGCACATCCAGGGCGGTGAGAATACGCTGTCTGCCGTTCATATAACCTTCCTTAAAAGTAGGTTCGATGTTGGCTGGCTATCCTGAGCAATTGTCCACTATATTAAAGTGGTTTAAAATGGCGAACACACTATCCCAATGGTCACTACCTATTTCAGGTTTGCTCTTCTCAGAGCAGCACAGGCAGGGAGCGAAACATGAAAACAGAAAAGTCTACACTTATCAGATTAGGGTTAGTTTTTATCCTGGTGGCTGTACTACTTGTAGCTGCCAGATTACTTCACGCAGGTGTGACCAAACAGGCAATGGATTTTGTTTTAGCCTATGCCGATGGGAACCTTTCAGAAATAGAACCCATCCTGGATGAAAGACTCAGCCCCATCAAAGGCGCGGAGTTTTCAAGAATGATCTGCTCCAGCAAAATAAATAATCTTAGACGACTGGCTACCCAGACTGCCTGTCTGATGGAAATGAAGTCTGGTAAAACTGAAAAGATTTTGATAAACACAATAAGCGGCAGAATCCAATATGCTACAGCCTCTGATTGTGAACAGTTGTGCCAACGAGATGTTCGGCGCTCTTTCCCCAACCTTCTTTCTAGAGTGAGAATAACCAGGTGACAGAAAGTTCCCTGAGACAAAAAACAAGGTTCATACACTTACCTTTTAGGATTCATCCACCCCCCTCGTCATGATCACCACATAATCATCCAGCAGATCAACCTGATAGCCCAGCGCTTCGAGGCGTTCTACATCGCGGATGATCGCGTCGTCATCGGGCGGCAGGTAGATATTGCCCAACCGCACAATGACCGGCGGTGTGGGCGGTGATCCGGCGTCCAGGTCGGTTTCGGCGATCAGTATCACCCGGTGCTGGAAAGATCGCCCGACGATCGGCAGGGTCATCGGCAGGCTTTCCTCCCGCGAGTTGGTGTAAAACAACCCGATCTCGGATGGCTCTGCCCCAACAAAGCGTGACCAGGCCGGTTCCCACTGCGGTATCCAATGCTCACGGTTGCGCTCGAAGATCACCGGGGAAGCCATGATTCCGAGTGTCACGCCGATCAGGGCCAGGGCAGGACGCCAGTGACGGTATTGGCTGGTCACCAGCAGGAACAGGCACAAGCCGATGCAGGCTGCTACCGGCCCCATGCTGTAATAAGGCGCATTCGATGCGGCGCTGATCTCGTGCTCATAGAGATGCTGCAATCGACTCCCCAACACCAGCGCAGGCAGGATCAGCAGCACCCGCTCATCGATGCCCGTGCGGGTGAGCAGAGCGAGAATCAGCGTTTCGGCCAGCAGTATCCAGGCCGAGGCGTAGCGCAGGCTGTTAAGCCGGAACAAGGAAGCATAATCGCCATAACCGGCTCCCGCCGTCCAGAAGGTCCGCGCAAATAAAATCAGCCCCACCGAGGTAAAAGCCGCCAGGAACCACAGCGGCCTGGAAAACTGGGAAAAGACCGGCGGACGCTTCCGCAGCACCCGGTCGAGCAGGGCGACGATCCCCATCAGGCCGATCAGGGTGACTCCAGCCACAACGCTAACCGGCAGCGCGATCCCGCCCACGTAAAAGGCATTCGACAGCGCCCGCCACAGGTCAGGGTCGGACAGGTTTTCGGTGATGGCCGTGCCTTCGAGGAGCATCATACCCGGAAAATTGACCAGACCGGGGATCACAATCGCCACCGGGTAGAGCGGGTTATCGTAGGCAACCCAGTTGCGGATGTAATACCAGCCGGTGCTCAACATCACACCGACCGCCGTCAGCCCACCCCAGATCAGGACGGACCGGCGGGCCTTCCACAGCACCCGGATCGAGAAGGCTGCCATCAGCATCAACTCGGCAATGGCGGTGATCATCCCCCCATATTTGGCGGAGGCCGCGATCAGGCCGTGTGCCAGCAGCAGGCCAGTGATCGGGGTCAGCTTGCCGCGAAGCAGGCGCAATCCGCCGGTACACAGCAGCAAAAAGCCGCCAGCCTGGAGCATATCATTCTTATAACTCGCCACGCCGGAGGTATCGACCCAGTAGAACTTGATAGCGATTCCGGCAGCAGACAACAAAAAGGCCAGCGGCGCATCCAACCCGATCTGGCGGGCCAGGGCGAACTGGGCCAGCCCTACCCCCAACACAGCCAGCAGGGAGTTAAACCACAATAATTGATCGGTGCCGACAATGCCCATCGCCGGGATGAAGGTCAGTTCCCAGTAGCCGGTATAGCCGAACAGGTAAGACGTGTAAGGCGTGGCCTGTCCCTTGAGCCAATCGATCATCGGGTTGACGACAAACAGCGAGTCGGTTTCCTGCGTGGGGCGGATGGAGCTTGCCAACACCGGCAGCAAGAAGATCGCCGCGACAACCACCAACAACGTCTCGGTGCGGCCCAGGCGGCTCAACGGTTTGTACAAATCTCTTAAGTCATCCCACAGCAGCCGGGGCCGGAATTGGTAAGCCGAGATCAACCCGACCAGCGACACAATCAGATAGGGCAGTGGTTGGTTGAGCTTAAGGACGGTGAAGACAAATGCGAGGCTCGACTTCAGGAAGAAAGCCGTGAACAATCCCAGCACAATCTTCACTTCCCAGGCGATTTCCTCGCGCTTGCCGGGGAGAGTCGCCAGCCGCAGGCCGATCAGAAAGATGGCTGCCTCGACGATCAGGTAGGCCAGGATACGAATCATTAATATTGGTGAGGGTATCATGCCGTGATTTTACATCCGATCAGGGCAAAGAGACAGGACTAGAGGATCAGCTTGCTACGTTGTCAAAATAGTAATCCAGAAATTCAGAGGGCTGCTCTGCATCTCCCAGGATTTCAAAGGGGATTGGCAGAGGGTTGCAATCCAAACTCAGCCATTCCAACCGGGTAAGTTTTTTCATTTCAGGCGGTAGAGCACTCAATTGATTTTCATCTAAGTACAATCTGGTCAAGGCAGTCAAGTTTCCAATTTCTGGCGGCAATTTTACCAGGGAGTTAAACGCGATATCCAATGTAGTCAAAGCGATCAGGTTCCCAATCTCTGATGGTAATTCCCTAAACTGGCAGAATTCTAAATCCAATGTGGTCAAAGCGGTCAGATTTCCAATCTCCGGTGGCAGGTTGCTTAAAGGATTATCCCGAAAGCTCAAAAATTTCAGATTGATCAGTTGCCCAATTTCTGGTGGCAGGTCGCTCAGTTGATTCTCAGCCAGGTTCAGCGTGGTCAGATTGGTCAGTTGTCCAATCTCTGGTGGCAGATCTTTCAGGCGATTGTATGTCAAATCCAACTTTGTCAGGTCGGTTAACTGTCCAATCTCCGGTGGCAATTTGGTGATTTTACAATTCGATAAGTCCAGCTCTGTCCAGTTCTTCCGCTTCGCCTTTTTAATTATTCTCAGTAGTTCGTATCGATCCATGAGATTTAACCCGCCACATTCTCGAAATAGTAATCCAATATCACCGATGGCTCATGCCTCCTATCCAGGATTTCTTGGGGAATAGGCAGAGGATTGCCATGCAAACCCAGTATGTTCAAATTGGTCAGGGCTTTGATCGCTGGTGGTAATTCACTCAATTGGTTACCCGATATTTCCAATGTATCCAAAGCAGTCAGCTGGCCGATCTCCGGCGGCAGCTTGTTCAATTGATTAGCGGTTAAGAACAATGAACGCACTCTGGATAGCTGCCAGATCTCCAGTGGCAGCTCGCTCAGTTTATTGTTGATTAAGGCTAAACTGGTCAGGGCTGACAAATGTCCAATCTGTGGCGGCAGCTCGCTCAGTTGGTTATTTGCCAGACGCAACAATTCTACGGTGGTCAGTTGTCCGATCTCAGGCGGCAGTTGGCTTAGTTGGTTACCTGTCAGGTCTAGCCAGGTTAGGGTGGATAATTGCCCGATCTCAGGCGGTAGTTCGGTCAATTGATTATCGGACAAGAATAACAAGCCCAGGTTGGATAGTTGACCGATCTCGGCTGGTAGTTCCTTCAGTGGGTTATTATTCAATACAAGCCATTTAAGGTTGGAGAGTTGACCAACCTCTGGTGGCAGAACCGTCAATTGGTTGCGTGACAAAGTCAAGACCTTCAAGGCGGAAAGCTTTCCGAATCCCGACGGCAGTTCAGTCAATTGATTTTTGGATAAATTCAACACTGTCAAGGCGGACAACTGCCCGATTTCGGGTGGCAGTTCACTAATACCTTGCTCTGATAAATTAAGCCTGGTAGCACCGCTTTGCCTCGCCTCTTCGATTATTCGCAGCAGTTCATCCCGATCCATCTGCTTGCTCCCTGGGGTTTAACCCGCCACGTTGTCAAAATAGTAGTCCAGAATCGTAAAGGGTTCGTCCCGCTTATCCAAGATTTCCTTTGGGATTGGAAGAAAGTTGCCGCGTAAATCCAACCATTCTAGCCCAGTCAACGCTTTAATCTCCGGCGGCAAATCTCTTAGGCAGTTCCATACGCGATCAACATGGTCAGTTCGGATAATTTGCCGATCTCTGAAGGTAGCTCTGGTAGAAGGTTGTGAGATAAACGCAATACCTGGAGCTTGGCTGATTGTCCAATTCCCGGCGACAATTCCCTAAGTTGGTTACGAAATGCTTCTAACTGTTTCAGGTTAGTTAACTGCCAGATTTCTGACGGCAGTTCGTCGAGTTGGTTGTTGGCTATGCTCAATTCAATTAGATTGGTCAGCTGACCGATCTCCGACGGTAGTGTTTTTAGCTTATTACTTTCTAAATACAAAATGGTCAGATTGGATAGCTGACCGATCTCCGGCGGCAGTGTTTCCAGTTCATTACCTTCTAAGCCCAAATTGGTTAGGGCGGTTAGTTGTCCGATTTCTGGTGGCAGGCTGTTTAAAGAGGCGTTGGCTATATCCAAATCAGTCAGGTTGGTTAGCTGGTCAATCTGCGAGGGTAGAGTCTTCAGTTGAGTTTCGAATAAGGTCAGATCGGTCAGGTTGGTTAGTTGTCCAATCTCTGGTGGAAGTTCGCTCAACTGGTTACCCGAAAGATTCAGCCTGGTTAGGTCCGTTAATTGGCCAATTTCTGGCGGCAGTTCAGTGATATTTTTCCACGATAGATCAAGCCACTTTGTGCCGCTTTGCTTCACCTCTTCGATTATTCTCAGCAGTTCATCCCGATCCATGTGCCTGCTCTCCGGTGGTTAACCCGCTACATTATCAAAATAGTAGTCCAGAATCACCAACGGCTCATCTGTCTTCTCCAGGATTTCTGAGGGGATCGGGAGGGGGTTGCCGCGCAAATCCAGGTCAAGCAACTGGGTCTTCAAAGATTTGATCTCAGGGGGCAGGCTGTCCAATTGATTACCGGCTATGTCCAGATGCTTCAGGTTTGTCAGTTGACTGATTTCCGGGGGCAAGTTGCTCAACTGGTTGTTAGATAAGATTAGCCAGGACAGGATCAATTGCCCTATCTCCGGTGGTAATTCGCTGAGTTGGTTGTCGGCTGCGCTCAACGCGGTCAGGCTTTTCAGTTGACCGATCTCCGGGGGCAGGAAACTCAGTTGATTACCGGATATGCCTAACCAATTCAGAACAGGCAGTTCTCCGATTTCTGGTGGCAGTGAGATCAGTTGGTTGTTGGGTATCTCTAGCATGGTCAGGGCAGTCAATTGACCGATCTGTGGCGGCAAAGCACTCAGTTGATTGTCTTTTAGGATCAACGTGGTCAAATCAGCCAATTGGCCGATCTCCGGAGGTAGACTACTCACTTGATTGCCCAATACGTCCAGGCGCGTCAGGCTGGTCAATCGACCGATCTCCGGGGGCAGATTGCTCAATTGGTTGTTCGTTAAGGTCAACTCAGTCAAGCTTGTTAATTTTTCAATCTCCGGCGGCAGACTGCTCAACTGGTTGCCTGTTAAATTCAGCTTGGTTAAGGCCGTCAGCTTCTCAATTACTGGTGGCAAGCTGCGGAACTGGTTGATAGATAAGTCCAGGCTGGTCAGGTTA
>JBNKDD010000199.1:0-10358 GCA_050288085.1 Anaerolineae bacterium
TTATCAAACCCAAGCTGGGCACAAATCATCCCTATGTGACATTTATCACATGGATCACATGACATATGTCAGTATATGCCATTGATGATTCACTATACCATGATAGTTGACTAAATAACTCCACTATACCAACAAAGGTAATTATTATGCTGCAAATTTCTCGCCGGGCAGATTATGCTGTCCGTGTGATGTTGGAACTGGGTAACCAGCCTGAAGGAGTCTTGATCTCCAGCAGCGACCTTTCCGATCGGACAGATGTGTCCAAGTCCTTCCTTCATAAAATTATTGCTGACTTGACCAAGTCTGGTCTGGTACGCACTTACAAAGGTTCAACCGGTGGTCTGGCAATTAGTAGATCGGCCAACTTGATCAACATGCGGCAGATTATCGAGGCTGTTGATGGTCCAATCTGCCTGAATATTTGTTTGCTGCAACCAGCAGAATGTCCGCGCGATACAGCTTGTCCCGGACATGAATTCTGGGGACAGATACAAACCAGCTTTACCCAACTATTAGAAGAAGCTACATTGGATGCCCTCATCGCCAGGGGAAACGAACTGGCCCGGCAGCCGCCTGACCACCGACAAACCATCCCGTATGTTTATCCTTAAGACATCCACGGTTAGTAGATGAGATGTGGCAAATCAACCGGCAGGCAGAATATGGTCTCAGGGCAATGCTGGCATTAGCAGAGCAGCCGGTAGGAAATCGCCTGGCTACGAAGGATGTTGCCAGCCATCAAGAAATCCCGGAAAGTTACCTGGCTAAGATTGTGGGCCGATTGTCGCAGGCGGAACTGATACATACTTATCGTGGGAGCGAGGGCGGAATCGCACTTGCCCGACAGGCCGACCACATTTCCATCCTGGATATCCTACTGGCACTTGAAGGGAATATCAGCGTGAATACCTGTTCGCGCGATCCGGTTCAATGTGAGCGCTATTCTGAGTGTGTAGCCTGCCCACTGTGGGTTGGGCTGCAAAATACAATAGAGGAGTATCTGGCCTCTATCAGTTTGAGTGACCTGATTCATTCATCGGAGCAATGTATAAAATAGCACCAAATAACCTTCAGTACACTACTAACGACCCGCTTCGGCGGGTCGTTGTGATCTGGGGAAAAGTGAGCAATATGCGCAGATTAGTCCACTTTGGGAGAGGCCATGGCTGAGGCAGTTAGCAGCAGCTCATCGCGGCAATCTCCTTTAGGAGCTTTGTTCTTGGGCAAATGACATATTTGGGGGCGTATTTATTCACCTGGGTGAAAAGTATCACCCATCAAACGTACGGAGGATAACTAATGAATACACTTCTTCTGGCGCGGTTGCAATTTACGATCACAACCGTGTATCACTTCTTCTTTGTGCCATTGACGTTGGGCCTATCTGTATTGGTTGCCATCATGCAGACGGCCTATGTCAATACCGGCAATGATGTCTACAAACACATGACTAAGTTCTGGGGCAAGCTGTTCCTGATCAACTTTGCACTGGGCGTCGTCACCGGCATTGTGATGGAGTTCCAGTTCGGTCTGAACTGGTCGGAATATTCTCGCTTCACGGGTGATATCTTTGGTGTGCCGCTGGCGATAGAAGCCTTGCTGGCCTTCTTCCTGGAATCAACCATGCTGGGAGTCTGGATCTTTGGCTGGGATCGACTGCCCAAGCGGGTGCACCTTGCAATGATCTGGCTGGTTGCTATTGGCTCCAACCTGTCAGCCCTGTGGATTCTGATCGCCAACAGCTTTATGCAGGAGCCTGTTGGTTTTACGATTAACAATGGCCGTGCGGAACTCATCAACTTTTTCGATATTCTCTTTAACCCGCATGTGTGGGTGCAGTTCCCACATGTGTTCACGGCAGGGTTGGCAACAGCCAGCTTCTTTGTACTGGGTATCAGTGCCTGGCACTTGCTGCGCCGCTCGCAGGATGACGAGGAAGGCCGCGACATGATGAAACGTTCATTCCGCATCGGGGCGATTGTGTCTGTTATCGCAACCCTGGCGGTGATCGTTGTCGGGCATACCCAGGCCCAGCACATGGTCAAAGTTCAGCCGATGAAGATGGCTGCTGCCGAGGCGCTGTGGGAAAATGAAGGCCCGGCCTCAATGTCGCTGTTTACGGTTGGTAATGAGGCCGAACGGCGTGATGTCTTTGCGATACGTGTCCCCCGCCTGTTGAGCCTGCTGGCGTGCAATAATCTCAACTGCGAGATTGAGGGCATCAACGACATACAGGCACGCTATGAGGCCGAATACGGCCCTGGTAATTATGTGCCCCCCGTCGCATTGAGCTACTGGACCTTCCGCATTATGGTCGGTGCAGGCTTCTTGATGCTGGTCCTGGCTATCATGGCAATCTTCTCTGTGAACGCCAAGAAATTCGAGCCGAAACCCCGTTTCCTGAACGTACTGATGTTTGCATTATTCCTGCCGTACATCGCCAACACAACCGGCTGGCTATTGGCAGAGCTGGGTCGCCAGCCCTGGATCGTGTTTGGCCTCATGACGATTGATAAAGCAATTTCACCAAACGTGTCGTTTGGCAGCTTGTTGTTCTCATTGATCGGCTTCACGCTGCTCACCGGCGGATTGGTGGCAGCTGATGTATACCTGCTGCACAGGTATGCACACCCGGAAGCCGATCTCAAGGTAGACGAACTGCAAGATGAATCAGGCAGCCTGCTGGTTCAGGCTCCAGCAAAGTAACAGGAGCAATTAAAGATGGGTATCACATTAAACACGGTTTGGTTCATTTTGATCGCTGTCCTATTTATTGGGTTCTTTTTCCTGGAGGGCTTTGACTATGGTGTGGGTATCTTGCTGCCGTTTTTAGGCAAGGATGACAACGAACGCCGCGCAATCATCAACACCATTGGCCCTTTCTGGGACGGTAACGAAGTATGGGTGCTCACCGCCGGAGGGGCGATATTCGCCGCTTTCCCGGAATGGTATGCTACACTGTTCAGCGGCTTTTACCTGGCATTAGTGCTGATGTTGTTTGCTTTAATGCTTCGTGGGGTGGGTTTTGAGTTTCGCAGCAAGGTAAAAGATCCACGCTGGCGCAGCTTTTGGGATTGGGCCATCTTCGGCGGGAGCGCCGTCCCGGCCCTGTTGTGGGGAGTAGCGATCGCTAATCTTCTCAAAGGTGTACCGATCAACGCGGATTTCCAATTCACAGGTAACTTTTTCTCGCTGTTGAGCCTGTACACGGTGGTTGGTGGGTTGGTGACATTGAGCGTCTTCACCTTGCATGGTGCGCTCTATCTGACCCTAAAGGCCGACCCGGAGATCGCAGAGCGAGCACATACTGTAGCCAGTGTTCTCTCCTGGCCGACAGTGGGTGTTGTGGCTCTGCTGGTTGTTCTCAGCTACTTCTACACCGATCTGTTTGCCCGCTTAGGGGTCAATCCAGGATTGACAGCGTTGGCCGCCGGACTGGCATTGATTGCAACCGGTCTGCTGGTGCGGGCCCGGCGACATGGTTGGGCGTTTGTCTCCACCGGGTTGGGAATCATCATGACGGTCATCACGGTATTTCGCGGATTGTACCCCCGTGTGATGGTTAGCGCTCTCAACCCGGATTGGTCACTGACGATCAACAATGCGTCTTCCAGCCCATATACGCTCAAGGCCATGACGATTGTGGCAGCTATTTTTGTGCCCATCGTACTGATTTACCAGGGTTGGTCGTATTACGTTTTCCGTGGACGTGTGCTGAAGAGTCAGCATCTGGAATACTAAGGGCTCTCCCACTCTTGGGCCGGGTGACATCGTCACTGTCTCCTCTCTATCAGTTATTGGCTGTTTGGGGAGGAGGCAGTGACGGGTATACACATGCTGATCGGCTCGCGCCCGTAAAGTGTTTTAGGAACAAACATAAACACGGCTTTTTATAATCATCCTCTACCGTCTTAGTCAAGGCAATATGTGTTACTTATCGATTTTCGTGTAGTCGTTTGATGGCCTCGACAATAATTCCGTGTTCGGCCTCATGGATACGCTCTTCAAACTGCTCAAGTGAATCGTTGGGCTCGATGGGAACAATCTCCTGAATGATCACCTCGCCTGCATCAACTTCGGGGATGACATAGTGGATCATGCAGCCGCCGTGAGCGACCTCGCCATGCTGATAGGCTTCGTAAGTGCGCTTGATTCCATCGGT
Organism: Anaerolineae bacterium; assembly: GCA_050288085.1. GTDB lineage: Bacteria > Chloroflexota > Anaerolineae > Aggregatilineales > UBA3940 > JBNKDD01. The sequence goes on from JBNKDD010000199.1 coordinate 4,163, forward strand.
TCCGGCGAAGGTTCCAGGCAGCGCCGGGTGGAGATTGATCACCCGGTGGGGGAAGCGTTCCAGAAAAGTAGGGGAAAGGATATGCATCCAGCCTGCCAGTACGATCAATTCGGGTTGATAAGCGGCGATCAGGTCGGCGAGATCGGCATCATACTCTTCGCGGGGCTTTCCTGCTTCTCGATAAGGTTTCATCGGGAAATACAGCCGGGGAATCCCGACAGCCTCGGCGCGCTGGAGTCCATAAGCTGCTTTGCAATTGGAGACGACCAGGGCAATTTCAGCGTCGAGATGGCCCTCGGCGATGGCGTCGATGATGGCTTGCAAATTAGTTCCTGATCCGGAGATCATCACAACAAGGCGCATAGAATTACCCTCGACTCAGATTACGGATTTCGACACCATCCAGGCCATCGACAATCTGCCCTACGATGTTTGCTCCGTCGCCAAGTATCGCCTGTGCTGCCGGGGTGTCTTCCTGGGGGATGATGACAAGCATTCCCAGGCCCATGTTGAATACATGAAACATCTCGCGATTGTCGATATCACCGCGCTGCTGGATCAGGGAGAAGATCGGCGGCTCAGGCCATGTGCCGCGCTCAATGGTGGCGCCAAGTCCGGCAGGTAGGATACGCGGCAGATTATCGTAAACACCACCGCCGGTGATGTGGGCCAGTCCTCGTACATCGACCCCGGCTTGCCAGAGTGCCTGAACGGGTTCGAGATAAGAAGGATGGACGGTCAGCAGGGCTTCGCCTATAGATTGACCTGATTCAGGGCGGGGCGTTTCCCAGTCAAGATCATCAAGTACGGTGCGGGCGAGGGTAAAGCCGTTGGTGTGCAAACCAACACCGGGCAGCGCGAGGATCGTGTCGCTGGGTTGGATGGCTTTGCCGGTGATCAACTGCTCGTGATCGACCACCCCAACGATTGTGCCCACCAGATCAATCTGGCCGGGTTCGTATACGCCCGGCATTTCAGCAGTTTCACCGCCAAGGAGGACGCAGCCTGCTGCTCGGCAGGCAGTGGCTGCACCGCTGACTATCGCGGCGATCTGCTCGGCTTTGAGTTTAGAGCTGGCGACATAATCAAGGAAAAATAGAGGACGGGCCCCCTGCACCAGGATATCGTTAATGCAGTGATTGACAATATCCTGACCAATGGTATCCCAACGGTTTAGCCGGGCTGCGACTTTAGTCTTGGTGCCAACACCATCGGTGGACGCAACAAGTACCGGGTGTCCCTTCGACCTGAGCAGGCCGAGAGCATCATAAAGGCCGCCAAAGCTGCCTGTCTCAGAGAGAACTTCTGGCGTATAAGTCGCCGCGACGGCGTGTTTCATCAAATCGAGAGCACGTTGTCCCTCGGCGATATCAACCCCGGCGGCGGCGTAGTTGTTTTTTGTAGTCAATGTCTTGCTCCGATATCGCGCCGGTAATGCATATCCTCAAAGTGGACAGCAGGGATTGCCTCATACGCGTTGTTGATTGCAGTGGGTAGATCGCTGCCCAGTGCAGTGATCCCCAATACGCGGCCCCCGGCGGTGACAATCTGGCCGTTCTGACGGGCCGTTCCCGCATGGAAGGCGATCACCGATTCTTGTTGATCCAGGTTTTCCAGGCCGGTAATCGGAAGACCCTTTGGATAATCAGCCGGGTAGCCGGGCGAGGCGAGCACAACCGAGGCACAGGCTCCCGGTTTCCAATCGACCGTGATGTCGTTGAGCCGCCCTTCAATACAGGCGAGCAGTATCTCAAACAGGTCGGTTTCCAGTAAGGGTAAGATCACCTGCGTTTCGGGATCACCAAAGCGGCAGTTAAATTCGAGCGTTTGCCAGCCGGCGGGGGTATCGATCATGCCTGCGTAGAGCACGCCGACATAAGGTGTGCCCTGTGCGGCCATACCATCGATGGCGGGCTGAAGGACAGTCTGGACAATCTCCTCGATATCCTCGGCAGAAACATCGGGCGGGTGGGTAAAAACGCCCATCCCACCAGTATTGGGGCCTTGGTCGTTGTCGTAGGCGCGTTTGTGATCGCGAACGGGCGGCATCGGGATGACGGTCTTGCCGTCCGAAAAAGCGAGCAGTGATACCTCTGGCCCGACCAGGCATTCTTCCAGGACAACCAGGTCACCAGCGCTGCCGAATGCTCGCTGGATCAATACCTGGGACAGTGCTGCTTCGACTTCTTCCAGTGTGTCACAGACCAGCACGCCTTTTCCGGCAGCCAGCCCGCTGGCCTTTACGACAAGCGGACCGCCTTTCGATTGTGCGTACTCAAGCGCGGCGTCGTATTCGGTAAAGACCCGGTAATTGGCGGTGGGGATGTTGTTTTCTGCCATAAAGTCTTTGGCAAACTGTTTGGACCCTTCGAGTTGAGCGGCGGCCTGTACCGGGCCGAAAACCGGCAGCCTGGCCTCTTGAAACGCGTCGACGATACCCAACACGAGCGGCACTTCGGGGCCGATAACTGTCAGGTCGATCTGGCTGCATGTCGCAAAGTCGATCAGGGACGGGAAGTTATCAACGGCAATCGGAACATTCGTCGATGCAGCACACGGCTGCAACCCTGCCGGATCCGGGTTGGCGGGCCAGTTTGTCCCGGCATTGCCCGGTGCAACAAAGACCTGCTCAACCTGGGGCGAACGGGCCAGCGCCCAGGCTATAGCGTGTTCTCGCCCACCGGAACCGATAATCAAAACGTTTTTCTGGTTCATATCCCCCATACCTCTTCAAAGTGCAGCTTGTCCCGATCATCCTCGAACAACCAAACAGGGATAGAGATCGGATACATCCCCGTGAAACAGGCTGTGCAGTAAGCTGTTGTCCGGTGCTGGCAAATGGCACCGAGCATACCATCAAGGCTCAGGTAGTGAAGTGAATCAGCCCCAATGTGTTTTTTGATACCCTCTACATCAAGTCGATGGGCGATCAACTCTGTATAAGTTGCCATATCGATCCCCATGAAACAGGGGTGGCGAATGGGTGGCGAGCAGACCCGGACATGGACTTCGGCGGCTCCGGCATCCCTGACCAGTTGAACAAGGGGGCCAGAGGTGTTACCGCGCACAATAGAATCATCGACCAGGACAACGCGCTTACCACATAGATTCTCGGTGAGGGTGTTGAACTTGAGGCTGACACCCTGCTGGCGGAGTCGATCATCCGGTTGGATGAAGGTCCGGCCAATATAGCGATTCTTGGTCAGCCCCTCGTTGTAGGGGATGCCTGACTCCAGGCTGAAACCAATAGCTGACGGGATCGCCGAATCCGGGACACCGATTACAAGATCGGCTTCGACGGGAGCTTCGCGGGCTAACTGGCGGCCCATCCGTTGGCGGGCCTGGTGAATCACCTGCCCATCAAGCTGCGAATCAGGGCGGGCGAAGTAGATATACTCGAATACACACAGGGTGTGCTTTTCCTGTGGGCAGCCCTCAAATGACGTAATGCCTGCCTCGTCAAGGCGGACAATCTCGCCCGGTGCAACATCACGGATGAAATGGGCATTGATGGTGTTCAGAGCGCAGGTTTCGGAAGCAATGACATAACCCTGTTCCAGGCGGCCAATGCTGAGTGGACGCATCCCTCGCGGATCGCGGACAGCATAGATGGCATCGCGAGTAATGATGGTAAGGGAGTAAGCACCTTCAGAGACGGCCATAAACGCCCGGATGCGGTCGATCCAGCAGTCATCGCCTGAGCCGTTTGGTTTGAAATGGGATGACCAGACCGTTGATGGAGCCGCTAATATCTGGGTGATAAGTTCGCTGTCGGTCGTTGTTGAGAGACCGACTCCACGTCCGAGGAGCTGGCTGCGTAGTTCGGAAGCATTTGTCAGGTTGCCGTTATGGGCAACACCGAGTGGGCCATACATCGTTTCGATCAGATAGGGCTGGGCGTTGCGGATATGCGATGAGCCGGTGGTCGAGTAGCGATTGTGTCCGATAGCCATGTGACCCTTTAAGGGTAAGAGGTTATCTTCATTATAGACCTGTGAAACAAGGCCCATCGACTTATGAACATATGCCGCCTGCCCATCACAGGTGGCGATCCCGGTGCTCTCCTGTCCACGATGTTGAAGCGCATAAAGTGCAAAGAAGGCGAGACGGGCAACGTCGCGTCCTGGTGCGTAGACGCCAAAAACGCCGCACGCCTCGCGAGGATGGTCGTCGTCTAAGTGCTCAGAGATCATAATTCCCCTCCATGATGTTGTGCTTCTTTGTCATCAGCGATGATTTTTTGCCGGTTACCATCTTGAAGCGCCGTGATATCTTCCACAATGGATGGTTCGGTTAAGGCGAGAATCTTGGCAGCCAACAACGCTGCCCCTGTCGGTTCGAGAACCAGTGCCGGAGCCACGCCGCCCGGCATCCTGATCGAAGAGTACAGGTCGGCTCCACCAAAACGATCAGAGGGCGGCGGGCAGGCAATCACCGGGGCGGTGACGGAAGCATCGACAAACCCGCTCAGGGCATTCGAGCGCCCGGCGACGGTGATATACACCTTCGGGCGTGGATCGGCTTCATAAGCGGCCAGGATTTCTAGCACATACTCCGGTGTCTTATGTGCTGACCCGATTCTTAGCTCTGACTCGATTCCCAGATCGCGCAGTGCGGCAGCGATCTTTTGACAGTGGCCGAGGTCGCTGCGTGACCCCATAATGATTGGTACCAGTGGCGGCATTTTGTGACTCCCTTTTGCTTCTCGCTTCGACAGTTCTAAGACTTAAGGGCAATAGAGTTGACGTTCTGCATGATGCGTTCGGTGGCGGGTTGTGTCCCCGGTTCAAAGGTCTGTTGGGTGAGGCGCTCGAACAGGGTGATATACAGTTCCGCCATCTGGGCCGCGAAGTCAGGCGTAATGGGTGGCGGTGTGCCCTCACCGCGATAACCCTGGGCTGCAAACCATTTTCGCAGCACTTCCTTATCGAAGTTCTCCGGTGCGCCGCCCGTGCTGTATGATTCTTGCGTCCAATAGCGGCTGGAGTCCGGCGTGTGGACTTCGTCGATCAGCATGAGCCTGCCGTCGAGCAATCCGAACTCGTATTTGGTGTCAACGAGGATCAGCCCCGCCTGCTGCGCGACTTGCTGTCCACGGGCAAAGAGGGCCAGTGCAGCGGCTTCGACCTGTTCCCACAGCGATTTTTCTACGAGCTGCTGGTCGAGAATCTCGGAGCGTGTCAGGCGCTGATCGTGAGCACCCTTTTCGGCTTTAGTGGTCGGCGTGATGATGGGGGTGGGGAGTGGATCGTTTTTCTGCAAGCCGTCAGGAAGGGTGATACCGTAGGGCTGGCGGTCGCCGTTCTCGTAGAGTGTCCAGAGGGAAGTATCGGTAACCCCGGTGATATACCCCCGTACGATCACCTCAACCGGGAGCGGCTCGGCCCCCCGTACGATCATCGCATTTGGGTCGGGTACAGCGAGCAGGTGATTATCGACAATATCAGAGGTTTGTTCGAACCACCACGCGCTGAGTTGATTGAGAACCTGGCCCTTAAAGGGGATAGTCCCTAACACACGATCAAACGCCGATACCCGGTCAGTGGTGATGAGCAGATAGCGGTTGTCCTCAAGGGAGTAAATGTCACGCACTTTACCCGCGCGAGGCTCGCCCCAACCGGGCAGTTGGATCGACTCAATAGTTGAAGAGACAGCCTGTAACAGTGATTCGTGAGTCAGCATAATTTAACACTCCTAAGCGTTTTTGATTCCATTTCTAAACAGAGCCAACCCGTCGTAACCCGCTTCTCCGCGATGGGATCGTGGATGCTGCCAGGGGAAGATGTGATCCTCCGGGTGGGGCATCAGGCCGAGTATGTTACCTTCTGGATTGCATAAACCGGCGATATCGAGTTCGGACCCGTTGGGGTTGCCGGGGTAGCTGACCGGGCTTCCGGCTGCATCGACGTAGGTCAGTGCGATCAGCCCTGCCTGTTGAAGTTCTTCCAATGTGGCTTGATCGTATGCCACCAGCCGCCCTTCGCCGTGCGCGACCGGGCAGGTGATTAATGTGTCGGAGCCATGAAGGAAGACGCTGTTGGTGTTGGTATTCGGCTTAAGGGTGACCCAGTGGCACTCGAAGCGCTGGCGCTTGTTGGCGGTGAGTGTTACCGGGCGGTGGCTGCCGTTGATGGTTGAACCAGGCAGCAACCCCGCCTTGACCAATGCCTGGAATCCATTGCAGATGCCTAGAACG
>JBNKDD010000200.1:0-10258 GCA_050288085.1 Anaerolineae bacterium
AGAGACAGAGGCTTTGCATGCGGATAGTGCAGGTGTGACAACAGAACAGATGGATGCGGCCCATCAACAGGCGTTGCAGACAGCAGGGGCAAAAGATAGTCCCTACAAGCTGCTGAGCTTCCTGCGCTGGCGAACACTGCGAGTTGAGGGACCACTGCGTCAAATTGCCCAGAACGAGGAGGTTGGGCCACTACCACTTTCTGCCGCCCATGCAGCAGAAGGACTACAACGTATTTTGAGCATTTGCGCAGACGGGCAAAATCTGGCACAAGCCGATCCAATCCAGATGACTGCTGACTTAAGGACTGCACGTGAATCTCTCGTCTATTCTCTTGCCAATCTCGACATAATGCTCGACCTGGTGGAACTGATTAAGAAGCTCTAAAAACAAGCCGGGATAATATGCCCATGTTCCCCAACCTTGACTATCTCAGCCCACTCTTCAAAAGCAGCATGCCAACCAGGGTTGGGTTCCTCGATGTCCCGCTTCGGCAACTGCGTCCCATCAGGTAGAATCGCTCCTTCAAGGGTTTTGGCCTGCCTGAGTTGATCAACCGTTACACCGCTTGCCCCCAGCAGATTAACACCCCACAGAATCGCCTCTTGCAAGTTGGCGTACCTCAAGTTAGCCCCTTGCAGGTTGGCATTCCACAAATCAGCCCTGAATAGGTCGGCTCCCAGCAAGTCAGCCTCTTGCAGATTAGCTTCTGACATAGATGTTTCTTGCAGCTCAGCGTCTCGCAGAATAGCTCCCTGTAGATCGACACCCATCAGATTAGCTCCCTGCAAGGCAGATGCTCCCAGATCGGCCCCTCTTAGAATAGCATCTGTCAGGTAAGTCTTATACCGCTTGGTACTCACCACGCGAGTCTCTTCCCACGATTGTTGGTTTTCCTCTCGCCTGCCAACTACCCCCTCAATAATACATCTACAAACAGATTTGATAACTGAAGTCATAGCAGCTTCTCCATTCAATAAGCATAGATATACAATCATCATACCTGTAGACCAAGTTTACCCATAGGAAAAATAGAGGAAATTTACAGGAAATTTAAAGCCTCATGGGTGAAGTTTCCCAAATGTGTGAACGAGGCTTAAATTCTGACGTACAATTTTGTACGGCTGCTACTCAAACCCCTTGAGCCAGATTTCACTTGTCACCCCACCATCTTGGATATAACATTGGTGAGCAAGCAAAAGCTATAAATTGGGGGTATTTACATATTCCCTCGAAACGGACTATAGAGGTCAACCATGAAAGATGCTTACCGTACCGCTCGCGAGTCAATCGTCCCACCAAGCCACCATAAGCCGATGGATGGACGCCTGCCCTGGACCCGCTGTCCCAAGGAAATGGAAGAGGACCTGCTAGCAGTTGCAAAGAAGTACAACTTGTCAGGGGCCCATATCCTGCGTCACGCCGTAAGCCGTTACCTGGCCGACGTTGCTATCGCAGAGCAATCTGAGGACGAATGATATCAGGTGTCAATTTGGCCCAGAAGTAAGATTCATGTCATGACTCGCCACTTCGTTAAGAAAAACAACCCAAGTGTCAACTCATCGCAACCATCTTAGTTCTGGGCCTATAAAAATGACCTCAATCCATGTTCTCTCCGACAGCCTGCTAGCTAGACGAATGGACAAACTGCCACTTGTCCTTGATGGTTTGAGCTACGTTATCAAGAGTCGGCATGAGATGGGCCTTAGTCACTCTCTCAAGGAAAAGCATTCGGATTAACTCCGGCGCTTGTTCCACAGGCAAGACAAATTTGTAAGGTGAGTTTTCTTCAAAAGAAGATGGTTTCGACTCAAAAAGCGAAGTTATGATATCGGGATAATAACCGTTTTCCATATAGTATGTATCAGCATTTGTATCGAACAGAAACACACCTTCTTGAGCTTGAAGAAATGTATCTTCGCTGCTATTTACTACTACATCAACTACCCCTTCTATAGAATCCAATAGACTTGTGTGCAAAGCATAAATAGCAAAACAGCCACTTTTGGGTAGACGAGTTAAAGCATCACTCGCAGCGAAATAAGCGGCAGCTAAAGGGTTCCGTGTCCAATCCAACAAACGAGTGGGTATGCCGTGATGCTGTGCTAAAGCAACTGCGGGGTTATTAGACCAATTCCCCCTATAAAGTATTGTAGAATTACGGAATAACCCTTGTGCAACATCCTTAACCAATCCTTCTGTAATGAGTGTTAACTTGTTGGGGATACGATGACCAATACTGTCGGCAAGGACGAGAAAGTCTCTTATCAGCATGAACTCAACAATTATCTGCTCTACTGCAAATTTCAGCCGCTTCCAATACTCATCATTATCTTGAAAACGAGGTTCATCACCAAAAGTATTTTTGAGATTTTGAATTTGTTTCTCGATCCAATGGGTTACTGTTGGCTCACTTTTTCCTAATTGTATTGTCGAGTTCTCTTCTTCACGCCATGCGGAAAGCAGTAAATCCCAATCTGCATCTCCATGACCTCGAAAGTACCACTGTCTTATCCACTCATCATCATTATCTGGATTGGTTTTCCAGATTGGATTAGATAGCCGCAGCAATTCGATAAGTTCACCAGCGGTTTTTACATCAGGTTTTCTGAATTTAGCTTCATTGATTTCATGGCGCTGTTTCTTATTCATGCCTGGCCTCATCTATTAGTAAATTCCCTGATTTAGTCTGCTCCGCAGCGAGGACAACAATTGCTCCCTGTCACACCAACCATCATAGCAGCACTATCAGCAGCTAAGCAAGGCTTATTGGTCAACTGATAGCAACTCTGAGGAAACGCACGGTAGTGGACTACAGCTATTGAATCTACTATGAAGCAAACCTCAAAATGACCCATTTAACAAACCAATACGGTTGAGTTAAGGGCTACAAAAGACGGACAACCTCGGCAAAAGGTGGCACTTTAATGGATACATCATCAGGCCGCTTACGTCGGAATTTATTGCGTTTCCGCTTGACAACACGTGGATTAATAGGGGATATTTACATATTCCCTCGAAACGGACTATTCCAAGACATCTTGAACTTAAAAAGGCCTCAGTTTTGTGAGGAATAGGAAGCAATTAACCAGATGATTTTAAGTTCAGATATTGCTGAACTATACCAAATCGGGGGGATATGCAAAGTGCGAACCGTTTGCTCAAAACCGATAACAATCGGGGGAAGAGCAGGGAGATGAACATGTGAAGAGCCATCTCAACAACTGATTGCCCGACGTTGGGTGAAATCCCCAATCCCAAGTGAATTGGGAACAGCATCATCCCCACGGTAGCGACTGGTCCTCAATCCGTGAAGCGGGATGAAAAGCGGGTCAACTCTGAGTCCAACAGAGCCACACCTGCCAGCAAGTGTTTATGGGTAGGCATACGAATAAGCGTTCGAACCATCGTCATCGCCAACAAGCCTACGTGGACTTACAGGCTTGACCAAAATGGTACAGGATAGAGGCTGGGCATCTTTTGCAGTGACCCAGATTCACCCTCATTAAACCCGGTGGATAGCTTGACCCTAACAACGCATCAAACGGACAATCGGAACGGGATAACCTCTTGTAAGCTCTCAGTTAACCTGAGTAGGTGCCAACCAGATGCTACATGAGGCTGGATTCTCCAAGAAGCTAATGCTCCGGATAATACCAGAGATAGGCTGACGTGGAGACGGTAGACTGGAAGGTAAAGAGGTGAGTAGGAGTACATAAGTTATGAACACGGTACAGACACCGATGTATAAATGGCAAGACCTCCCGTGGAAGAAAATCGAACGGGCAGTCTTTAAGCTCCAAAAGCGTATTTACCAAGCTTCACAACGTGGTGACACACAAGCAATACACAAATTGCAAAAACTACTTATCCATTCCCAATCGGCCAAATTTTTGGCAGTCAGACGAGTAACTCAAGACAATCGAGGCAAAAATACTGCCGGAATAGACGGAGTAAAAGCCTTGACCCCTTCACAACGAATGGAAATGGCAACATCGTTGAACATCAAACCAAAAGCAAGCCCCACCCGACGTGCCTGGATACCCAAACCGGACAAATCGGAAAAACGCCCACTGGGTATCCCCACTCTTCAAAATCGTGCCGAACAAACTCTTATTAAACTCGCACTTGAACCAGAATGGGAGGCCCAATTCGAAGCCAACAGCTATGGTTTCAGACCGGGACGCTGTACTCATGATGCCATCGAAGCTATCTTCAATTCAATCTGCCATAAATCCAAATATGTATTGGACGCAGATATCGCCAAATGCTTCGACCGAATTGACCATGACGCACTACTGAACAAACTCAACACGTTCCCAACACTAAGACGTATCATCCGCGCATGGCTCAAGGCAGGAGTTGTGGACGAAGGAAAACTATTTCCAACAGAAAAAGGCGCACCACAAGGCGGCCCTATCTCTCCCTTGCTCATGAACATCGCCCTGCATGGACTGGAACAACAGGTAACTTCTCAATTCCCAAAGTCCCATATCATTCGCTACGCAGACGACCTGGTCGCACTACATCCAGAACTAGAAACCATCCAGGCTATTCAACACTCAATTTCCGAATGGCTGGCACAAATGGGACTGGAACTGAAACCAAGCAAAACCCGCATTACTCACACTCTCACTCCACACAACAACAACCTCGGCTTCAATTTCTTAGGATTTCATATCAGACAATACCCGGTAGGAAAAAATCACTCAGGGAAAACCTCTGGTCGCAATCCACAACCACTCGGCTTTAAAACACTGATCCAACCCAGCCAAGAAGCTCTGAAAAGGCACCACAAGCGCCTTAAAGAACTCATCCAAACCCACATCGCAACCCCACAAGAGCGGCTCATCGGACAACTCAATCCAATCATCAGGGGATGGACTAACTACTATACTACCGTTAGTTCCTCAAAGACATTTTCTAAAATGTCACACCAGACTTTTACCCTTCTAGTTAGATGGGCTAAACGTCGTCACCCCAACAAATCTTGGAAATGGATCGTTCAACGATACTGGCAACCTGAAAGCGGTAAATGGCTATTCGCACCTCCCCACCAAACTCCACTTTACATGCATTACCAGACCCCCATCAAACGACACATCAAAGTGAGAAATACAAAAAGTCCTTTTGATGGAGATTGGCTTTATTGGGCCAAACGTTTGGGAACGCAGCCTGAACTACCAAAACGCATAGCTGTTTTACTCAAAAAACAATCAGGAAAATGTCTGCTCTGTAATCTGTATTTCAGATCAGATGACAAATTTGAAGTAGACCATATCATACCCCAGTATGAAGGGGGACGAGATGGCTATCATAATTGGCAACTGATACACGCACATTGTCACCACAAAAAATCCGCCTCTGAAGATATCAGAAGGCGGCAACAAGTGCCTATAACAAAGGCCAGTCTATTGAGGAGCGGAGTGACTTGAAAGGGTCACGCTCCGTTCTGAAGCCGAATGCCGAGGGTGACCTTGTCATTTAGGTTAACAAAGGCCATAATCCTAACTCGATTGCGCTGAACAACATCGCCTTCACAGATGATCTACCGGCGGGATTGCAAATCGACGGGGCGTTAGGCGGCTCCTGTACCGGGGGAGCACCAGACTTCAGCATCACAGGAGCGGTCGGAACCACGTTGATCACCGTTCAAGGGGTTGACTTACCTGCTACCAGCAGTTGTACGATCACGGTGCCAGTGATCGGGATGGCTCCCAACAACTATCACAACGTTACCGGCCCACCTGGCTCAGATGAAACCGGGCTAGGCACCCCTGCCGACGCCTACCTGATTGTGGCGGATGACCTATCAATGCATAAAGAGATCGCACCATCGCCGATTCAGATCGGGCAAACGGCTACTCTCACCTTCACCATACTCAATCCCTATAGCTTTGACTTGGTGAATGTCCGTTTCTTTGAAACCCTGCCGGTGGGAAATCTGGGCGCAGGCCAGATGGAAGTTGCCGATCCGCCCAATGCTTCGACGACCAACTGCGGTGCGCCAACCTGGAATCCATTGGCCGGGGATATCGATCTGACCTTTAGCGGGGGGACAATCCCGGCGGGAACGGCTTGTGTTGTGCAGGTGGATGTGACCGGCAGCGCAAGCGACACTTACGTCAATCAGGTTGACCCAGCCGGTGGTGTTGACTATTTTGATGGTGAGAATGCCACGACCGGTGCGGCAGTGGCCGGTACTCCCAGCAATCCGGCAACATTGGTCATCACGAACCCACCGCCACAGGCGAGTTCAGGCCCAGCGGGTTTGACTGCTCCTACACCCACCGCCACGCCTGAGTTCCCGGATATCCTGCCCAGCACGGGCGGCCAACCGGCAGTCGGTTTCATCGATTCCTGGCGGCGGATGGCTCTGCTTGGTGGATTGAGTGTGCTGGTCATAGGGTTTAGTCTGCTGTTGATGCTGCGAGTCCGGAGGAGATAGCAAAGGGCGTTCAACTGGGCTTCAAGTAGACAAGATACTGTCAGGAACAACCACTTTGTTTGTAAATTCTGCTCTGTTGCAAAGCTTGGGGGTAGGGGGAATGAGAAGCGGAAAACGCCCCAAAATCAGTCGTTATGTATGGAAAGCACAGAAAGCGAGGCAGGTGTTCCCCCTGATATAGCCATCCTAGTAGATCCGGCGACCTATATGCAGCCCCAGTTGGTGGCCTGGGTAATATCTGGTAGAGATATCTAAACATGGAAAAATGGTTGCTGGCTGGTGACCAGGTGTGTCGGATCAAGGGGTACCCGATCCCAGTCCCATCAGCCGGGCGGTGAAGCGGGTGTAGATATCGAAATAAACCATCAATTGTTAATTCAACTGGCGATAGAGGAAAAGGTGATGGCAGTTGATGGGACGGGTTTTTCCAAATATACTTCCTACAGTAAGGTGCTCACCTCGATCCGGTGCTGCGTTACCTGAAACTAATCGAGGGTTGGTAGCGACACCATGATGGTGGTGCCCTCCCCGGGCTGACTGTCCACCTGAACGTCACCCCCATGCAACTGCACCAACTGATGGACAATTGCCAATCCCAATCCCATACCCTGCTGCTCCATCTTATGCCGGTCGATCTGGTGGAAACGCTCGAAGATGGCCGCCTGCATATCGGGCGCGATCCCGATCCCCCCGTCGCGCACCGAGATCAGGGCCTGCCCATCCTTGATTTCTGAGTTTACCCAGACCTGCCCACCGGTTGGCTTTGAAAACTTGATGGCATTATCGATCAGCCGCTTGAAGATATCCCACACATAGGTTGGGATGCCCCGGATCATTAAATGGTATGGCATGTCCCGGTAGATCGTCACATTGCGGGCCTCTGCCTGAGGAATCAACCTCTGGATAACCTCTTCTACCACCACACCGAGGTTCACCTGCTGACCATACTGGGTGATTTGTTTCTCTGCTGCTCCGCTGTCGATAGTTGCCAGCAGCATTAGATCTTCAACCAGTTTGATCAGCCGGTCGGTGCCTTTGCGCATCCCCTGTAGATACTCATCCATAGCCTCTTCGCTGATCTGGTTTTTTCTTTCTTCAAACAGGCTGAGGTAGCCGTAAATGAAGGTCAGTGGGGTACGTAGCTCATGTCCAACAACTTGCATGAATGAATGCCGCATTTGCTCGACCCCATCCTGGGCAGCGGCTTGCATCTCGGCGGTTCGTTGAAGGCGTGACCGGATGGCAATCAACAGATCCTCAGTCTCAAAAGGTTTCGTGATGTAGTGATCGACGCCTAACCGATAGCCTAGTCGAATGTCCTTCTGCCCTCCCTTTGCCGACAGGAAGATGAATGGGATCAGCGCCCAGGCCGGATTATCACGGATAACCTGGTATAATTCGTAACCATCCATCTTCGGCATCATAATATCGGCCACAATCAAGTCCGGAGTTTGCTGCTGCATAACACCCAGTGCTTGTATACCGTCAGCGGCAGCAAGACAGTTGTAACCCTTAAATTGCAGAAAGTCGGTTACACTTGCCAGTACAGCCAGATCGTCATCCACCACCAATATTGTTGCCTGACCCTGCGTGGGTTTCCCTGCCATCATGTTCGTAATCTTAGCCCTCTGCTTTCTGTTGTGTGCTGGCGGGCAGCCACACCGTAAATCGCGAGCCCTGGCTGGGCACGCCTTCGCTTTGCACCTCGATCCGTCCGTGATGCCGCTCGATAATCTCTTTTGCAATCGCCAGACCCAACCCGGTACCCGGGGTACCGGATTCGCGCCCGACCCGGCCTCGATAAAAACGCTCAAACAAATGAGGTTGGTCACCCGGGATGATACCCGGCCCGGTGTCGCCGACGCTAAAGCCCACCCATTGGCTGCCATCAAGCGCTTGCTCATGAGTACTTACCGTCACCCAGCCCCCAGCAGGCGTATAGTTGAGGGCATTAGTGAGCAAGATGCTCAACACCTGCCCGATCAGCCCTTCATCAGCCTGAGCCGGAGGCAGATCTGAATCCTCTTCAATCAACAGGGTTAGTCCCTGATTCTCGGCCAGGGGGATGCGGTCGTTGACATATTGAGAGGCGAGCGTATTGAGATCAACCGGCTGGAGGTTCAACTCCACCCGTCCCTGATCTAGACGGGACAGGCGCAGCAGGTCTTCGATCAGGTTGTCCAGCCGGTTGATCTCCCTGTCCAGCTGACCCAGATATTTTTCGCGACCGGCAGGATTCGTTTCCAGCAACCTGTGGCTTAATTTCAAACTGGTGATCGGCGTACGCAGTTCGTGTGACACATTGGACACGAAAGCGTCTTTCATGCGCTCAACTTCTTTGCGCTCACTGATGTCCCGCACGCTGCACACCACTCCCAGCAGGGTATCACCGACCTGGATGGGGGCCAGTGCAACTCCGGCATCGAAGGTGGTTCCATCCTGGTGCCGAGCAGTCAGTTCCAGGCGCATGACTTGATGTTCATCAATGGCACTCTGCAGGGCAGCCTGCATCCGATCGGCATGATCGGGAATGACCAGGCTGGTCGGCAGTTGTCTATGTAAGACATCGATATCAAAGCCGAATACCCGCTTGAAGGCGGGATTGGCTGCCTCGATGGCACCATCTGGCTTCAGCAGCAGGATCGGGTCAGGGTTGTAGTTGAGGATGGTCTCCACCCGCTCCTTGGTCTGTTGCAGCTCTGCCGTGCGTTCTTCGACCGCCTTCTCCAGGACACCGCTGTAGACTTCCAACTCATGGTACAGCCGGGCATTTTCAATCGCAGTGGCGGCCTGGTCAGCAAACGTCAGCAAATGTCGGGCATGGTCAACCGTAAACA
Source organism: Anaerolineae bacterium (assembly GCA_050288085.1). Classification (GTDB taxonomy): domain Bacteria; phylum Chloroflexota; class Anaerolineae; order Aggregatilineales; family UBA3940; genus JBNKDD01. Next base: position 9,284 of record JBNKDD010000200.1, read on the forward strand.
TGTTGGGTGTCGCCCCATTTAGATTAATGAAACCGATCACTTTCCCATCCAGACGGATAGGTGCACCGGCATAGGAGCGCACCCAGCGGATTATTGGTATCCAGAAGGAAGAATCCTGTGTATCCGGGAGAACTAGCGGCTCCTGGGTTTCGACCATCCGGCTCAGGGTGGGTGTCTCGGTGATCACCCAGTTGAGGTTTTCATCATCATCCACCCCATTTCGCCCCTGGTAGCGAACGACACGCGCAACTCCATCCTCAATGAGCATGATATTAGCCGAATCATGTGGAGCAACCTGTCCTACGTTTGCCAGGATGTACTCCAGGACCTCTTCGAAGTTGAGCGTGCTGTTAAGCCTGGCGGCCACATCGGCCAGCGCTTCGGCCAGGGTACGCTGCTCACGCTCGGCTTCCTGGACCTGTTTAAGTTTGGAGATATCCCGGGTGATCCCGACGATCCCCGTCACCTGGCCCAACTCATCCCGGATAGGGACCTTGGTGACCGAAACCCAGCGAGTCTGGCCATTAGGATGCCTGATTTGCTCGACCTTTCCGACCAGCGGTTCACCGGCCTTGATAATCTGCTGCTCATCGCCGAAAGCTTCCTGGGCAAACTCTTGAGCATAGAAATCAAAGTCGGTCTTGCCAACAAGATCATCTACAGTGGCTGCTCCCATATGTTGAGCCAGGGCAATATTGGCCAGCACAAACCGGCCATCGGCGTCTTTACTCCATATATAGTCCGGTAAGGTATCTATTACCGCCCGCATCAGATTGCGTTCACTCGCTAATCGTTCCTCTTCCTGTTTACGTTCAGTAAATAAACGGGCGTTTTCGACAGCATTAGCCAGTTGGTCGGCCATCGTTTGCATGACGATGATATCTTCCTGAGTAAAAGCCGCCGGCCGGTCGCTTTGGGTGGTCATAGCGCCGATAACCTTACCCCGGCTTATGAGAGGCAGCACCAGCTCGGAGC
>JBNKDD010000201.1:0-10226 GCA_050288085.1 Anaerolineae bacterium
TTGGGGTTTGCGTATATAGAATTGAAAAGAGTTTTCAATCTTACTGTAATAAGGGAAAGATCATGGAGAAAAAGCTTCAACGTTCACAGACAGATAAATGGATCGCCGGGGTCTGCGGCGGCCTGGCCGAATACTATGGCATTGATGTGTTATTGGTGCGGCTGATCTTTTTCGTTCTGGCCTGGGTAGGATTCGGCGGCGTGCTGATCTACCTGATCCTGTGGTTCTTCGTTATGCCTGAAGAAGGCTCGGCTGAGGTAAGCCCGGCTGAGGATACGCCACTCGAATAACCGCGTCCGGCTATGAATCAAGCCTGCCCCGCCTGGAATCAAAAAGGCGGGGTTTTGGTGTTTGTACTGTGTGCCGGTGGAAATGATCCGGCACACAGTACCTGGCCTGAATATCGACCGGCTATTGGCTTTCAAACTTTTCAATAATAGCTTTGGCTTTCTTTTTGTCTTCCTCGCTGGCGTCCTCAGAATCGACATCGGACAGGGCTTTTAGATAATCATCCATGGTGACCTCATCGGAATCACCATCCTTTTTATCTTTGTCGCCGTCCTTCTTATCATCCTTCGTCAGCGCTTTTTTCATTTTGATCGCAGCGGCGACTTGTTTCTTCTCTTCGTCTTCAAGTGCGCCATGCTCTTTGATGATCTTCTTGGCTTCTTCGTCGGGTATTTCACCCTTATCTTCAAGGAGTTTCATCAACTCATCATAGGTTTTGCTCATATTGCTGCATTCCTCTGATTCAGCGTATCGTGTTACGGGGCAATGTCTAACTCGTCTCTATTCTACTCATAGTCGCGCCCAGGACAAAATACTGGAACAACCAGCCATCTATGACTCCCCGTACCGGCTGATCGGATATATACTTTAACCTGGATGGGACACTCAACTTCAATCACCTATGGGGGAACAAAAATGCCATATATAGTCGATTGGATCGATAGGGATTTGCACATCTACGATTCCTCGATCAAAGACCCTTTCCCGCCGGAAGAGGTCGATGCTTACTTCGATGCCTGGTTTGAACTGGTAGAGAATGGGCCTTCTCCACTTTTCGCCCTGTTCGACATCAGCCAATGGGGACAAGATTCGATGCCCAGCCTGAGCGATAACCGGTTTATCCGGATGCGCCAGTACCGCGACAAGATCCAGGTGATCGCCGTCGTATCGACCAACCGGCTGGCAACGCTCATGGCAAAAACCGGCATGGCGATGTTGGGTCACCGTAAATGGATGGTCTTCTTCCAGACGAAGGAAGAGGCTCTCGCCTTTTTGCGGAAGCGGGCCACCGATCACTTTGCAAAGGCTGAATAAAAATAAAACGGAACGGAGCTGCCTTCATCATGACAATTCTTCTAACCGGTGTGACCGGTTTCCTGGGTCAGCATATTCTCCCACTGCTGGACGGGCGGGCGGTACGCTTTCTGGTACACCCCGACGAGCCATTTGACGCGAAAGGCGCGGAAGTTGTCCGGGTTGACCTGAGCGCGCCGGGCGATCTATCCCCGGCACTGACCGGCATTCAGGCGGTGATTCACCTGGCCGGATTGGTCGGCGGCGGGGTGGGTGATCCGGACGACTTCATGCAGATCAACGCCCAGGGGACAACCGCCCTGGCACAGGCCGCCCGTGAGGCCGGAGTTGAACAGTTCATTTACAGCAGCAGTATTACCATTTATGGATTGGTAGCCGGGGCACTCGAAGACGATCCGCTGGAGCCGACCCCCGGCTATCCGCAGAGCAAGATCGAAGCCGAAAACGCCCTGCGTGAGTTCCTGCCTGACCGGTCAACTATCCTGCGTTTTCCGCTGGTGATCGGGGCGGGCGATACCGGGTTCATGCTCCCGGCGGTCAAGGGTTATCATGAGGCGAACCGGGTGGTGATCATCGGATCAGGGCAGCAGCCCTGGTCGGTGATCAGTGCGCACGACGCGGCGCGGGCGCTGGTCTTTGCCCTCGATCACCCGGAGACACGCGGGCAGACATACAATGTCAATGGGGCGACTATCACCAACGGGGTGCTGCTCGAAGCGATTGGTGAGGATGCCGGGTGCGAGAAAGTCTCTCGCCTGCCCTATGCGCTGGCGGTCGGGGTGGCGACACTGGGCGAATTAACCGGAAATGGGGTGCTCTCCCGCGATCAGGCCCGCGCGTTGAGTTCGCCGCTGTCCTTTGATGCCTCCCGGTTCGAGGCACTGGGTTTTCAGCCGGAAGTCAATTGGCGCGATGCCCTGCGTGATGGGGTACAGTGGGCACTCGCACGGGGATGAGTTCTATCAGGAAAATATAGGGACACGGCATTCTGTGTCCCTACCAAACTATTCGAGTACGTCGGTTTCATCGATCAGGGGAAGCTCAAAGTAGAACATGCTCCCTTCCCCAACGGCACTTTTTACCCCGACTTTCCCCCCTAAACGCTCGACAATCCGCCGGACAATCGACAATCCCAGGCCATGCCCAGGCCGCTTATCGGTTGCCTTCTGGCTGTAGCGCGTAAACAGATCACCCAGGTGTTCAGGCGCAATGCCGGGACCGTTATCCAACACCCAAAAGCGGGCCAGCCCGTTACGCGGTGCATCGACGCCCAGCACCAGGCTGGGAGGCTTCCCCCCATACTTGATGCCGTTGCTGATGTAATTGCTCCAGACCGATTTCACCCAGGGGCCATATCCCCTCACCGTCGGCCAGGAATCCGCAACCTTGATCTTCACGCCCCGATCCCGGATCAGGGTGCGCTGGCGCTCCAGCGCCGATTCGACCAGTTCGGCCATATCGAGGGGTTTAAGCTCCACCGACTCTTCTTCTGCGCTGGTCAGCAGCAGCATGGCATCGATGATCTCAAAAGCATTGAACCCGTTCCTGACAATCACATCCAACTGCTCGTGGATAATCTCCGGCTCCAATTCCGAATAATAGGCCAGCAGCAGTTGACCGGCATTGATCACCCCTGTCAGCTGGTTGTTTAAATCGTGGGCAACCGTGTGGGCGAAAGCATCGAGTTCAGCATTACGCGCCTGCAACAAGATATTAGTTTCGGCGATGTCCTGATTCAAAGCTTTGAGTTTTTCCTGCTGCAATTCGACAATAGCTCTGTACCGTAAGCCTGCCTTTCCGGTCAGGTAGGAGATCGGCAGCGAACAGGCAATGGCGATCAATATCGACCGAAAATGGATCTTGTGGTAGATCGGCGTTGTCAGGATGATGGTCACGACGACTGCGCCCAGGACGGCTGCCGTGACAATTTTCCACACGGAGTCCATTTTTAACCAGGATGGCGGAGGAGGCTTATTCGCCTTCCTATCTAAGCTATCTTTAGGCATATATTATGCTTCCCCCATTCCTTTCGTTCGTGTCCTTGCGGGCAAAGCGTACTATATCTATATCACAAAATCTTGATTTCTGCTGAGTACCGATAATATTAACAAAGCAGTAACAACGATAGTGTGACAAATTCAGACAGCACACCGGCCCAACTTAGACTAGAACGTTCTCGTTGGTGATGACCGGCAGCAGCACCTTGAACCGGCTGCCAACGCCCGGCACACTCTCTACATCGATACGCCCATGATGCCGCTCGACGATTTCTTTGGCGATCACCAGACCCAGGCCGGAACCGGGTGTACTGGTTTCCAACGTTACCCGCCCCCGGAAAAACCGCTCAAACAATCGTACACGTTCGTCAAGCGGGATACCGGGGCCGTTATCCTCCACCATAAAAAACACCCACGGTTTATCACCCACTTGATGCCGGTCAATACTAATCGTTACTTTACCACCCGGCGGGGTATAGTTAAAAGCGTTATCCAGCAGAATACCCAATACACGCTCAAGGAGCAGTGGGTCAACCTGAAGGCAGGATAGCCCCTCACAAGATCGAAAAGATAATTCCAGCTCTCTTTGTTCGGCTAAAGCCTGGCGATCACCCACATATAAACGAACCAACTCATTCAGGTCAATGCAGATCGGCTTCGGTTCAATCTGCTCCAGGTCCAGGCGTGACAGGTAAAGCAGTTGATCAACAATATATTCCAACCGTCTGGTTTCGCGATCCAGTTGATCCATCAACCGGTCGCGTTCCTCTGGATGCGATTTCAATAAATGCAGGTGCAGCTTCGTGCTGGTCAGCGGAGTCCGTAGTTCATGTGAGATGCTGGTTACAAATTCATCTCGCTGATGGGCCACAGCCTTGAGACGATCATGAGCTTCTTTCAGTTGAGCAGTTCGCTCCTCGACGTGCCGTTCCAACTGGGCGGTATGGCTCCGGGTTTCATCGAAAAGCCGGGCATTCTTGATCGCGATAGCGGCCTGAGCCGCATATAAGCTGAGGAAATCGAGATCGGCCTGGGCAAATTGGTTGGGATGAGGGGATACTGCATTCAGCACACCCAGGAATTCATCTCCCCACCGAATAGGGATACCCAGAACCGATCCCCAGTCCAGTCCCGCGTGAATGGCAGCACGGCCTTCCCAGGCCGCGTAGTTATCCACAATCAGCGGTTTACCGGTTACCCAGACTTTACCTGATACCCCTTCACCGCGTTTTAATTCACTACCAAGCGGGGCCAGCCCTTCACCGATAGCAACCGTCCAGCGGAGCAGATCACTATCCGGCTGGAAGATGTAGATACCACCGCCCTGAACGTTCAACAGTTCCAGGGCATTTTTGACCAGCGCTTCCAGCAAGGCGTTTAGATTTAGCTCGGCGGTGATATCCAATGTGACCCGGCGGAGCGCTTCGAGCTGCTCAGTCCGTATGCGCAGATCCTCAGCCGCCCGCCTTCGTTCGGTGATATCGCGCATCGCCGTGACCCGAACCTGCCGCCCCTTGTACTCGATGGTCTTGCCGCGTACTTCAGCAGGAAAAGTCGAGCCGTCTTTGCGCCGGGCAGTGAGTTCATAGGGCTGCTCGTGGCCGGACAGTGCATTCCGCCTGACCATCTCCCGGTCTTCCGGGGCGATCCAATCGGCAACCTGTTTACCAATCGCTTCTTCCGATGTGTAGCCAAACATCTGCTCCGCCGCCAGGTTTTGATCCAGGCCAACGCCGTCCTCAGAAAGGAAAATAGCCTCAAACGCGGCCTCAGATAATCCGCGCAGCCGTTCCTCACTGGCTCGTAATGCCTGCTCGGCTTCCTTACGCTCGGTGATATCCAGATGTGTTCCGGCAGCGCGAAGAGGGGTTCCATCTGGGCCACGCTCGGTGACCTTGCCGCGTGCCAGAATCCACTTCCAATCGCCTGACTTGGTACGCAGCCGGTGCTCTGTTTCGTAAAGCGAGGTCTGCCCGTCCAGGTGTGCATTCAATATTTGCATCACATGGGGCAGATCGTCAGGATGAACCATTTCTTCCCAGGAACTAAACCGGGGCGGGATCTCCTCCAGGCTGTAACCGAGCATCTCCACCCAGAGCTTACTGAAGATCACCTCGGCGGTTTTTATATCCCAATCCCAGAGGCCCAGGTCGGCCCCGTGAAGCGCCAGGTCCAGCCGCTCTTCACTTTCACGCAGGGCACGCTCGGCGTGTATACGCTCGGTGATATCCTCGATCATGGCTAACCGGTAGAGCACCGCCCCCGTTTCATCCCGGATGAGAGTTACGGTGACATTAACCCAGATCGGGCTACCGGCTTTGGTGATATACTGCTTTTGACGCTGAAGACGTGGCAGTTCGGCAGCATCCAGCGAGCGTAACAGTTCTAAATCTCTTTCCAGGTCATCCGGGTGAGTGATATCTGCGAAAGTGAACTTTTTTAGTTCATCTTCTGTATACCCGACCATCTCACATAACCGGGCATTGGCCCGGATGAACCGGCTATCAGATCCGAGGATAGCCATCCCCAACGGGCCATCCTCAAAAATCCGGCGAAAACGTTCTTCACTTTCTTTCAGTTCATCCCTGGCCTTTTGGTGTTCCAGCAGGTTAGTCTTTAGCCGGTTCTGATAATCCCTTAGCAGCCCGACAATAGTCCCGGAGAAGATAAAAACCAGGTGAGTTGCCCAGAAATAAGTGCCCGTAAAAGCTGCCAAACTGGGTTCACCGGCCAATAAATACAGCACCATATTCAGGGTAATGAACAAGACACCGGCAATCAGTCCAGGCCACAAACCACAGGTTCCGGCGATAGTCACAATCGGGATGATCGCCAGACCTACCACTGACCGGGCGACCAGTTCCGTCCGGTAGAGTGGAATAAACGCCAGAATATAAAGCAGTGTTATCCCAGCAGAAACTGCCGTCCGGGTCGGGGAAGTACAAAAAATGGTTTTGAAGGTCTGCTTTACTGCCGCTCTCATGATAACATTTCCATCGTCCAGGAGAAGAGCGTCAACAAGAAGTCGAGCGAGGTAAGTGGAGGCAGAATCTTAGGTGAAAGCATCCTCTAGGGTGGGATAGATCGGGAATATGGATGAAAAACCCGCGATCTCCAATACTTCAGCTACCTGGGGCTGTAATCCGGCTAATCCCAGGCTGCCCCCTCCCCCTTTAAGCGCCTTGGCCTGCCTGACCAGCATGGCAATCGCGCCGCTGCTTAAAAAAGGAACCTGGCTGAGATCAACGATCACTTTAGCCGACCGGTCATAAATGGCGACTCCCAGAGTATTTTCGATCTCATGAGTGCCATGGCTGTCCAGTTCTCCGGTAAGTTGCACGACCAACAGCCCGGATTCATGGGTAAAGCTATACAGGCTCACCTGGCTGTCACCGGTCATGGTGAGTCCTTTTTCAATGAGGAGAGGGCTTCCTCAATGGTTTTATAAACGTTGAATAAATCCTGGAAACCGGCCAGCGCCAGCACCTCAAAAATCCGGCCATCGACCGCGGCCAGAATCAGGTTGCTGCCATCCCGCCGGAGGTTTTTACCGCTAACCAACAGCAGGGCCATCCCCGCTGACGAAATAAAGCTCACATCGGCCAGGTCTATCAGGACATTTTTGCTTATGTTGGGCACAGAGATAGCCGATACGAGTTCGTCGCGAACCATCTGTGTTCCCATGGTATCCAGATCACCGTGGATGTGAAGCACCTTTATACCGTCGGGACGTTCCTCGACTGTAAGTGTGGTTCGTTCATTCATGTAGATTGCTCAACTTTTATTGCGGATCACCTGGCTGCACTATACCATAGTTTACCGATCGGGCAAAGCAATTTCACCTGGGGGTGATCAGTCCCTTACGATTGATCGTTTGAACGAGCCGCACGGCGGCGCAGCCGACGCCAACCAATAGCCCGCATAATGCTTAACACCAGAGGCATCACATGGGTGTACAGCAAATATAAACCCGGCTTGACGACATAATCCCAGGCCCCGATCCGGCGCACCACCGTCCCACCAAAACCGGTCTTGAAACGGAAAACACCGGTCAGCGGATCGTATTCGTCAAAGAAATCATCGGGTGCCCCCCAGAAGTCATAGACCTGCATCCCCTGTAATTTAGCCCAGCGTATCGCCTCCCATTGGAGCGCATAGGTCGGCATCCGGTTGCGCTCTTCTTCGGATGATGCCCCGTAGAAATACCAGGCCCGGATACCCAACCCAAAGATGATCACATGGGCGATGGCCTTGCCCTTATATTCTGCGATGATCGGTTGGGCCAACCCCGCCCGCATGAAGTCCGCCCAGGCCCGGCGATAATAATCCAAGGGGCGGATCACAAACCCGTCGCGGTTGGCCGTCTCGGCGTAGAGATCGTACAGCAGGTCGAGATCATCGGCGTCACCAAAGCGGATCGTCACATTGCGTTTCGCCGCCAGCCGGACGTTATAGCGGGTTTTCTGTTTCATCGCGGCCATCAAATCTTCTTCGGTCGGACGCAGATCAACGATGATCGAATTGCGGAATTGAATCTGATCGTTAGAGAAACGGAGCCCGGCCTGTTCCCACTCGGCGGCGATTTGCACCCCCAGCGGATTATCGTAAGCGGACTGATCCCCCTGTTCCGGCACGCCGGTTCCGATCACCACGTCGGGATCGATCTTGATGAAGATTGCGCCGCTCTCCTGCGCGTGGCGCTTGATCTGGTCGATCACCGCCCGGCGAAGCGGCCCGTTGTTATAGTCGAGGATCGGGCCTTTGGGAACATACATCACCTTGAGCGGGCCTTTTTGCCGGGTGAGTATCTGGGCCAGCGCAACGGCCTTACCCTGGTGCATATAGGCGATCCGCTCCGGGTACCAGCCGGTAGTCGCCGCTTTGAAGTCGCCCCACTCCCAGGCCTGTAAAACATGGGCCGAAGGGAAAAGCGCCAGGGTAGCGTTCCAGGTCTGAGGATCGGTGATCGTCATCGGGTGTAATTGCATTGACTTCCATCCAAATAGTGGCGGTCTCTTGCCGGGGTCAAATGATCTTAGTGGCATACTTTAGCGCAAGGGGTGGGCCTTGTCCACGTGCGGCATACTGAACTGGGGCTTGAACCCCCCTGTACTCCTTCGGAGCATCCGTCCCCCCTTCGCAAAGGGGGGACAAATCTAAGCGGCGTTTGGCAAAACGCTGCGAAGATTAGGGGGGTTAACTGAGACGGGGTCCTTCCGATTGCGCCGAATACCGCCACAAGAGAATCGCAATCAGGATAAACCAGACCAGGAACCAGACGCTCGATATCAGTTCGAGGGCGGGCACATACAACCCGATAATCCCCGGCACCATCACTACTACCGAGATAATGCAGATGATCCGATCAAGCAGCTTGCCCCGCCACAGGCCGACCATCGCGATCACGGCGGCGATGTAGGGTATCCAATAGCTGAGATGGCGCACCACCCGCCAGGCAGTCGCCCAACCAAACGGCGGGTCGATCCCTGCTGCGATCCCCTGGGTGATCGCCCACATGATCGCGTTCTCACTGAAATCGAGCAGCGGTCCGATCAGGCCGATCACCAGGGCGAGTTGTCCCATCATCTCATGACGTGACTTGACCAGCACCGACAGCCCGATCCAGGCCACGATCCAGCATAGGATAAAGACGCCATCAATTGAAAAGAGCACCCGGACACTGTCGGCAAAGGTGGCGGCTTCGGGTAAGTTGAGGCTCACTTCCCCGGAGATCGCCGCATCACCGGGCATGGGGAAGTCAAACGGCCAGGGAACAAAGGTGATCCCGACTATCAGCAGGGCAGCCAGGACGGCAGCAATCGCCCCGACCCGCATGGTGTAAGTTGAATCGTCCATTAATATTTCTCCTCTTGATACGACTAGGGGCGACTGGCCAGTCGCTCCTACAGACACATCTCGCACAGCACCTCATAGACCACCTGTGTACCCAATAGCAGGTTATCCAGCGAGATGCGCTCGTCGATGCCGTGCATGCGGTTGAGTTCCCCCTGATCGATCACAATCGGCATCAGGCCATAGGATGGAACGCCTTTCTGCCGGAAGAAAGCCGAGTCGGTTCCGCCGGGGGTCTGCATCGGGACGGTGATTCCCTCCGGCACCCGGCGCTTGAGGACACCGGCCAGCACCTCGAAAAAGCCACCCTCAAACGGTGAGATCGAACCTTTCTCCAGGTTCTCCGGCAGTTCTAATCGAATGTGGTCATCGCCAATAATCCGGTTTAAGTCGGCCAGGAATGCATCCACATCCTGATCGGGCAGCAGCCGCATATCGAGTCCGGCTTCCGCCGTCTGCGGGATCACGTTCTGTTTGTCGCTGGCTCGGAGCATGGTCGGCGTAACGAGGTTGCGCAGCATCGCGTTGATCTCCGGTTCCTCGCTCAACATGCCGCTGACCAGCCGGAAGACAAGCGGATTGTCAATATGCTTGAGCAGGAAAGATCGCGGGAAGCTCATCCCCTCTGCCAGCCGTTTGAACATCGCCGCTGTGACCGGGGTCAGCCGGGGCGGGAAGGGATTCTGCCGGATGCGCTCAAGGGCCTGAGTCAGCAAATCGACCGGGTTGTTACCTCTTGGAACGGAAGCAAGGCCGGGTTCACCGGTCGCGATCAGCCGCGCCCAGATATCCCGCTTCTCGGCGACGGCAGCATAAAAGACCGGCCTGTCACCCAACAAACCGGTCAGGCCAAAGCCGCCCTCATCCCAGACCACTTCCGGCGCGATCAGATCCCAGTGATGATCGACCATCCAGCCGGTTCCGGCAAAACCGCCCATCTCCTCATCGGCCACCGCCATAAAAATCACGTCACGTTGGAGCGGTTTACCCTGCTTGCACAGCAAATCGAGGGCGAGCAACTGCATGATGCCCAGGTTTTTCATGTCGATGGCA
>JBNKDD010000202.1:0-10193 GCA_050288085.1 Anaerolineae bacterium
CACGTCAAGATGGAGCACATACAGACGACTTGCACCACGCTTCACCTTGGCGGCCAGAGTCCCTGCGCGATTCCACAGCTTGAGGAAACCGCTCTCCAGTACGATCTTGTATCCCGCCTCCTCCATCTGTCCGAGGCTGATGGTTAAACGATGGTACATGGTACCCCTTGTTAAATAACCGCTTCAAACCCGTATGAGTTTGAATAGAGAACCTAACCAAACCCATGACCACAGGCACAAAAGGACTTTTTAGGATCTGCAGATCGCTTGCGTCTCAGCCCACATATCCTATAATAACTATATTGCTAGGGGCTTATCCGGGCAAGGCGCTGAGATGCGTAGACGAAGACAAAAAAACACACAATGGGTTATCCCTCTTATAGCCACTGCCGGACTCGTTATCTTCGGGATCATCTTCCTGTTGGTTCGACAAAACACCTCTGGGCAATCACGCTATTTCCCGGAAACCGGCTATGTCGTGCGTGAGCCGTTCCTCTCTGTTTTTGAAGAACAGGGTGGAATCGGCACTTTCGGCTACCCACTGACAGATGCCTACCGGACCTCAGATGACACCCTGGCCCAAACCTTCCAGCGTGCCCAGCTTCAATTAACCGTTCGCGGTGTCGCTTTGGCCCCTATCGGTAAACAGCTTCACCTGGGAGATGGACAGACTCACCCCGTTGCCCCCGAATTTGAGTCCTTCTACCAATCATATGGTGGGGAGACTTTCTTTGGCCGCCCACTAAGCGGCTGGCATGATGAAAGCGGCCTGCTCGTCCAGGACTTCGAGCGGGTGCGGATCGTCCGTGATCAACTGGGCGAGGTTCGTCTGGCTAACCTGGGATCAACCTACCTGGCGGTATACCCACCACCCGGAACCAGCTATGCCAATATTCGAGGGACGGCTTCATCTCCCCCGGACATATCGCCCCGTGTATCTATCGAGCAGCCCACCGTCAAATCAGGGGATCAGCAAACGATCTACCTCTACGTCAAAGATGAGGACAACAACCCGGTGGCCGGAGTTCAGGCACTGGCCGTTCTCTACTACGATAACAGCACGGCGGAAGTCGAGTTAGCCGCCACTGACAGCCAGGGCTTATCCAGCGCCGCCTTTATCGTACCGCCCGCTTCGCCGGGAACCCAGGTGGTCATCGAGATGCACCTGCTATACGGCGAAACCTCCATGACCATCGAAACCACCTACTTCCAATGGTGGTAATTACCAGGGGTGTGTTTCAAATTAGTGGCAAAACCGCCGTGTAATGAAGACGATGGAACATCGTTCGCCGCTCCATTTACAACAACAATCGGGGCTGCTAGCCGCGAAGTTTATTCGCGGAAGCAGGCCCATGACATCAAGAGAAAATCCACCCAAACACCAGCACCTTTTTGCCTCTCTAAAAAAGCTGTGGTATCTTAATCGATACACACGAGCAATTTATTCATAACTAACCAGTCTCAAATGAAGCATTGTGTGGTCGCTAAGTCAAATATTAATTATCGTTCCGGGTGAAGATAGAGCGGCCAATTCATGACGGATTCCAAACAATCTACTTCCCCTATTTGATCAAAATCAAATTTTACCATATCACCGTGCTGCAATTGTGCCATCTGTGATACGAAAGGTACTCTATGAGCAATTCCCCACTCATTATGCAAGTCAAGGACTTAACCACCCGATTCCATACTGACGATGGAACGGTATTTGCCGTCAATGGTATCTCCTACGATCTCAACGAAGGTGAAACCCTGGGCATTGTCGGCGAGAGTGGATGCGGTAAAAGCGTCCATGCCCTCTCCATTATGGGATTGATCCCCATCCCTCCTGGGGAAATTGCCGATGGGTCTGTCATGTTCCGAGGGCGAGATTTGCTCCAGCTCTCGAAGGAGCAAATGAGGTTGATACGCGGCGGGGAAATCGCCATGATTTTCCAGGACCCGATGACCTCGCTTAACCCGGTCTTGACCATTGGGATGCAAATTACCGAGGCACTGACTCTACACCTCGGTATGAACAAAAAGCAGGCTCGTGAACGCGCTGCTGAGTTGCTGGACATGGTAGGAATTCCAGAAGCCCGGCAGCGGCTTGATGCTTATCCCCATGAGTTTTCCGGCGGGATGCGTCAGCGGGCCATGATCGCAATGGCCCTGTCGTGCAACCCTCAATTCCTGATCGCCGACGAGCCAACCACCGCCCTGGACGTGACCATCCAGGCTCAGATCATTGACCTGGTTAAAAAGCTGCGTGATAAACTGGGTATGGCAATTATCTGGATTACCCACGACCTCGGCATTGTGGCCGGGCTGGTTGACCGGGTGCTGGTCATGTACGCTGGTTTCATTGTCGAAAAAGCCCCGGTCAAGGAGTTATATGCCAACCCCCGCCATCCTTACACGGTTGGCTTGTTACATTCTTTACCTCGTGTTGATAAAAAGGGAGGATCGGAGCGGCTGATTCCGATCGCCGGTTTACCCCCCGATCTAGTCGGTTTACCGAAAGGCTGCCCCTTTGCCCCTCGCTGTGTCTATGCACAGGATCGCTGCTGGGTCGAAAACCCCACCCTGCGAGAAGTCGGCACTAAACATGAGATCGCCTGCTGGGTAAATATTCAAGAAGTTGAGCCCCAGGTTTAAGTGACTTTCCAAGAAGGAACTATTTGAATGGCAGAATCCGTAAATAACCAACAGGATATTATTCTCCATGTTGAGAATCTAAAACAGCACTTCCCGATCACTCAGGGTATCTTGCACCGGGCAGTCGGCCATATCAGGGCGGTTGATGGTGTCTCCCTGGACATCCATAAGGGAGAAACACTCGGTCTGGTTGGCGAGAGCGGCTGTGGTAAAACCACCCTGGGCCGGACAATTTTGCAATTGTATAAGCCGACCGAAGGTGATGTTTATTTCGAGGGAAGAAACCTGCTCGAACTCTCACCCGAAGAACTCCGCCGGACACGCAAAGGGATGCAGATCATTTTCCAGGACCCCTACGCATCACTGAACCCACGCATGACCGTCGGTACAATTATCGGTGAGCCGCTCCAGATACATGGTGTTTCCAACACTAAAGAACGCCAGGAAATTGTTGAAGACCTCCTGGAGCGCGTCGGCTTAAACCCACTGTTTGCCAGCCGTTATCCTCATGAGTTCTCCGGCGGGCAGCGCCAGAGGATCGGCATTGCACGGGCGCTGGCTTTGCACCCATCGTTCATCGTCTGTGATGAGCCGATTTCGGCGCTCGATGTGTCGATCCAGGCTCAGATTGTCAATCTGCTTCAGGATTTGCAGGAAGAGTTTGGCCTGACCTACCTGTTCATCACCCACGACCTGGGCATGGTGCGCCATATCTGCGACCGGGTCGCTGTCATGTACCTGGGTAAAGTTGTTGAACTGGCCGAATCTGAAACGCTCTACACCAATCCACTACACCCCTACACCAAAGCACTCCTATCTGCTGTGCCGGTTCCTGACCCGGTAGTATCTGAGACACTTGAGCGCATGATCCTTCAGGGCGATGTGCCCAGCCCGGCCAATCCGCCGACGGGATGTAACTTTAATACCCGCTGCCCACTCGCCAGCGAAAAATGCTTCGAATCCGACCCAGAGTTAATTGAAGTAGAACCCGGTCACTGGGTATCCTGCTTTGCCATTGAAGAAAACTGGACATAAGTTGGGCCAGACATTAGATTGTAAATAAATGGCCCAACTGTTACAGGAACAAGTAAGGTTTTGAGGCCTTTATTCAAAACCATTATCTTGTTCCACTTAAACCATTTGTTGTCATGTTCAAATAAGTTTATGCTTTATAGAAAGGGGGTGATGCAACAATACGGATTATCTTTGAAGTGAAAAATACTTTTCTTTCTCGTATATTAAAACCATTTAGGAGGATTAACTAATGTTAAAGAAGAGATGGTTTGTTCTAGCCACATTGGTAATCGCCGGGCTGCTGCTGGTAGCCTGTGGCGGAACTGCCCCGGCTGTGGACAGCGATGCAGTTGATTCAGCTGTTTCCGAAGCCGAAGCCCGTATCGCCGAGCTTGAAGCAGAACTCGCCGCCGCCGCCGATGCCGGTGAAGGTGCAGAAGGCCCAAGCGAAGAAGAACTGGCCGCATTGCAGGCCGAGCTTGCAGATGCCCAGGCTGCTGCTGAAGAAGCCAAAGCCGAGGCTGAGGCTGCTGCCGCCGCTCAGTGCACCTACAATACCTACCGCATGGGCTGGATCATGGACTATGCCGATGCTAACAACATGGTCAACGAAGTGTTTGGCCCGACCTCAGACTTCCAGTACACCTTCTGGGGCAACAGCTATCCTGACGAAGCTGCCGCCTTTGAAGACCTGGTTGCTCAGGCCCTGGTCAACCCTGACCTTGAAGACCGTGCCGCCACCTGGCAAGCAGCTCAGGAAATCCTGATCAACGATGTGGCCGCAGTGCTGCCGCTTTACCACTACGACCGCACCAACCTGATCGTCACCGGCCTGAACTACTTCTACGTTCCCTTTGGCGCACCGAAGGTCTCAGGCTGGAGCTTCGATGATGGCCGGACCACCATCCGGCTTCCGCTTGGCGCGGCTGTCCCCACCCTGGACATCTCCGATGCCACCGATACCACTTCAAACTTCGTGATCTACCAGTTGGTTGATGCCCCCTACCGCTTCAATGAAGAAGGCGGTATTGAGCCTCAGGCTGCCACCGGTTTCGACGTTTCCGAAGATGGCACCGTTTACACCATTCACCTGCGTGAAGATGCAGTCTGGTCAGACGGCGAACCGGTCGTCGCCCAGAACTTTGTTGATGGCATCAGCCGTCTGCTCAGCCCCGACATGGCGAACGACTACGCCTACGTGATGTTCCCCATCGTTGGCGCGGCTGAATATAACGCCGGTGAGCTTGACAGCCTGGATTCAGTGGTTGCAGTTGATGACTACACCCTGGAAATCACGCTGACCGAGGCACTGTCCTACTTCGACAGCATCCTGGCATTCAGCACCATGCACCCCATCCGCCTCGACCTGATCGAGCAATACGGTGAAGATTGGACCCAGCCTGGCAATATGGTCAGCAGTGGCGCTTACGTACTCTCCGAGAATAACCCCGGCGAGAACGTAGTCCTCACCAAGAACGAACTCTACTGGGATGCTGAGAACGTCTCAATTGAGACCATCGAACTGCCGATCATCATCGAGCCTGCCACCTCTCTGGCAGCCTTTGAAGCTGGTGAAGTCGATGCGACCAACGCCATGGACGCTGGCTACCCCGGCGAAGAAACCCCACGCCTGATCGAGGAATATCCGGACAACTTCGTCCGTCTGCCTCGCCCCGGCACCTACTATGTTGGCTTCAACACCACCGCCCAACACACCAACAACGTTGACTTCCGTCGCGCACTGTCGGCTGCTGTTGATAAGCGCGTCATCCTGGACGACGTCATCGCCAAGCCCTGGCGGATCGACGCCTACGGCGTTATCCCGCCCGAGATCGCTGGCTACCAGGGTGCGGGTGAGGTTGGCTACGAGTTTGACGTAGAAGCCGCTCAAACCTACCTCCAGGCCTACATGGATGAAGCCGGAATCGAAGACCCCAGCGAGATCGTCATCGAGCTGTGGTACAACAAGAGTGGCGACAACCAGTCACTGCTTGAGGCCGTTGAGGCCATGTGGGAAGCAAATCTGGGTATCGATGTCCGCACCGTTAACGTCGAGTGGGGCACCTACCTTGATACGCTCGAAGAGTGCAACGCAGTTGGTGGTGGTGGGTTCCAACCACACCCGTCGTTGTTTGGTGGCTGCGTGGCTCTTGCCACGCATTCACTTCTCTATTACGCATCTCGCATAGATTCTATGAATCAACTGTATTTATTTTTTTCTTATTTATTATTTTTTTGTGACCCTTGTGTGATGCGTGATAGGCTAGTCGGGGCAGAATTGGCCTGACTACATAGGAAACAGATAAATCTTTGAACCATTAGCTGTTTCCGTCTGACTCTTGAAAGGTGGAAGACCACATGGTTTCTTTTATCATAAACCGGTTGATCAGGTCAGTAATTGTTTTGCTGCTGGTCTCCATGGTAACCTTTACATTTATGCAGCTTGTGCCGGGCGGGCCATTTAGTTCGGATGCTGGCGGTCGGCCCCGGCCACCGGAAATTCAGCGTAAATTGGAAGCGCAATACGGCCTGGATCGCCCACCGGTCGTTCAATATTTTGACTACATGCGCCGCCTGATTTTTCACTTCGATCTTGGCCCCTCGCTCCGCCAGAAAGATTTCACCGTTAATGAACTGATGTTTGGCGTCGAAGGCTCCAATCCCTTGGGGGTCCCGGTGGCAGTTTCTGCCGAAGTAGGTTTGCTATCCTTTACCCTTGCCGTTCTCATCGGCATTCCAATGGGCGTTATCTCAGCTATCTTCCGCAATAAGCTCCCTGACCACATCGCCATGTTTATCTCAACCATTGGTATTTCGGTGCCAAACTTTGTGATGGGCTTGATCCTGATCCTGATCTTTTCCTTAGGCTTAGGAATACTGCCTGTCTATGGTTGGGGAGATAACTGGAAACAGATGGTGCTGCCGGTCATTACGCTAGGTACCGGCGGCATGGCTTTTATCGCCCGGCTGACACGGGCCAGCCTGCTTGAAGTTCTCGGCCAGGATTACATCCGTACCGCCCGTTCCAAGGGCCTGAGAGAATGGGTGGTGTTGAACCGCCACGCCCTCAGCAATGCCTTAATCCCGGTAGTAACCATTATGGGCCCCTTGCTCGCTGCCTGGTTGACAGGAACCTTCCTGGTAGAACATGTTTTTGCGATACCCGGCATTGGCAAGTTCTTTGTAACAGCCGTTTTTGACCGGGATTATTCGGTCATCATGGCGGCAATTTTATTCTATTCAGTGGCCTTGGTATTTGCCAATCTTGCCGTTGATGTTTCGTATGGTTATCTTGACCCGCGCATTCGTTTTGATTAACCAGAGTCAGGATAACTTTTTCAGGAGAACTTGCAATGACTGTAGATACACAATCACAAGTACAGGTAGTGGCTGAAGCCAGCGTAGAAGATGTCCTGAAGCGCCCATCTTATGGCTATTGGCGAGATGCCTGGCGGCGCTTACTGCGTAACAAAGTCGCTACCATCGCCGGTCTGTACATTGTGCTGATCGCACTGGCAGCGATCTTTGCGCCAATTGTTACCCCTTATGATCGGGATGCCCCTGATTTCGCCAATACCCGTGAAAGCCCTACGATTGAACACCCATTTGGGACAGACCCCCTGGGGCGGGATGTATTCACCCGCGTTATCTTTGGCGGTCGTGTATCACTTGGCGTGGCTTTTGTCGGGTCATTGACCTCAATGCTCATCGGGTTGACCTATGGCGCTATCGCCGGATATCTCGGCGGCTGGGTTGATGACCTGATGATGCGTTTCGTTGACCTGATGTATGGCTTCCCCACGCTGTTGTTCATCATCCTGATGATGCTCGTGATCCCACCGAACTCCAGCCCGGCCCTGATTATGGTAGGCTTATTTATTGCCCTGGGTATTGTGAGTTGGCTGGGA
The DNA here is from genome assembly GCA_050288085.1 of Anaerolineae bacterium. Lineage (GTDB taxonomy): Bacteria > Chloroflexota > Anaerolineae > Aggregatilineales > UBA3940 > JBNKDD01. The sequence goes on from JBNKDD010000202.1 coordinate 7,560, forward strand.
ACCGCGCGGTTGGTTCGCGGACAGTTCCTATCCATCCGTGAGCAGGACTTTGTGACCGCCGCCCGCGCGTTGGGTGCAAAACCCGCCCGCCTGATCATGCGTTACCTGCTCCCTAACAGCATTGGCCCGATCGTCGTGGCGCTGACCCTATCCATTCCCAGCCTGATCCTGACCGAGTCCACCCTGAGCTTCATTGGATTGGGCGTCAAAGCCCCGATCCCAAGCTGGGGGGTGATGCTGTCAGAAGGCTGGCGTGGGATGCAAAGCGATCCCCATCTAGCGATCTTCCCTGCCCTGGCGATTACGATCACCATGCTGGCATTCAACTTCTTTGGCGATGGCCTGCGGGACGCGCTCGATCCGACCATGCGTGGCCGTGACTAGAATCCAAACGACTTCGGAATACGGGGGGTGCACGGTGCACCCCTTTTGTTTATGCACAGGGGAGGGATGAGCCATGAGCAAACGCCAATTTATCTGGGCCGTGACCCTGACCACCATCGCCTGGGGAATTGGCGGCGGCCTCAGCAGTCCACCGGTCGTCGGCGGCACATCCGTTGATAAAATGCTGGCCTGGTTGATCGGCGGGTTGTTGACCGGGTTGGTGCTGCGCTGGTCAACGCCGGTGTTCAAGTGGCGTTTTGTGCTGGCCCTGGCCCTGGGGTGGGCGCTGGCCGGACTGTTGAATCGACCGGGTGGGCTGGCTGCCGGAAGCCTGATCACGGTGTTGGTGCTGCGATATGCCAGCCTCCGTGTAGGGTGGCTGCACAGCCTGATCATCCTGATTGGCTGGCTGACCGGCGGCGCACTCTCCCTTCTGATCGAGACCCTGCCCCCGACCACTACCGTTCCGTTTTTGCAGGTGACGCTGGCCGTGATCGCCGGGTTGATTGCCGGGTTGCTGGGCGGTGGCGCAACCTTCTGGGGGCTGCGGCTGGCTGAGTGGGAAACGGTGAACGATGATCCGCACACCTGGACGATCTCCAGGCTGGTCAAGAAGCTGGACGATAACCCGGTGATGGAGCGGCTGGTCAAGAAGCGGCTTGAGAAGGAAGTGTACGCCATCACGGGGGCAGCGTTCGGTGTGGGGCTGCTGGCACTGCTGGTCAGTATGTCGGTCTGGTCACGGATCAAGGGCTATTTTACCTTTCAGAGTACGGTGGTGCCCCTGTTGATCTACCTGGTCACGCTGGCCCCGACGGCCCGATCCCCGCTGGTGGTGGCATCGATTGCCGCCTTGCTGACCGCCTCAGATGCGGATAAACAACAATTCCAACTGCTGCGGATGACCCCCCTTTCCGAACGGGAAGTGACCTGGGCTTATGCGATTGCGCCGCTGCGGATGCTGCGCGGCCTGCTGACCTTCGAGTACATCGTGATGCTGCTGATGCTGACCGGGGCAATGTGCGCCTTTTTGCCATCTTTTCCCAGCGTTGAGCGGGAGGTGTTTCTGGCGACCATGCTGGGAATGTTGATGCTGGCGGCCAGCCTGATCGGGATGAATGTGCTGGCGGCGGCGGTCGGGGTGCGGGTCGCATTGTGGATGCGAGAACCGAGTCTGGCGGCGGTGATTGCCCCCTTGGGCATGTTGATGATCATCCTGGTGATGCTGTTGGCGGCGATCAATGGGCTGCAAATGCTGGCTTCTGCGCCGACCATAGAGGGCGGGGTAGGCTTTATGCTGCTGATGATTGCCCCCTACGTGGCTGCAATGGAATTGATGGACCACACCCAGCCCTGGAAAGATGTGCCGGGAAGCATGCCTTGATATTCGGTTGCCCCTGCGATGACCGCGCGGGGTTAGAATGGATGATTTGTCGGGGTGCAATATATTGGATCTTTTGACCGATCTCAATCCGCATAAAAATGGGACTTGATTTCTTCTTCTGAGAAATAGCGCAGCAAGTCACGATACAGCCGTTTGATGAGGCCCGGCCCCAGGGGTTGATTGCCATGAACCGGCACAACAACGGTTTGTTTTTCGTCATCGACCACGCGGCGCAGGGTGTGGTGACTGCCTTTGATGCGGATCACTTCAAAGCCCAACGCCTGAAGAATCTTGAGCATGTCCTTGCCGGTCAGCCTACGGCATAGTTTCTTGGCAGTTCCATGGTGATAACCAATCGCGGGTTGGCTATCAGGTTGTAGACTTCAACCGTGTCTTCTTCATCCAGGGCAGCGTCGATCATCTCCTGGATATTCTTCAACAGGTCATTCCAGGTGTGGCCCTCGGTCACAGCGACGATCTCATCACACGAGGCTACATAGTAGGGAGTGCCTACATCATCCTCACCTTCTTCCTGACCGGTGAAGTATTCCACCCGGATATGGATTGTGTCTCTCGGTTGGCTCATCAGGCTTTCTCTCTTAACTTGTCTTCTCGTTTTTCCTCATGAGTGTATATAATGACGAGTCTCTGTCATCTGATCCAGAATAAGTTGGGGAATTTCCTGTAAGCAATATTAAGAAACGTATCAAAAAATTCTGCAATGTGCTGGGTTTGAATTGCTTTCATCCAAATATGTGGATAATAACGAGATAACATTCCAAGACAATATAGAATCATATAATAACTCGCCGGTTGGCAAATATGTGAATCGGGATAAAGAACGTAAAACTTGGTGCCGTTCATGT
>JBNKDD010000203.1:0-10187 GCA_050288085.1 Anaerolineae bacterium
TACGTTCCAGGGGGTTCCGGTCCGCCCAGAACAATAAGACCGTCCAACCGATCATCAACGGTGCGCCATAACTAAAACCATAAGCAAAGTCACAGGTAGACCCAACCTTAATAGTGGTCGCGGTCGTATACAATTTTGGGAAGAGCATAAAAACTGACATCACCGCATCGGCGATGATCCCCCACCAATAACTGATTCTGAGTAAGCGAATTTCTGTTGTCATTAAATATCCTTTTTGAACCTAGAGGTAACCCCCCGCCACTGCTGCGCAGTGTCTGCCCCCCTTTGCAAAGGGGGGCGAATCGCGGTGAGTGTGTCGGTGCGAAGGGCGACCTTAAATACTCCTTTTTGAACTTGACTGGTTTGTCCAGGCCCCCAGAATAAACCATAATAAGCCAGTTGTTTTGTGGATTGACGTACAGAATTTGATGATTTGCGCATTGTTCGATGGCTAAAACTAATCCAACTGTCTCCACTGACCTGATGCGATTACTGTTGAGGTACGCATCAGAACATGGCATCAATCCCCCTGCCGTCCGGGAGATGGTTGGGGCGGTTCAGCGCACCCTGGCAACCGGCGAAGGACGTATCCGGGTGGAGCAGTTCGGTGATCTGTGGGACGCTGTGGTATCGGCGTCGGGTGATCCGGACTTTGGCCTTCACTTCGGGGCCACCCTGCGCACTCCGCCCGAAGGCAGTATCCTGTTCTCGGTGATGCTGAACTGCCGGTCATTAGGGGAAGCAATAGAGAAGCTGGCACGTTATCACGGCCTGATGACGGATATCGTCCAACTGCATCTGGAACGGGAGGACAATATCGCTGTCTATGGCTTAGAGGCTGCTGGATTAGACCGGCACTATGTCGAAGCGATGTTATGCGGGCAGGTGTTGACCCTGCGATATCTGACCGAGAATCAGGTCAGGGTGTGCGAAGTGCGGTTTAGCCACGCCCACCCTCAAAATATCGCTGAACTGGATCGGGTTTTCCGGTGCCCGTTGGCGTTCGGGCAGCCGCGAAATGAAATCGTGCTGCGGGCTGATGATCTGAGCCTGCCGATCTTTTTAGCCAATCCGGCCCTGCTTGACGGGTTGGAAAGCCTGGCGCAAGAGATGCTGGCCCAGTTGAATCCAAGAGCCGTCTGGACAGAGCGGGTCGGGCGGGTGGTCAGTAAGATGCTGCTCAGTGGGGAAAAACCCCTACTCGATACGGTGGCCTACGAATTGGCGATCAGTGCGCGGCATTTGCAGAATAAATTGAGGGATGAAGGCACCACCTACCGCGATCTGCTTGAGCAGCTACGCCGGGAGACAGCCCTACATTACCTGCAAGACTCCGACTCAACGATCTGTGATATCGCGTTTTTGCTGGGATATTCCGATCAAAGCGCCTTTACGAACGCTTTTAAGCGCTGGACAGGCCACAATCCGAGCGATTTTCGTTGATTACTTGCGTGGAGATTGTACCCGTTGTATAGTGTCGATTAACATTTGGTTAGAATTCAAATGCCGCCATAAAGCTTATCTCCAGGCATTTGTCCAGTCACAAAGTGGGGCTAGAAGAATGGCCGAGAAAATTCTCGTCATTGATGATGAAGAGACTACCGTCCAATTATTAACCATCCTGTTAGAGCATAAAGGCTTTGAGGTTATCAAGGCTTATAATGCTGAGGATGGTTTACGCAAGGCTTACCGTAATCACCCTGATCTCGTCCTGCTGGACATCATGATGCCTGATATGGACGGTTGGGAAGTATGCCGCCGACTGCGAGAACTTTCGGATATGCCGATCATTTTCCTGACGGCCCGGGTTGAGATCAAGGATGTGGTCAAAGGTTTAGAGTTGGGGGCGGATGATTACGTCATCAAACCCTATGACAACGACGAACTGATCGCCCGCATCCGGGCGCATCTGCGCCGTGTCCCGAAGACGGCTATCTCCGAGGAGTTGATCTTCAATGGGGGGCAGTTCCGGATCAATTTCCTGAATCGCGAAGTGATTGTCGATGGCGAACAACAGCATCTCACACCCAAGGAATTCAGCCTGTTGAGTGTCCTGACCCGGAACGCGGGTCGGGTGATCACCCGGCAGGAGTTAGTCTCCGAAGCATGGGGGCCGGAATATGCCGACGCGATTGATAGTTTGAAGCTGTATATCCACTATCTGCGTAAGAAGGTCGAGAAAGATGCGACCCGGCCTGATTACATCCTGACCGCGCGGGGCGTCGGGTATCGTTTCGCAAATAAGTAGATCAAGCCACGAGTATATTTACCGGGTTCTGAAGGATAAGAACCCGGTAATTTTTTGACTTGCCTTCCACTCACCGATTCTTGATACAACTGTGCTATAGAAACATGGGTTTTCATTAACCCTTGATTGTTATTTAGCTCTCAGCCATTCGCGCAGGTAATGAACTTTAGTGGATATCGTATTTAACAACATTCAACTACAAGGTAGATGATATATGAATCAGGGTTAGATTGATCGATGATTATTGAATAAAGTTTGCCATAATTCTGTCCTTGACAACTTCCACCTACATGTTTGGTTGCATCATCAGGCCTCCACCAAGGTACCATTTGTGAGTTTGATGTGGGGTAATCACTGCTTAATTCCTCTTCTGAAAAACAGAATTCATCTAGAAATCCTTCAAGTTTGTCAGGGGGCAATTCAAAACGTATGCGATGCCAATAATCTGGTGAAGGAAATACATGAAAAGTTGCTCTGATATGGGTAGCATCCTTTGGAATTGGAGCCTCAATAAAGTCCTCAAGATACCAATTAGGTGGCCTGATTATCCCATAATAGACCAGGGTAAAAAAACCACAGCAGCCCAATACAGATAAAAAAGCACCTAAAACTATCTTTCGAAACACACCCTTAGAACCTGTAGACGGTGTTTTTTTCATGTCAGACACTTCTTATCTCCAATCAAAAGGAGCATGAGTGTTTATGCTTGAGTATTCCTGGAGTTTCGGATTTTCCAAGAATCCTGAAACTCCAGTCAGGTAAACATTCCAAACCTAATCACTTCCCTCTAAATCCAGGGTCTTGTCCAGTTCCTCCGGATCGGGGATATTTTTTCTTTCACCCACAAAACTAAACGCTATGTGATAGGTGTGCTTGCGATCACGGGCGGCCCGCAGAATGAAGCTCAACAGGATGCGCTTCAGGATTTGCATCCGTTTGATGTTGTGCGGCGAGGGTGTCCAGGGCGCAAACTTCCCCCGGCGTACCCGGCTATATTCTTCCAGGGTGCGGTTGACCCGATCATCTTCGAGGGTGTATTCGCTGTGGGTAATGCTCGTTATGAGGCCGTGCAGCCAATTATCTAGCTGCCCGTCCTCGTCAAAGACGGGTACATCCTCCGGGTGCTGGATGTACTGATCCCAGTCAGCGTCATTGTCGGGCAGCATGCAATGGAGCGCACGCTTATTATCCGGGTCGTCCAGACGATAGAGCTGGACACGTAAAGCTCTGGGTCTCTTTAACTTCACAACCTGCTCCTTTCGAGATTCGAGAAGCAGGATTCTGGATCAAATCCGGTGATTTTTCAAAATGCGGCTTCTGGCTCCCAGGGGAATCTCTTCAAAATTATTTTGTGCTAAGCCGCCGCGAATAAACTTCGCGGCTCCGAGCTCGCTTTAGCCGTGGAGTTCAATATCGGAGCTGGCTTGCCCGTCTATCCACTTGTAGTTTCTGTGGCAGGGGCGGCGGGTTTGGGACAAAATTATCTGCGGGGGGCATTATGAACCAAATCAGGACGGACTTCGACCGGATTGCTACATTGTCGGACAATGAGTGGGATCATAACATCCACTATCACGAGTTTTTGCTTAACCATATCCCAGAGCCGTGCGAATTAGCGCTGGATATCGGCTGTGGGGTGGGGATGTTTGCGCGGCGGCTGGCGGAAAGGTCGGCGCAGGTGGTCGCGATTGACCTATCGCCGGAGATGATCGCTGCTGCGAAAAGACATTCGGTAGAGGCTGCCAATATTGATTACCAGGTGGCCGACGTGCTGACCTGGGATTATCCTGCCGGGGCGTTTGACTGTGTGGTGTCGATTACCACACTGCACCATCTTCCGCTCGAAACGATGCTGGTCAAGATGCGGGACTGGCTCCGGCCCGGTGGGGTGCTGCTGGTGCTTGATCTGTACCAGCCGGAGAGCTCGCTCAACTGGTTGTCGAGTCTGGTGGCGCTTCCGGTGAGCGTTATCCTGCGCCTGATCAAGACCGGGCGTATCCGGGAGTCAGCCGAAAAACGAGCCGCGTGGGATGCCCATGCTCAACATGATCACTACCTGAGACTATCCGAGGTTCGGCGGGTGTGTGACGCGGTCATTCCGGGGGCGGCGGTGAGGTATCACCTGCTGTGGCGGTATTCGATTGTCTGGACTAAACCGCAGGGATGACAATCGGTAGAAGTATTTGACTTAAATGTACATCGGAGTATCAATGCGTCTGGAATACATAAAAACATATAGCGTCAAACCGAAATCGATCAAGGAGCCGGGGGAAGAACAAATCAGGAAGGCATTGGAGTGGGTATATTCTGAGAAGCCGACCACCGCCAGATTGATATTGGATCAGGCGGGTGACCAATTTATGTATACCCCGATGGGCGGCGGGTATATCGAGTATATGCCTGGCAAAGGGGAGCCGATCTATGGAGCAGAAGTTGGCTCATTAGAAGAGGCGACCCGCTTATTCCTGTCGTATTCCAGAAACGACGGAGAGTGGGAGCAAGCGGTCGAGTGGGAGGTCGTCAGCATTCAATCAAAAGCCCCACTACTCAATCTGAATGAGACGCCTACCATTCTGCTGGTGGTCGGGTTGATTGTCTTATTATCGATTGGGTATTGCCTCGGGGGAGGTTTGAACAATCACGCGGCTATCGTTGAAGCGTATGACCAGGCTTTTGCTGAGCCCAGGTATGGTGTGGGAGAAGCCGTGATCATCATGGCGGTCGGAGTGCTGGGCGGATTAGTGTTCTTGATCGGGGGCTATATACTGGGGCCTCAGATCAAACAAGGGCCGATCCCGACCCGGCTGGCGCTGATCTGGCTAATCGGGTCGCTGCTTTACCTGGCAGGCGGCATGGCGGTCTCCCTGGCTTACTATCTGATCAGTTTGCTGGGGGTGTTCTTCGGGGTGACGGGGATCGCGACAAGTGTGGCGGCATTCCTCGCCCTGCGGAGAGCACAGTCTTTTGACAAGGCAGCGGTTGAAGTTCAGGCTGACGACTTGAAGATACTTTCCGCCTACACATATAAGGGAAGCGAGCGCGTTATCCTTCTGTTGCCAGTGATTTCTTATCGCTATGAGGGCAAACACAGCGGACAGAAGAAAATCTCCGATGTTAAAGGAAGGAAGCTGTTCAAGGCCAGTGAAGAGGGGCGATTGCAGGTTTTTGTTCGGTATCTACCGAGCGATCCAGAAGTCCACCGGGTGTCACGGATTGAGGTGCTGTAGGCTAATCGACTATTGGGAGTGTGAGGAATGCGCTTAGAACTGATAGATGGCGGGGGAGCCATTGAGGAGCCGAGCAACGATCAGATCATCAATGCGCTCGAACAGGTCTATGCTGAAGCGATCACGGCGGTCGTCCTGATAGCCGATCAGGCTGGCGAGCAGTTCATACAAGCGCCGATGGGTGGTGGGCATATCGAGTATACGCCCGGCAAAGACGCTCCGATCTATGCGGCGAGGGGTGTCTCGTTAGAGGATGCGATTCGCCTGTTCCTATCGTATGCCAGGGGGGATGGGGAATGGGAGCAGGTGGTCGAGTGGAAGGTCTATCTCGCCAAGCAGCGGCCTCCGTTGATCGATCTGAAGAAGGCCCGTAATCTGAGTCTCTACATCCTGCTGGTTGCTGTCCTGTCGATTGTTCTCTGCGGGGCCCTGGTAGCGTATCAGCAGGCATTCAAAGGAACCAGGCCCCTTATACTGGAGGTCGTGATCATGGGCCTGATCGGATTATTCGATGTGGTGTTAGTGCTGGGTCTGTCCCCCCACACAGACAAAGACGACCGTAAACGCATCAGACATGGCACGCAAATGCTGCTCTTTTCCCTGGCTTATCCGGTTATCGGGCTGGTATGGATCTCCAAGGATTACTTCCTGGTCAGCCTGATCACACTTTTTGTCCTGGTGACCGGCGCTGGTCTTTTTGTGTATTCTCTCTGGTCATTACGAGAGAGAAAAGAAAAGTCGTAATTTAGCATACGCCTGGGAGTGGTGGTCGGCGGCGGTAGTATCGACGAACCGGGCGGGAGAAGATCACATCATCGCACATTTTAGGGGAGGTAATTAGCATATTCCGGGGGGATGGGTGTGTGTTTACCCCCTGCCGATGCACCACCTTTGGTGTCTGCCCCTTGCAAGGGGGGTGGATGATGGCGACCGGAGGTCACTCGACCGAAGGTGGAGCATCATGGGGGTAACTTGCCACCAAGATGAAACATACCCGAAAAACGAGAATGGGGGGCATGGACACACAATCCGCATCCATCCATGCTCCCGGAAAATTAAGCGTTAGGGATACCGACCGGCTCTGCTGCCTCGACTTTGCCGCGCTCACGCCAGTAGATGTAGGCTACTACGATCATTGCCAGCGCCAGGCCAATGCCAAACTCGCCGTACACGTAGGGAGTCGGGCCGGTATTCTGGGTCAGGGGGTCAAAAAGATTCTGGATAAACAGATTGTGGCTGGCATGTAATATCGCAGCGGGCCACAGGCTATTCGATTTCAGCCGGAACCAGGCCATCGGGAAACTGAACCCAACGGCGAGGCAGCAGAAACAGATCAGGCCAAACCAGACCGGCGCACCCTCGTTCCGGTAATCGGCCAGCAGGATCAGCGGGAAGTGCCAGAGTGCCCAGATCACACCACTGATCAGCACGGTTTTGGTGAAGGACAGCTTTTTGGAAAGCTCCGGCACCAGCAGGCCGCGCCAGCCAATCTCCTCGCCCAGGGCTGTCAAAAGGCTAGACAGGATTCCGAGGGTAGCCAATTGCAGCACATATACTACGAGGAGGATTGTCAGTGAGGGGGTATCGGGATCGCTGCCGACCAGTTGAGCCATCAACTCGGCGGGGGCAAAGCGGCCCAACCCGGTCAGCCAGATGACGAGATAGGTCACCAGGCCAATCGCTAACGGCAGCAGATAAGCCGCCAGCAGGAACTTAAACCTGCCCGGTTTCCAGCCCAGCCCGCGCAGGCTGCGGTGGAAGATCAGTTGGGTGATGATGGCGGCGATGCCAGGGCTCCACATCAGGCCGATGATATACAGCACGTTGGTGTCAAGGCTGCCTGCGGAGATGATCAGGTAATAGAAGATCAGGCTAAAGGCAAATGTGATGCCTAGAAAGACGGCGATTTTTTTAGTCATAAGTCACCTCAGTGTATAGAGTATCAGGATTCTGGGCGGCGTCCAACACTCTATACGAGGTGGCTGTGGGAAATGTTTCGTGTCATTCCTCGATGTTCTTACTAGCCTTTCTTGATTTAACCTCGACAATTTTGACCAGCAGGACAAACAGGCTCAGGGCTGCTACCAGTGACAAAACATTGACGATGATAAACTTGATGGTGGTGAGGGTCAGGGTAAAGGTCAGCAGCCCAGCAGATGGGTTTGGGTGCTGATTGAGCAAAACCAGGATGCCGATGTTCTCCAACCAGTCCAGGGGAATCAGCAGAAGGCTTATCCCGGTAAAGACTTTCCACATCTCACGCTTTGGGAACAGACGAGAAAACGTCAGGCCCAGCAGCAAGCCATAAGCCGCCCCTGAGACAATAGCATAAAACACATCGATCACAAGCACCTGCCGGTAGATCAGCCTGCCCTGATCACCATAAGAGGTTATCATATCGGCGGCCTGTTCAGGGGTGTTGAAGGCTACATTATCCAGCATCATTGTGCCGCCGGATACCTCCATCAGCCGCCTCGCCGGGCCAAAGTTGAAGTAGATCAGGCTGAAGACAATAAATATTGCAACGCCGATCAATGTGTTACGGGCTGTCAGGAAAGGTCGAATGCGTTCAAACATCGTTAATCCTCCACCAGTTGTAAACGCTGCGGGCTGTTCCCAGATCGCTTGATCAGGCCGCGGGCTTCGAGATCGAGCTTGACGGTGGTGTAGTACCATCCAATCGAACCGTCAAAGTTACCGTTGAGCTTGTCCTCCACAAAACGCTGTGCTTCCCTGAAGGTCAACCCTTCGTGTTCTTGTAAAGTGGTGAGTATCGCCTGCTTCATGGCCTCATATTTGGTGCGGTCGATATTGGTGCCCTGCTTACCTGTGGGGTGTAAGGTCATAATCCGGTCACTCATTATTTTCTCCATAACAACCAATCACTGACGTGTACTATCTAGCATCGTATAGAGTAGTTGGGGGAGGCTGGTTCGCAGATGACGCCGCCAGCCGCGAGCCAGGATCACGCTAATTGCCAGGCCGCTCAGTTCTTCAAAGCCCTGATGTTCCAGGGTCAGGTGGGTGCCTGTTTCGGTAGGGACCAGGGTCCAGGTGACGACGGTCGGGCTCTTCATCGGGCCGCCCTGCCAGGTGTAGGCCAGTTGATGAGGTTCGTCTGCCACAATTACTTCGCAGTCAACCACCCCATCAAAGCCCCATGCGGAGTGTGTTCTGAATTGGAACTTGTGCCCCACTACCGGTTGGATATCGTTATCCATCAGCCAACGCCCAAGCAAATCACTTTCGGTCAGGGCACGCCACACCCGTTCAGGTGGGTGAGGGTAGTGACGTTCAAATAGGAGATGTCGTTTCACGGGGTGTTATCCTCTTCTTCGGCGGCAATCTCATCTAAGACACTTCCCAGGTTATCCAGGGCTGATCCCCAGAAATCCTTAAAGAAGGTCACCCACATATAGACCTCCATCAGAGTTTGGGGCTCCAGGTGATAGAAGTTATACCGACCCTCTTTTTCCACCGAAACCAGATTCGCATCACGCAAGATGCCGAGATGCTGGCTGATCGCCGGGCGGGAGACGGTAGTAAATGACTCGGCCAGATGGGTGGCAGAGTCTTTACCCTGCGCCAACTGCATCAAAATCTCACGGCGAATCGGGTGGGCGATGGCATCGAATACATCAATTGGATTATCATGCATCGAGTTTACCCCTGACGTGTAAGGAAAAGCTTACCTATTAACGGTAATTATACGTAAGTTTTTCCTTACGTGCAAGTCTCTTTTGAAGTTGCTTGCTACCCGATTTCATTGCATGATTTATAGCAGTCATAATCTTTTATAGATTGATGTAATTGAGGTGACCATGGATCAAAGGTTAAACTGTCAAAACCTGTTGTTCATCCCATTGGTTGCACTGATCCTCACCGGCTGCACCCTGAATCTTCTTAATCAACCGCCGGAGCCAAATGCCCTGATATTGAAGATAGCATCTGACCAGGGTTGGCAGTACTCCCAGGTCTCAATCAAGGAAGGTGAAACATTCTCAATCGAGGTCGGCTCGGTTGAATGGGGCGACCAGAACACTACCATTACTGATGGGCTGGGTCTCGATTATGTATGTGGTGATCCAACCTGTTGCGAACCCATGCCCAACGTTCAATATGGGGCGTTAATCGGGAGGGTTGGGGATCAGGATTTCCTGGTTGGGAATGGGGGAACGTTTACATTGAACAGTAGTGGCCTGCTTGCTTTTCGAGTCAATGATTGTGATGCCGGGCTGCATGATAATTCCGGTGAGATGATAGTTGTAATTTTAACCTACGAGGAATGACTGTATTGGCCCTGATAAACCAAACACACACCTGTGTAAATGCCCCACATCTTAATTTGTGAGATAATCATCTACATTATCGTCAGTGGGGTTGATAGGATGAGAGATAGTGATCGGTAACCGCTCTTGAATCGTGTTGTCAGCGGCAGGGCTTGCCATGTTGACTGGATATACTATACGGCTGATGGCCGCAGGCACACAGCCCTCACGCCGAATTACAGCGCATCAGGGGGAGATGTCTGGGTTCCGTAGTGCAAGGCAGCAACAGACGATTCATGATGGGGTGCCTGGATTTTACCCTGGTATTCTGAAGCTGGGATCGGAGAGAGCTATGTCCGTTCGTTTCTTCATCGGCCCATTTGATCCAAAGCTCTGGGAAGATCCCAACTCGCCGCCTGATCCGGAGCCAGTAAGCTCATTGCG
>JBNKDD010000204.1:0-10067 GCA_050288085.1 Anaerolineae bacterium
GGGTGGTGGGGCAAATATCGAAGGGTAATACAGTGGCAATATCTGAATCTCCGGCATGACATTCAGTGATAGCTTTGAACCGAAGGTTAATATAGAAACCGGTGCTCCACTTGATGCTGCACCGGTTCTCGCATTGACAGGTGATTAAGAAGGCTGAAGATTCAGCCGATTAGAGGCGTTTCTACCCCAGCGCGACCAGCGCCTCGCTGAGGTCAACAGATGGCAGCCTTTCGACTCTCCAGGCCGCGTCAAGATAGCCCGCGTTCCAGGTATCGGTGTTGGAGGTGAAACCCATGGCCTGCATCGCTTTGAGCTTCTCTACCGCAAACTCGGCTTCGGTGCGCCACCAGCCTAATCCATCGAGCGTTTCCAGGCCCGCCGCAAACCAGCCGACCGCCTTCCCATATTGTCCTTGCTGGGCCAGCCCTCTCCCGATCAGGGCCTGTGCCCGCCCGATGTGCGCCCGGTTCAATCCGCGCTGTGTCCTTGATAGGGCCGCTCGTAGTTCGTCTAATCCCTCTTGCGTGCGACACAGGCGAAGCAGCGTCTCCCCGATTCCCAGGTGAGCTTCGTTGCACTCTATCTCGTGGTTGATCTTCTGGAATCCGCGGTGCGCCTCCTGGTACTCGCCCAAGGCTTCCTCAAGCCGGTCGACCCCGACCAGCGCACCGGCCCGCAGGCTGTGATGGTACGGTTCAGGCCAATCCAGGTCGGACAGCGAAGCGGTGATAATCTCGAAGGCTTCCTGGCTTTGCCCCAGGAGGGCCAGACATTGCGCCCTGACCAGGTCAAAGCGCCGGATAAGATCGCGTTCTAGTTCCATCTGGTCGATCTCTTCGGCGGCTGCCAGCACATCCATCGCATAGCCGGGGCCATCCGTGTCGAGCCAGGCATACAGCAGCATTTCCCGAACGTAGATCGCCAGTACCGAGTAATCGCCCAGCAGCCGGTGAGTCTGAACGGTCGCCCCGGTTACCAGTTCCAGCCCCCGCTGCAAATTGCCCAGCCAGTGCACCACTGCCGGGATATGATAATAAGTTACGACCAATCGCCACACCGGTTCCTGAAGGTTGTCGGCCAGCTTGTAGAGGTCAGGCAGGGTGGAGAGAACCGTATGATAATTGGCGTCGAAATATCCCTGATTGAAGGTCTCAAACCGTTCTACCAGGGGAGTCTTCCCCGCAGCTTCGAGCCGCTTATACTCTCGCTCAATCCATCGTCGCAGCGTAGGCACTGAGTCTTTTACCTCTTTTTTAGTTGATAAGTATAGGGCGCACCCAATTGTGCGCCCTCTCCTCTTGACTCATTATACCATTACATTAGAATTTGCGTGGCCGTTACAGCCCATTGAGAGTGAATTGTAAGCTGTTCAATAACTATTTTGTTAGGGTGTCCTAATACGCCCGTGAGAAATATGCCTTCCTGCTGGCAGGTTTCCCACACACGGCGCACTTAGCATCGCCTTCTTCCTGGTCAAGCGGGAAGTTGCGTGACGAAGCTTTTGTATCATCCTTGATCTGCGCCTCGCACTCTGCCGTGCCGCAGTGCCAGATCAGCGCCCAGCCGTCTTGCATGATTTCCTTCATCTCGTCGTAATTGTTCGCCTCATGCAGATGGGCATCGCGGAAATCGGTCGCCTGTTGGAGCATGTTGGCCTGAATTTCATCCAGCAGATTCTTGACCGTCTCGACCAGGCCATCCTGTGGCACAAACTGTTTACCTGCTTTGCCGGGAATATCCCGCCGGGCCAGCGCTGCCGAGTCTTTCTCAAGGTCCTTTGGCCCCAGTTCCAACCGGAGTGGCACACCGCGCATCTCCCAATCGTTGTACTTGAAGCCGGGGCTTAACTCTTCCCGGTCATCGACGTGAACCCGGATTCCGGCATCCTTCAATGCAGCTTCAATCTGCCAGACTTTCTCCATTACCGCCGATTTTTGGTCGTCGTTTTTGTAGATCGGCACCATCACCACCTGGATAGGAGCCAGCTTTGGCGGCAGCCGCAATCCCTGGTCGTCACCGTGCGCCATGATGATCGCCCCTACCATCCGGGTGCTGACACCCCACGAGGTCGTCCAGCAGTATTGGCGCTCGTTGTTCTGGTCGAGATACTGGATATCAAACGCCTTGGCGAAGTTCTGCCCGAAATAGTGTGATGTTCCGGCCTGGAGTGCCCAGGTATTTCCCATCATGGCCTCGATCGAGTAGGAGGCTTCCGCCCCGGCGAACTTCTCTTGCAGGCTTTTCTGACCGGGTATCACCGGGATCGCGGCATCGTTGACGGCGAAATCAGTGTATACATCCAGCATCCGGAAGGTTTCTTCTTTTGCTTCCTCTTCGGTAGCATGGGCGGTATGCCCTTCTTGCCACAGGAATTCCATTGTCCGCAAGAACAACCGGGTTCGCATCTCCCAACGCACCACGTTGGCCCACTGATTGATCAACACCGGCAGGTCGCGGTAAGATTGAATCCACTGGGAATAGGCGTACCCAATTACGGTTTCAGAGGTCGGTCGGATCACCAGCCGCTCTTCGAGTTCCTTGCCGCCGCCGTGAGTCACCACGGCCAGTTCCGGCGCAAAGCCTTCGACGTGCTCCGCTTCTTTCCTCATGAAGCTTTCCGGGATCAGCAGTGGGAAGTAAGCGTTTTTATGTCCGGTCGCTTTGAAGCGGCTGTCCAGCCCTTCCTTGATATTCTCCCACAGTTCAAACCCATATGGCCTGATGATCATGCAGCCGCGAACCGGCGCATAGTCCGCCAGTTCGGTCTTCTGAACCACATCCGTATACCAGCGTGAATAGTCTTCGCTCTGGGGGGTGACGCCTTGTGATGCCATACCTTCTCCTCTAATTCGTTGATACACTGGGCATTGATAGACATGCCCGCTTAACATGCCCTACAGTTTAACGTGAACTCGCGAATCAGTAAATCTTAATAGGCTGGCCGCGATCTCTTATTGCTCCCAATACGCTTCAATAGGAGCATATCCCAGCCAGGTGACCTCATCATCAAAGTGCTGGATTAGCGTTAATTCTTCTAGTCCTGATTCTACATAATACGGAGCAATGATCCTGAGGTGATCGATCTCGGAATTTGGGCCGACCTGATCCACAGCAACAATTTCAGCAAGGATTGAGCCGTTTTCGAAAGAGGTAAGAAGTACGACAACATTAGGACCTGTCGCTCTGATTCGAAAGGTTTGTTCTGGGTTGCCGTATCGATCAAGAAATGGACCCAGAGTTGTAATGGACTTGTTCCATTCTGCGTAGATATCAATCCAACCGACATTGTTACCAACAAGAGGCGACTCCCGTCTGATAATCAATGTGATCGGATATCCTTGCTGATCTTCAATCTCAAATTCGACACCCCTGTTGATTCCTTGCACTTGAGGACTGTCTTCCAATATAGCCACAGCATTGTTGAAGTCAGTTTCGCCCGGCGTAACTCCCAGTACGCAGGGTAATACGCATCCGGGGGGATTGAAGGTTAAAATGGGATCGCGTTCAGTCTTATCCCTGGATAAAATGTCACCGGCAATGAGTAAGCCCAGCACGATCATCAGACCGACTGTTTTGAGCGCAGCTTTCTGTTGGGACATCGGCCTAACCAATCATCATTAATGACTAACGAAATAGCCTGTTGGTGGGATTTTTTTGATTTGCGTTGTTCCCTTGATCTGGAGGTGGTCTGTTAATTGAAAAAGAAAACCGGGCCAAAAATCTTCCATAGCAGCATTTGCTCTTGATGGGGAACGTGGATCAGCCAGTAGTTAATCATTAGCCAGAAGGTAAACAACGTGCAGAGTATGATGAAGCCTGTCAGCATAGTACGCCATATGGTAGCTTTTGCACTCTCATACAAGGCACATATGCTAATCGCTGCCACCGGCAGCGATTCGATAAAGGCACGATGTCCAAATCCAAACCCGAATTCCCATTCATGCCACGAGGAAATGACGTAAAGATTGAGTGAAAGGAATGCAATGGAGGCAAAAAAGTATTCTGGCACGGCTTTGCGTAGGGCAACCAACCCTGGAACAGTTGCGATCACCAGCGGAGTCCAGAATAGAAGCCCGTATTCCAAATTAAACAAGACAGGCAAGATGGAAGGGTGCAGGAAATCAAAACGTTCTTCGCTGTACGAATAGACCACAAATGACCCGGTGATGGTTTTCCAATATGCCATTTGAATACTGATAACCGCCAGAAACCCGGCCCCGGCCCACAGCAGGGGAACAATGCGTTCCCTCCAGAATGCAATCCGGTGGTGAATATCCTCACCGGATGTTATGCCATATAACAGGCCAACGATGAAGATGAGGACATTACTGGGCCGGGTGATCAAGAGTAAACCGGCGACGGCTCCTAAAGTTGCGAACCAGCCTCTACCGGTTTCATTGTGTCTGTAGATTCGCTGAAGTAGATATAGAAAGCAGCTCACCAGGAAAAACGAATAGGCATGGCTAAACGTGGCCTCGAACGTGGCGTAGTGAAACAGGTTCGTCCCAAAGGTAATTCCCACCATAACCGGCAAAATAATGCGGTCTTCAAAGTGTTCTTTGAGTACTGTATAGAGAACAGCCAAACTGGCAGTGGTATAGAACAGCGCTGACAGGACTGCACTGATTTGGAAGGCAGGCGAAAAAGCATTTAGGTCACTGCCACCGATCGATGATAGGCCCAGGGCCACCAGAAAAAAGGGCATCATCATCACTGCTTCCCCAATAGGGTATTTGATCAGATAGCGCCCGGTTTCGCCCCACAATTCTGCACCCGTCCAGATTGGGATGCTGCCTCCAAACTGGTCGACGGCAATGCTTTGCAGACTCAGGTCATGGTACAGGAAAGTCGCAGGCAAATACAGGTAGTAGCCAACGCCGTCGCTGCGAATAGGTGGCATTGGAGTGCCATCCGGATAGATCAATATCAGCGCCATTATTCCAAGTATGGCTACAACCCCAACAAAAATATTGCGCGGGGTCAATAGTGATAGTTTTTTAGACACTCTGGTCGAACCTCTGGATGAAGTTTTGTGGTGCCTCACAAGCCATTATAGTTTCTGGGAATACCACCTGCTCCCGTATCGACAAGCTTAATCCTCGCTAACCAACGAAAAGAGCGTAGTCATGAACTGGTATCCGTAAACCATACGACTCGGCGACTTCTTGAAGTATCTTTTTCATCTCTTCTTTGCTATACCGCCACGTAATGATGGTAATCCATCCTTCAAATGCTTGAATAACAAGCTCAAATTCATGAAACAGGTTGATCATATCCTTCGGCGTATCGACTGGATTCGCACTTCGCCGATAATATTTATGATGAAATTTATCTATTTGTTTGATCGTCTTGCGTAGCGCTTTGCTCTCATGCATAGCGGGCGTGCCACCAATGAAAAGATATTCAGTAGCGTTGCCAGCTGGATAAGAACCAAGATACTTGAAAACTTCACGGACTTTGGATTTGTCCGTTCCCAACTGGTGAATTTGCTCTCGTGGACGTCGTACCCAATAGTCTAATACCTGGCATCCGATCAGGCTGCCATCCGGGATAATTGCCTGTAGCACATCTCCAATAAGCAGAATGTGTTCATCATCAGGTTCATAAGACAACGGGCCGCCTTCATCTTCGTATATTCCAATCGAGTGTTCATTGGATACCAGTATCTGATCGCTCAGTTCTGCCAATAACAAATCGCTCAGCTTACCGAACCCAACATGCCAGATATTATGGGGTTCAAAGTAATCGTCAGGCATTCTTTGCGTTGGTACTGACCAACCAAACTCCATCATGGTCACGACCCATTTTGCAATTCATCCGGGAACACCACTTGCTCCCGCCCGGCCAATTTCTGATTGATCCGGTCGATGATGATCCCGATGTGTTTCTCGTTACTCACGAAGTTCAGGTTGTCGGCGGGGATGGTCAACATCGGGCAGAGATCAAACCCCTCGACCCAATCCCTGTAGAAACTATCTAGAAGGTTCAGGTAATCCGAGGATATCCCGCTTTCGATATCCCGCCCCCGGCTGTGAATCCGATCTATCAACACCGGGACACTGGCTTCCAGGTAGAGCAGCAAGTCCGGCCTGGGCAGCGAATTGATCACCATTTCGTACACGCGCTGGTAGGCGAAGAACTCCTCCTCCGTCATGTTCCCCGCACTGAGCAGCGCCCGGCAGAAGATGTGCCGGTCTTCGTAAATGCTCCGGTCGATGATCGCCGAGCGGGGATGTTCGGCCAATCGTCGATGCTGTTCCGCCCGGTCACCCAGAAAATACACCTGCAAATGGAATGACCAGCGGGCCATATCTTTGTAAAAGTCCCCCAGGTAGGGATTATTCGACACCGTCTCGTAGCCCGATTCCCAGCCCAGCCGGGCGGCTAACCGGTCGGTTAAGGTAGTTTTCCCTGCGCCGATGTTCCCGGCAACCAGCAGCAAATGTTTCGTCATCTATTGCTCCATGAATCTAGTATGGATAATCCCGTACAAATTGCCTGACTTCACCTTTGTCGCGGCTCTGTGCGGCGAAGGCCCATATGCCGTTGGTCCACGCGATCATATGCCCTTCTGACCGTTTCTGCATGAAGAAGCTGCGATCTCCAACCAGCTTCGATACGGATGTAACCCGCACCATTTCACTGTGACTCAGGCGGTTCAAGACCTTGACCGCCCCCGCCACCGATTCAGTTTGCACCACGGTGAAATGAACGTTGATCTCACCGGCCCGGCGGTAAACGGCCTGGCAGGTTTGCCGCGCCTGGTCGCACACCATCTCAGTCCGCCCGAACGACATTACCCCTTTAGGGACGATATGCTCCATATCCAACCCGGCTGCCGCTGGTCGTGTTTTGAAGTCAGCCGGTTGCAGCCGTTTAACCAGCCACAGTGTGAAAGCAGTAATTGCCGCCGCCAGCAGCAGTGAGCCCGCAATGATGGCAGCGATCAGCAGTCCTGTCGATCCTGTATCCGCGCTCATTTTTGCTCCTGTCTTAACACCACAAAAAGGACTATTGCCATTACCGATCCAACGATCAGAAGCAGACACAGCAGTGCCACGATCAAACTTAGTGTCAAGGCTCTGACTCCTTGATAGTGAATTGACTTGGGTTTTGTTCAGCTTACATGCACTTGCCCCATAATACAAACAATGGGCTTCTCAACAAAAAAGGGTGGCTGTTACAGCCGCCCTCTCTTAGTAATTTCCTGCTTAGGTTGGTAGGTCTTTAGTGCATCACTGAACGCGAATTCACATAGTCAAATGCTTCTTCGATGCTTCCAAACACGGACACAGGCAGATTGCTATATTGAGTCTGATCTAATGCTTTTGCACCCAGGCTAACCATATCGGAGGAGGTGATGACCACCACTTCTCTGATGTTCGGATGTAATGCTGTATGGTCTTTAGCCATAAATCCCATCAGGCCAACCATGTCGCCAAAATTAACCCGCATTGACCGTGCATCACTGATGTAAAAAACCGGCGCAGGCTGCGTATTCAGTACCGATAACAACTCATCTACCATTCTGGCTGAATCACGCACCAGGTCAAAAGATTCGGATAGAGCCGCCATGATGATCGGCTTTCCAGGTATTGCTTCGATTTCGTAGTTCATAATATACCTTTAACTTGTTCAGTCTCAATAAAATGTTGATTGAATGTTCCAACTAGGAGCATCGTTTCATACTAAACACACTCATGTGAATAGGCTAACGCCGCGTCCATATCCTCAAAAACATGGGCGTTCACACCGCCGTATTGCTGCTGTGCTAATGCCTGTGCGCCGAGCGCCGTAATATTCGATGATGTCACCACGACGATCTCGTGCAGCTTGGGGTGCTGGAATATGGCAAGCTCTCCTCTTGTGACGAACCCCAGGATGTTGACCATGTCGGCAAAACTGATGTTGAGTTCCCTCACATCGGCGATATACACCATCGACTCGTTGGACGAATCCAGGACATCGGCCAATTGTTGGACGGCTGGTTGGAGGTCTCTCGAAATGGTGAAAGATGAATCCGGCTTGAAGATTACGATCCGCTCACCTGAAGGAACTTCATGATAGCTTTCCATTATGTCGTACTCCCCCACATCGATTACAACGTTCGTTTTAAACAAATTCAGTATAGCCTGAATGTTGTAATATGTGGGTTACAATGTAGTAACAGCTTAACGTTTTAATACATTGTTTGTAAGGGCGCATCAGACCTTCGGACTGAGCATGTATGTATGTGTCCCTGGTTGGAGTAAAGATTGAGGTTTATGTTTAACTCAGGTGGCCTGAGAAGCCGCGAAGTTTATTCGCGGCTTCCTGGTTCTTGACGGGAGCAAAAGATCAGAAGCCGTAGCCCGCGAGGAATCCGCTGCGGGAAGTCTCCGTGGTGGATGAGATCACAAATACCCAATCGCCGTTGCCCCACGCGGCGTGATATTCCCCCGCATAGTTGAAGAACACGCCCTGACGCTGGCCGAGTGCCGCATCGACGCCGATATCGGTTGCTGTTGGCGGGAGTTCACTGAGCGCCTGGGCGACGTTCTCTTCGCCCACCCAGTTGATCCGCAGGGTGGTCGTACCGTCCGGCCCCTGGTAGACCGCCATATCGACTTCCGTCCCCGGCTCAATCACCGGCCCGCTGATCCGCAAAAACTGCCCCACCTGTGGCGGGAACAGATCGGCAGGCACGTCTTCTTCCGGGGCACAGCCCGCCAGTAAAACGATCACGATGAGTACGAAAAGCCACTTGATTCGATTCACTTTTTCACTACCATACTTCTGAGATTGTGATACTCGCCTATCCATCACGCCTATTATAACCTGAGTTCGGGAGATGCACTTGGACTCGTTAACAAAATAACCCGGTCGTCGTTTATCTCCCTTGACTCCCACCCCCAAACCCGGCATACTGATCTCATCAAACCGGGTACACATTTTGGGAGCAACACATGAAACGTCTACTTGTCATCTCAACCCTGCTGATCCTGACCGCCTGCGCCGCGCCCGTCACCGCCACGTCCATCCCCTCGGCGACGACCGCACCGACCGCCGCCATCCCATCGAACACCCCGCCGCCGACCGTCACACCCACCAATACGGCTACTCCGACCATCACCGCGACCCTCACGCCGATCGTTGGCCCCTCGCCGACCCCATCCCTGACGCCCACCCTGGCAAGTTGGATCGAGGAGGAATTCCTGTTTGGTGGGCCAGCTAGCGAAAAGTGTGAGTTACCTTGCTGGCAAGGGCTGACGCCTGGGGTGTCTACCGCAGAGGAAGTCGATCAGGTGTTTACGCAGATATTCGGCTATGGACGCGACTATGATTCGGTAGAGTCAGTGGCAGCAACCTACGCGGCTGGGGATTTGCCACTCATGCATTGGGCAGGACAATCCTGGCTATATGAAACCGATACCAGTCCTCTTGAAACTGGCTCGGATATATTCTCCGCAACAGCCTTTCTTGATAGGGAAACATATCTTTTAGGGGCAATTCAATTTCGTTGGTCAGGGCTATTACTTCACTACACGCCTGCTATGCTAATTAGAGAGTTTGGTCAACCTTCCCACTTTTTTGTGGGCGTTATCAGACCAGGTCGTGGCATACCTCCCTGGTATACATCGTTTATCCTGGTCTATGATGAGTTGGGAATAACTTTCAGTTCGGATATTCACTTTTCAAGTGGAGAAATTTGCCTTGACGGTTTTTTCTGGACTGGACAATATGACAAAACTGATAGGTATCTCATTCTAACACCACCGATCACGGAAGAGATGCTCACTCAAGAGCAAGTTTATCTTCTCGATATCACTTCTCCAGCCTTTTATTCTCCATTCGAAGACAAATTTGGAGTCAGTCTGGAAGAGGTCACCCAGCAGATTCAATCAGGTGGAATCCCGTGTTGGTTGTATCACTGGGATTGGGATTAACCTTTCCTGCCAAACCGGGCATACATAGGGAGCATCATATGAAACATCTACTGGCTATCTCTACTTTGCTGATCCTGACCGCCTGCGCCGCGCCGATCACCGTCACTTCAGCATAGTACAAAATTAGGAGAAACAAATCTT
>JBNKDD010000205.1:0-10065 GCA_050288085.1 Anaerolineae bacterium
ACCAACTGGTTGGTGCTGGATTCCTCCGGCAAAGTTCTTGATTCCTATTTGTGGTTAAGTATTGATTGATTGTAGTAGAATAGATACGGCCCAAGTTAATATCGAATGATATCACTAACTTGTGAGGAGAGAAATCAATGCCCCGACCACCCGGACGAATGAAGTTTGTCTTTGAACCGATCCCAATGCCAAAGGGCATTCAAGTTGATGGGTTAACCACCACTGAACGGATGCTGCATGAAATCCGGGAGGATACCGACTATCTCTCAGCGCTGGCGCGCTGGTTCGCCAATCACCAGCAGGCGATGTACCGCCAATATAATACCCTGCTGCACCGCCTGACCATCTTGATGTTTGCCACGCTGATTATGTCCGCCCTGGCTCTGATTGTGAGCCTGTTGGCGATCTGGGTTGTTTTGGGAGCAGGCTAACCGGCTGGGTAGCTAGAGATCGTAATCGTCGTCGTCGTCGTCATCATCAAAGAAGTCGTCTTCATCGTCGTCGTAGAACTGGTCTTCGATCAGCTCCTGGAGATTTTCCAGGCTGTCTTCTAACCGGGCGATGAATCCATCTTCCACCCGCTGCTGGATACCATCTTCTAATACACCGGGTGCGAATTCATACTGCTCTAACGAAACGGCAACCCGAATTCCTTCGCTTTCCGGTGTATAGCTCCACCGCTGTTTGCCTTTGATCATTCGGCTCAGCTCAAAGAGCATACCTTCTTCGGGGATGAATTCGACCGACTTGAAGAGAATTTCATACGTCTCGAAATCATCCTCATAGAGCATCTGCATTTCCCCGCCGACCTCCGGGAAAATGTCATCCGGGTTCACCTGTTCGACACCGACGTACCACTCGGTTAACCGCCAGGGGTCACACATGATATCGGTGATGGCTTCAGGCGGTGCATAGATCAGAATACTACGTTCTATGTCCAACATGGCTAGCGTACCTCCACCGGTCAATGGCTTATTGCAGCTCACCGAACCGGCTTTTGCAATCGAGTAAACTGATGCGAGCCATTAAGGGATGGGCGGGGGCCGCTTCCCTTTCCCTCCTAGCTGGCGATTATACTCAGCATAGCCGACAATTTAGAAAATTGTCAACTATTTTGTGTACGCTTTTAGTTAAGCCAAACGAATGATTTTCGAACCTACTTATGTGGAATCAGTAGCTATGTGTCTATCCATAAATTGCGTAGGGGCAAGGCACGCCTTGCCCTGGATTACTTAGCCGCCAATGAACTGGTTGCGGACACCTCGTGCCACATCTTTCGCGGCATGGAACTGATCCCGCACCGTACGCACCGTTTTAGCCAGTGGCGTCGGGCTGGTAATCTCCATGTTGATATCTCGCCGGACGTGGCTGGTATACCGGCTTTTGTACGGTTCCGGGCCGAGCAGCATATCGTATTCAGAGATGCCCTTGCGGATGGCTTCCCGGATCGAGTAGGCCGTTATCAGGTGGCCGGGGCTGTAACGGCTGAAATCGACATCAAAGCCGGATTGGTAATCATAGATTCGGTCTTTGAAGTGAAAGCAATACAGGAAAGCAACATCGCGCCCGCCGACGCTCAATGCATGGAAGTGCATCCACCGGTTGAGCAAAAAGTGTTGGCCCACGCTGCAATGAAACTCGCGTAGTTGTTCGCTCTCAAAGGCATTGTAGGTCAGGCCTTTTTGACTCATCCGGCTTTGATGATGTTCGGCCAGCAGGTCAAATGATCGATCCAGGTCTTTCGGATCCGTAATTGCCCGGAAGGAGACTTGATCCGGGTAATCCCGGTTCAAGCGGTTGGTATAGCGCCGGTACTTTTTGCGCAGGTCTTTGCCCATGAAGTCGTGATAATAGGTTTCCCAATCGTGGGGGAGTTCAGTATAAGGGCAGGGGGAATTCTCTTGTTCGCGTACATCCATGCCGGAGAGATGCATCGCTTTTCTGATCGGCGCGGTCGGCCAGATTCCGGCCATGTAGAGCGTCTCCCATTCTTCCCGGCGCTTGATCAACTCCTCGGCTAACACCTGGGCTACCGCATCTTCGTGATCGGGGTGAGAGACTAGCCCCATGTGATCGGGTTCAACGATATCCGTTCCTAACAGGCTTAACCGTCGCCAGCTAATCGGCCCCTTGATCCGGGCCTCCTCAACCAGCGGCGCAATCCCCACTAATTGCCCGTTCCGGTTGCGTATCTGAAATAACCATAACCGCCGATCATGCCCAAATGCGTCCCACCAAGCAGTCATCCAGGCATGATTCATAAAAACTGAAGAACGGGGATTCTCATCCACCAGGATATACCAGAAGTCAGCAAGCTCGTGCAGAACATCTGGATCATGTGTCAGGGTTACCGTGTAGCCTTCCATATGTGTTATGTGTTCCTCACCATCTCAAACTAACGTACTACGAAGGTGGTATCTCTACCCCTCTAAATCTACTCATATCCTGATTGTTAAGCAAGCACACCGGGCATTTACAGCGTAGTCTTGATTGAGTATACTGTACTTAGCGACACATATCCCGTGCACTGAGGAAGCTGGTGAAAATCCAGCGCTGTCCCGCAACTGTAACCTGATCACAGGGAGCCAGATACTCAGGCAAACAACAAAATGCTCTCGTGGATTGGAGAAACCGCGGCCATCAGGTTGCGGTTTATGCTTTTGTATCGCTAGGTCTTTTGTGTTTTAGGAGGCAAAAAATGGGCACACAATTGAAGATCGCAGAGCTTAACAAAGAGGGCATTTCTAAGATCAGGAATTCAGAAGAGAAGATGGGAGTCCAGATCATGGCCTTTGAACCGGGCAGCCCGTTGGCCGATCTGACCGATGAGCAGGTAGCACAAGTCCAGAGCCTTGAAGAGGAATTGGGCGTAACCCTTCTTGTTTATAAATCCTAGTCAACCTGCATTGGAAACATGACCGGGCAGTGTTAATCTGCCCGGTTTTTTTGTAGGGGCAAGGCATGCGCGTTAAGTTAAGCGCTTATTGATTGATACCAAATTGGGCATTCGAACGGCCCATAGCAGAATAAATTCCGCTGCTATAAATGAAATGATATGGATCAGCTTTGCTGCCATGATAAGTCAGACCCAATACAAACGCATTTTCCGGGTCGAATTTATTGAGTCTGCGAAGCTGACCCGTATCAGCTTGAGCCTGATGATTTATCATCAGGTGACAGGGTTTTTCTTTGTGTACCTTAACTTAATACCTATAGGGCAAGGCGGATAGGTTCCTGTCCGCGATCACGGCGCGGGCACGAGCGCCCATAATACCGCCAGCGCCCCTGGTCCAACATGAACCCCCAACCCCGGCCCGACTTCGGACATCAGCATCACATCCGGCTCAAGGGCTTCCTTGAATTCGGTCATGGCCTCTAACGCCTCAGCTTCGCTGACCGCATGCGCAATGCCCATGTGCAGTACCTCGTCGGGACTCCGGTCGGCGCGTTTGGGAACCTGTGAACTGACATACTCCCGCAGTCCGGCAGTGGCTCGTTTCCAGGTGCGGAACTTGCTATGTGAATCGATCACGCCATCGTCTACTTTCAGGATCGGCTTGATGTCAAGCATATTAGCCATCAGGTGAGAAGCCTTCCCGATCCGCCCGCCTCTTGCCAGGCATTCTAACGATTTAACAGCAAAGTAAGCCTGTGTCTTATCCCGCATGACGGCCATATAGGCCATGATGGCATCGATATCTGCCCCCTGCCGGGCCATCTCCGCCGCTTGCCTCACCATGAAAGCCTGTCCGAGTGAAGCCGACAGCGTATCAAAGATGCGGATATCCGCTTCCGGCAGCATGGCCGCTGCTTGTCTTGCCGAGTCAATCGTGCCGCTCATCTTATTGCTGATATGCAATGACAGGATCGTAGCCTGTGGATCCTCTGCCAGTAGCTTCTCATAGATAACCTTGAATTCCCCGACCGGTGGTTGACTGGTGGTCGGAAACTCCGGGGCAGCTAATATGCGCTGGTAGGCTTCAGCTGGGGTGATCTCAAAGTGCTCCCTGACAATCTCGTCACCAAAGATAATGTGGATCGGAGCCAGTTCAATGCCGTATTCATCGATAACATCTTGCGGCATATTGGAGTCGGTGTCTGTTACAATTTTGATCACGGTTTCCTCCTGGGTAATTGATTGCTGTAATGAAAAGGTCTATTCGATTATGGCCGAAATCACCTTGATTAGTGACTAATTCATCATATAGTGGAACAAAATTGTCTCTTTGGGGTTACGTCTTTATGATAGATTTGCGGGTGTGATACGTGCCAGACGTGCGCTATAATCCCCCCGCTACGGTGATAACGTTGTAAATACCTGCTCAATGACAGACTAGATGAGGGGGAAGGATATTGTGAGTCAATACCAGTCAGCATTGTTAAATCAGGCCCAGGAATATGTCTGGGAGCCGCATCCTGTTAATGTCTGGATAACGATGGAGCCGCACAACGCTCTGCAAGTCCATATATTCAAAAAGTTACGAGAACGGCTTGAGGCACAGGGATGTATCTTTAGCCATAAATCAATAGATCCCACCCCGCTTGGGCCGGTTGCTCACATTGGCATTGCCTTTGGCCGCGACCTTGAAGAAGAAGTTCCGACCCTGGAACGTCTGGGAAGCCTGCCCAAGCCGCGTGGTATGATGCTGATCATCAACACGGTTGAACAAATCCCGCCGGGTATGAAGCTGTTCGACC
The DNA here is from genome assembly GCA_050288085.1 of Anaerolineae bacterium. GTDB lineage: Bacteria > Chloroflexota > Anaerolineae > Aggregatilineales > UBA3940 > JBNKDD01. The sequence goes on from JBNKDD010000205.1 coordinate 4,699, forward strand.
TGGCGCGGGGACAGTTAGTGCGCAAATCGAGCCAGATCGGAATCCTGGCTGAAGGCGACCTGGAAGGGACGCACATCAACCGGGTTTTGTGGGCCAGCATGCCGGGCAACAACATGATGCTCAACGGAAACGACCCGGAAGCGATATTCGACTTGCTGGCGCTGCGTATCCTGGCCCATGCCAGCGCGGATAAGGTCAACCAGTATGGCGGGGAATATGAAGCTCCTTACACCTGGGAAGAATGGGCAGCTTCACCGATTCATGCTGATCTGGCCCACGCTGCCCGCTCGTTGGGTGCAGCCGGGATCATAGAGGATGAGGTGCCGCTTTCCAGCTACGCCACGAAAACCCAGGTGCGCGGCGCATTGCGTTTCCTTAGACGGGCGGCCCTCGGCGAAGGGATGCGCAGTCAGCTTGACCTTGACCTGGGAGTCATGGGTGTGACGGCGACCGGCGGCAACAAGATCAACGTCAGCTCCGATCCGATGGACGGCGATATCTTACCGGTTGGTCAGTTAAGCTGGGATGGCTATGTCTGGGCAGTTCCGAAAGACTGCCCGATTGAGTTTGCGCCGCCCTCGGTCGAAACCCACGAGAACGGCATGGTTTATCTTGCCAGCGCCTTGATCAATGCTGGTGAGGTTCACAGCTTTGAGAGCTTCCTGGCTTATCTCGATAATCATTTCTCGCAGCATGACCGGATCAACGTGATCCCGGAAGGCATGCGTCCAAATGTAACATCAATCGACCATTTCCACCGCCAACCGCAGACTGGATCGATCAAGGAACCGGGGCGGGTAGAGGTGGTCTATCCTGATACTGAACATTTCCCGGTGATCGATTTCCCCTGCGGGGTACGTGAAGCCGAACTCCATTTGTTATCGGCTTTGTTCCGATCGGAAGTCTTCACCCAACCGGTGCCGATGGGCGATAAAGTGGTCATTGCCGTGATGCCCGGTCATGGTTCGGTAGCACTGTACGGTGGCCCGCGCCACGAATTGACCGACGTGCTGGTCAACGGCATGGTAATGGAGGAAATCGTCAGGATATAGGCAAAAAGAACTGGTTTTGTGATTCTTTGCTTGGCTTAACCCTCCGCTATCGGCATCTGCCCCCAGCGAAAATGGTCTGAACCATTTTCGCCGCAATGAGGGGGCGAATCGCAGTGAGCGCGGCAGCGCGAGCAGCGATGGGGGGGTCATAGCTCAAATGTCAACAGAACTTAATTCAAAGGGGCATGGTTCTCTCACAACACCACGCCTCTTTTTTTACGCATTATTGCGCATTTGGTATGGGTAAACTCACGGGGTAATGTCCATACGCTATAATATATAATATCTAGGTAGCGGAATGGTTAAATGAGTTAGTTATTGGGAGCACATTACAATGAGCGAAGTCATTTTGAGCGGCGATCTGGCCGAGCGTCTACAAGAGATTGCTCAACATGAAAATCGCCCGGTGGAATCCGTAATCAGATCGCTAATTGAGTCCTATGTCCCCTCCGCTTCTCCTGAGGAGGAAACCCCCTTCGAAGCCGCTTTGCATCAGCTTCGCCCCCGGTTATATCAGCAGGCCCGTAATTACTGGCGCAAGACCGGCAACATCGACCGGCTGACCCTATCCGATGAGGAACTTGATGAGCAGTTCTGGCTGATCGACAACCAGGGTATTCCGCGCCTTAAATCTGACCAGGGCCAGGTTGACCAACCGCCTGTGCCCCTCGAGTCGGTGGCCGAAGTGCTGGACGAAGAAAATAGTATGCTCTCCAATGGCATCCGGGAGACTCTCAGCAAGCACACTCACCACCGCCCGGAAGACTAAGATATTATAGGACGGGTTATGATGGTCACCAGTGAGGGATTATACGTCACCGAGATTGCAATGTTATTCCCCCGTCAGGGTCAATGGACGGCGGGCGACTATTTCGCCCTGCCCGACTCCAACCGGATTGTCGAACTTGTCAAAGGGGAGTTGATCATGGCCCCACCACCCAGTATTGACCACCAACGAATCAGTTCGGTACTTTATCGTCTGTTATATAACTTTGTAGCAGATAACAAATTGGGTGAGGTTCTTTATGCCCCGCTTGCCGTACAGTTAGGCGATGACCATTATCGGGAACCGGATATCATCTTTGTGCGGCAGGAGAACCGGGATCGCATCAAGGAACTGTACATCGATGGCCCACCCGATTGGGTTGCAGAAGTGATCTCTCCCGGCACGCGCAAAGCAGACGAGGTCGATAAGCTGAAGGAATACGCCCAGGCGGGCATCCCTGAGTACTGGTTGGTCGATCCCGATCACAGGACAATCCGAGTATATGCACTGCATGGGGGCGATACTTATATTCTGGCAGGGACTTACACCGAGGGGCAAACAGCTCGGTCAGAGACGCTGGTAGGATTTGAGGTTGCCATCGATCAGATTTTTCCCCAGCCGATTACCTGACCAAACTTGCCTTGATTGATCAAAAAAGCGGGGCCAGTAGTGCAGACCCCGCATTTTTTTCCGACTTCGATACTTACTTCCCCATTGCCGGTGAAGAAGCCCGGCTAACAGGTCGGGTAGCGGTGCGTCGCTCCTCGCTGAAGTCCGGCCAGGCCGCAATCAACGCGCCCGCGATAAAGATGAAGCCGCCTCCCCATACCCAGTTAATCAGAGGGTTATGATAAATCTTGAATGTGGCTTTAGAAAAGTCTATTTCTTCCCACGTCACTAGTAACACGTAAAAGTCGTCACCTCCGAGGGATGTATATTTCCCTGGAATGCTCATTGGCTGGCCGCTGGGATAGTTGTCGATGCGGGGTACCAGCTTTCCAACTTCTCGCCCATTTCGATAAACAGTGGTTTGTGCCTGTATGACACTCCGCCCATCCGTCGCGATAAAACGCTCTAGCGTATCAAATTCGAGGACATAATCTCGGACCGTAATCGTTTGGCCCGGTGAGAGTTGGCGTTGTGTCTCAAGTTGGAAGACATGGCTGGAGATAACGCCGACTGCCATCACGACCACTCCGATATGGATCAAGTAACCACCATACCGGCGGCGGTTACGGCCTGCTAATACCCATAGGGCCTTGAAATAATTCTCGCCGTGCGCTTGGACACGTGCCGCTGCCCCTCTGTGATATTCCAGCAAGGTTGTTGTAGCCGTCATGAATAAGACAGCATAGGCAGCTAAGGCTCCGATTGCTCCTACCACACCGAAAACGAACAGACTGATGGTGAACACTACAGTCAAACCCAGCGGCCAGAGCATCGCCCGGCCAAATCGCTTGATGCTGGTACGCTTCCAGGCAACTAAAGGCACCACTCCCATTAGTAATACAAGGGCAATCCAGAGCGGGGCAGTTGTATGGTCATACCACTCTGCGCCTAACGAGCTTCTTTCAACATTCAGCGACCGCACTTCAGATAGCAGTTCGGTGAAAACCGGCCAATAGGTACCGAGAGCGACCACTACATTTAGACTCAAGAACAGAAAGTTGTTAACCAGGAACAAAGTCTCGCGAGATAGAAGGCTGTCAAGCTGGTTATCAGCTTTCAGATCGTCCCAGTGAATCATCAGCAGTGCAGCACTACCTACAAAACCGATGCCAAAGAAAATAAAGAACAGGGGGCCAATCGCACTCTGAGCGAACGAGTGAACCGAACTGACAAACCCGGAGCGGGTAGCGAAGGTTCCCAGCACCACCTGCAAATAGGTCAGTGTGATCAACACCATGTTCCAGCGGCGCAGCATCCCGCGCTTCTCCTGGATCATCACCGAGTGCAGAAAGGCTGTCCCGGTCAGCCAGGGCATCAGGGCCGCATTCTCGACCGGGTCCCAGGCCCAATAGCCACCCCAACCCAGCACGTCATAAGCCCACCAGCCGCCCAGGATTAATCCCAGGCTCAGGAACAGCCACGCGATCAGCGTCCAGCGCCGGGTAGCCCGGATCCACGAATCGCTGATCTCACCGCGTGCCAATGCCGCAATTCCGAAGGAGAATGGGATCACGAATCCCACAAAGCCCAGGTACAGCATCGGTGGGTGGATGATCATCCCAGGGTGGCGCAGCAGCGGATTAAGCCCGTTGCCATCCGGCGGTGTGACAGGCATCGAACCGACGGGTGGTGTAAGCGGCAGCATTCCTTGGAACAGCACCCCCAGCAAACCCGGCACCCGGCTGGCGAGGTTCGCCCACCCGCTTGATACACTACCAAAGAAGCCGGACGGCCCGAACAGGTAAGCGGCAATCTCACCGCCCGGTGTTTGCCAGAAGCTTGCAAAGGGATTCTCCCAGATCGCAACCAGCGCCACAAAGAAGGTCAATGTCCCCGATGCCGCCGCGATCACGTAGGGCATCAGGTAGTGTTCACGCTCCCAGTTTCGCATCATCGCAATCGCGGCAAAGGTGCTCATCAGCCACGACCAGAACAACAGCGACCCGGATTGCCCGCCCCATAATGCCGTCATCTTGAGGTAGGTGGGCATCGACCGGTCGGTGACTTCCCACACGAACGAAGTATTGAAATTACCGCGTACCAGCAGGCTGATCAAGATCACACAGGCTGCTGTCAGCAGCGGCCAGGTGACGATAGCCGCGTTGCGGGCGCTTTCGACTAGCTGATCGTTGTCCCGGCGGGCACCGATCAGGGAGGCGATAAACGCATATGTGCTGCTGATTAACGCCAGAAATACCAGAATCACGCCGAGTTGAGCATTCATACAAGCCTCGTGTTGTTACACTATGATTGGCTATCGATGGGGGCACATATGATACGTTGCGCCCCATGCACATTAAGTTAAGGGATAAACTAATTAAACCTTACTTCTGCGCTGGCTAAAGTTCATCATCCCCGAACCTGACTCCCCTCTCCATGAGGGAGAGGGGCTGGGGGTGAGGGCCTTAAGTTGGCTTCACAAGAGCTTAACTTAATCCCTATGGGGCGCAGCATGCTGCGCCCTTGTAGGCACAAATACCAGTTTGGAATAATTCGTCAATGCCCAAAGCATGAGGATTAATCCTCACGCAGTGCTGGGCATCTCCCTCAACATTTTACCGCTTTTATATAGAATCATCAGGAGGGGCACACCGGGCCCCTCCATTTCTTACGTGTGGGTTATTCGCTACCCGCCGACCTGATCAGGTACAGCTTCCTCATAGCGGGTCGGGCATTTGAGGAACAATTCGTCGGCATAGAAGACGCCATCTTCGCCCAATGTGCCGGTGACGATGGCCTGTGCTTCGTGCTGGAGCAGGTCGGGTTTAGGCTCATCGTACATCACAACCTTCACCCGGTTGGCATTTGGGCTGCTGACGGCTGTGTGCAGGGCTTCTGCCAGCCCACCTTCCTCCTCAATGAGCGCCGCCGAATCGGGTA
>JBNKDD010000206.1:0-9977 GCA_050288085.1 Anaerolineae bacterium
AACAATCAATCGACCTCTGGCTGGCGGCCCAGGCCAAAGCGCGCTCCGAACTGCTGACGATTTTGCCAGAGGGCTATGCCGAGGCTGGATCACTGCCCCTGTTGATCGCGCTGCACGGCAATTTTAGCAGCGTGCGCTGGCATAAAGATCACTGGCGCGGGATGGCGAACAAAGACTGGTTGGTGGGTTTGCCCCAATCGTCGCAGGTTTTCGGACTTGATTCGGAGGGGGCGTTGGCCTACGTCTGGAATGACTATGACTGGGCTAAACGCGAAGTGAGCGAGCATTGTGCGGCTCTGACCCGCGCCTACCCGGTTGACCCGGATCGGATCATCCTGGGGGGATTTTCCAGGGGGGCGGAGATGGCGATCCAACTGGCTCTCAGCGGGGCGATTCCTGTCGCGGGCTTTATCGCCGTTTGCCCCGGTGGGCCGAACACCACCACGCCCGAACTGTGGGAGCCGATCATCGAGCAGGCTAAAGGCCGCGATCTGCGCGGATACCTGATCATGGGTGGACAGGATCGTTTTGTGCCGGGTACCGAGCGACTGGTCAAGCTGCTGGGCGAGGCGGGAATCCAGCACGAATTCGAGGTGCATTCCGATATGGGCCACGACTATCCGGCAGATTTCAAAGATCGCCTCGATCAGATGCTGGCCTATATACTTGTAGGCGGCTGAGGTGTAAGATCAACAAGCCTGCTGTCTAAATTAACAGCAGGCTGTTTTTTGTATTTGGTGGTCAATGCCAGTCTGTATTTATTTTTTGCTGCGGCAGTGTTTGAGGGCGTCTTCGACGGTGGGCAGTACAACGGTCCCAAAGTTCCCGTACTGCTTTTGCTGGGCAAATTGAGCGACTCTGGTAACCAGCTCGCCAACCCCTACTGTCACCATCTTCAGGCGTTCTGCCCGGAAGAAGGCCATATCACCCCGGCTGGCGGCTCCCAGGCCGATCACAATGTCGGAGAAGCCAATGCTGGCATCGGATAAGTCAGCGATTAAATACAGAACGTCGTTCATTTCGGAAAGGGTCTGTGCCACCGTCTCGTTGAGTATTCTGGTGTCCTGTGTAGCGTCTAGCGGATCGTCAAATGTCGCAATTAGAATAGATTCGTTCGGTAGTTTCTCAAAAGTAACAGCCATTGAATTGTGTCCCCACTTTAGTAACTCATCATGATTGTGCTGCACCCATTATACTATACTAATAGCCTGGGCTTGATAAAGAAAGTATTACAAGTCTTGCAGTTTAGTGCTGACTCATATCCCACAGGATCACTGTCCCATCTAACGAGGCAGACGCCAGCACCGCCCCATCCGGGCTGAACGCCACATCCTCGACCCCACCTGTATGTCGTCCTTCAAACTGTCCATTGCTCGCTTGTTGGGTGACATATGCAGCGACCCGCCAGAATTGTAATCCTGATTGCTATAAACGATCAATTACCTGGGCGGCGTTTTTCTGTACGATTCCCCTTTGATGTCATATAATCCTCCTTGATTGAACCAGAATACCTGCCGGGAGTTCAAATGTGGAGCCTCTACGTTTAAAATACACCTTGATGGAACGAGATTATGTGAAAGCCTTACGGTTTCGCATATTTAAGAATCGTATCTTGTGGATAATGTTTGCAGCCTATTTTTTCTTAGGTATCGGGTTGAAATTACTGTCACCAGATTTGCGCGGGATTTCGGTTGTATGGCTGGTTCTGGCGGCGGCTCTATTGAGCATATTGTATGTTTACTTTGTCAGACCTCTGCGGGCACTCTGGCGGATACGCAAGCACGATATCTACCACGCTGAGATCACCTGGGCGATGGATGAAGAGTAGATCGTGACTACCACGGACTATGGGGAGTCGAAACTAACCTGGAAGGCATTCCAGAGAGTAGAAGAGGCAAAAGACCATTATCTGATGTGCGTCACAGGTTACGGTCGGAAATATCAAGTTATTCCAAAACGCGCATTTGAGTCACCAGAGCAAGAAACCGCATTTCGCGATCTTGTGACTCGGCAAGGGCTGACGATCAAGTAGACCGGTTGCTATGGGATTCCCAATCCTCACGCGTGACCCCGCATATTCCCACGTCAATATAATTATCCCAGCGATAATAGTGCTGCTTGAGAGTGCCTTCGTGGATCATCCCGGCTTTTTCCATCACCCGCCGGGAAGCCGGATTCGTGGTGAAATAATTGGCAAACACCCGGTTGAGGTTTAGCTCCTCGAAGCAAAAATCCACCGCCCGCCGGGCCGCCTCTGAGGCGTATCCCTGCCCCCAGAACGGCCTGCCGATCCAGTAGCCGATCTCGGCGTGGTGATGGCGTGGGGTCACACCGACATTGAAGGCTCCGACCAGGGTGGAATCTTTCAGGCAGATGGTGAAGTAGTAATTGTCCGACTCCGGCGCGTCAATCAACATCTGCATCCATTCCAGCGCAGCGTTTTCTGGGTAGGGGTGCGGGATGTTCAGAGTGGTTTTTGCCAACTCCCACTCGCTGGCATAGGTCTGGACGTCGGGCGCGTCGTCGAGGCTCGGCGGTCGGAGGATCAGGCGTGGGGTTTCCAATCGATAATCGTGCATGTCTACCCTTTCGTTATGCGGTAGTTGTACATCAAATCCCCGAAACATACGAAAAAGTGGCATGTGACACTCGTTGTCTCGATTTGTGAAGTTCAGCACTTCACTTCAATCACAAAAAATGATACACTGGAAAGACTAGACTCTACCGACCGGTCGGTTGGTAGAGTGTTCCATTCTATTTAACTGGAGCAATCCACGAGGCTGCCATGATTGTTTGCCTCCACATCCTCGGTAGTGCTTTCGCAGGGGTAGTCAAAACCCTGCTTTTCAACACGAAAAAATTCTTTCCCGGAGGTGTTTTATGACCCGAATCCCTCGCTGGTTACTGGTGTTTGGCATCGCTGCGATCAGCGCTTTAGCGTTGATCGCCCTCCCGCCGCCAGCCACACCGGCCCAGGCCATTACCCCTGAACTCCTCGAAGCCCTCGACGCCGAGGTTGACTCACCGCATACCGGCCTGTCCGATGACGAAGTGGCTGTGCTGCTGGAATCTTCTCGCGATGCCCCACCGATGCGCGGCGGCGAGATCGAAGGTACGGGAGTCGTCGCGCAGGATACCTGCCTGCACTGTCATTTAGTCGGCGAGGATAAGGGGGTGTTCACACCCACCTCACGTTGGACGCTGTTTGGAATCGCCGGGTTGGCGCTGGTATTTGGTATGTACCGCAGTGCCAGCACCTGGATCAACCGCAAGACCTGGAAACCCCTCACCGCCCGCGCCGTCGATTGGGTGGATGAGCGCTACGACATCGTCGAGCCGCTCCAGAAGATCGCGGCTAAACCGGTTCCGCGCTTTGCCCGCCAGTGGTTCTACTGCCTGGGCGGGATCACCTTTGTGCTGTTCCTGGTCCAGGCATTGACCGGCATTATGCTGGCCGTTTACTATAAGCCTTCCCCCGATACGGCCTATGCCAGCATCCAGTTCATCGAGACTGAGGTGCGGTTTGGAGCGGGCATCCGGGCTGTCCATCACTGGGCCGCCAACGGCATGATCGTGGTGTGCATTGCCCACATGGTGCGGGTGTTCATCTCCGGCGCTTACCGCGCCCCCCGCGAATTGAACTGGGTGGGCGGCATGCTGCTTTTGATCATGACGCTGGCGTTTGGCTTTACGGGCTATCTGCTGCCCTGGGATCAACGCGCATTCTGGGCCAGCACGGTAGGAACGGACATTGCCGGAGGTGTCCCCGATTTCGGGGTGCTGGCGCTTGTCCTGCTGCGTGATGGCTGGACGGTCACCGGGCAGACGCTCAACCGGTTCTTTGCCATGCATGTGATGATACTGCCGATTGCGACCCTGGCCCTGTTGGGCCTGCATTTCCTGATGATCCGGCGCAACGGCATCGCCGAGCCGCTTTAGGGAGAATCGATATGACTACAGAAATCGAACAAAAAGAACATCAAGATGACGATGTCATTCCCTTCTTCCCTGACCACGCCCTGACCGAATACTGGGTGGCATTTGGCTTCATGATTGCGCTGTTGGGGGTAGGGGTGCTCGGCCAGCTTTTCCCGGTCGGGTTGGAAGCTCCGGCTGATCCTTATAACACCCCGCTGCACGTCAAACCGGAGTGGTACTTCCTGGGGCTGTACCAACTGCTCAAGTTCGTACCTAAAACGGTCGGCGTGCTGATCCCAATCGTTGGGATAGCTATCCTTGTAATCTGGCCTTTCCTGGATAAGAAGGAAGACTCAAAACGTGCCCGGACGATCCGCATCATCGGCACGGCAGTTGTGCTGATCGGTTACGCGGCCCTGACCATCTGGGGGGAGTTATCCTGATATGGCTGAAGAAAAATTATCACGACGTGAATTCATGAAGGTGGCAGGCTGGGCGGCAACCATCACCGGTTTTACAGCCGTTGCCATCCCGATTGCGGCCTATTTCTATCCCGCCGAACTGGAAGAAGTGCCCGCCGAGCCGGTGCCGGTCGGGCCGCCGGAAGATTTGCCGGTCGGGTCTGCGACGACCATCGCCTTCGGGCGCTACCCCGCCCTGGTGATCAACACCCCGGACGGCCTGCGGGCTTATTCGGCGGTCTGTACGCACTTCGCCTGCCTGGTCAAGTGGAACCCGGACAGCGGCAAAATCGAATGCCCCTGTCACGAAGGGTACTTTGACCCCGGTGACGGCTCGGTGCTGGCTGGGCCGCCGCCGACTCCGCTTCAACAATTCGCTGTATATGTCGCCGACGATGGACAGATCACGATCAGCGCGGAGGAACCCTCATGACGGCAGAGACTCTACCCACCAAAACCCGCCCGTCACTATCGGAGATCCTGCCGCGAATCGGCGATTTCTTCGTCCACGCTGTGGGACAGTTTCGCATTCTGAGCCGGGCTTATCCGGGCATTATGCACTTCCTGCTGTTCTGGGGCGTGACGATCCAGATCGTTGGCACCATCATCGAGCTGATACAGATCCAGTTGTTTATCCCCTTTGTCGAGCTGGGTGATCTCTTCCCGCTTGGCGGGGCTTACCTGACTTTTGAGTTCATCATGGACCTGGCCGGGGTGATGATCATCGCCGGGGTGCTGATGGCGCTTTTCCGCCGCTGGGTGATGCGTCCCAAGACGCTGCCCACCCGCGGGGATGACACTTACGCCCTGCTGATCCTGCTGCTGATCCCCTTGATGGGCTTTACGACCGAGGGGCTGCGGATTGTCGCCACCTCGCCGGACTGGGCGCGCTACTCCTTTGCGGGCAGCCTGACCGCCGGACTCTTCCGGGCGCTGGGTGTGACGCCTGCCGGAGCCTGGAGCGTTCACTACGGCTTTTACTGGGCACATATCATCGTCGGGCTTGTGTTTGTGGGCAGTATTCCCTTCACCAAGCTGCGCCACCTGATCACCGGCCCGCTGAATATCGTCCTGCGCCGCAAACGCGATCACGGATCGCTGGAGTTCATCCAGGACATCGAAGAGACGGAAGTGCTCGGCACGACCGAAATCAACGAATTTGCTCCACAGCAGCTTCTCTCGTTTGATGCCTGCCTGAACTGCGGGCGCTGCGAGTCGGTTTGTCCGGCCACCAACAGCGGCATGATCTACTCGCCCCGTGCGCTGATCCAGATGCTGCGCGGCGAGATGGTCGAGACGCTGGTCAAGTCGAACGGCCATGAGGACTCCCTGCCCGAAACGCTCGGCGAGGAGATGATCTGGTTGTGCACCACCTGCGGACACTGCATCGACGTGTGCCCGGTCTTTATCGACCCGGTTGACCAGGTGGTTGACCTGCGGCGAAGTGGGGCCTTGATGACCGGCGCGATGCCCAACTCGGTTGGGTTGGCACTGCGTAACATGGAACGCCAGAACAATCCCTGGGGCCTGCCCGCCGGAGATCGATTGGCCTGGACGGAGGGCCTCGACGTGCGGATATTGGAGCCGGGCGAGGAGACCGACATCCTGCTCTTCGTGGGGTGCGCGATGTCGCACGATGACCGGAACAAGCAGGTTGCCCAGTCTTTCGTCAAACTGCTGCAAGCTGCCGGAGTGGACTTTGCCGTGATGGGTGATGAAGCCTGCTGCGGCGAGACTGCCCGCCGACTCGGAAACGAGTACATGTGGCAGGTCTTCGCCGAGCAGAACATCGAAGCCTTCGGTCAGTACAAGTTTAGCCGGATGGTGACTCAGTGCCCGCACTGCTTCAACACCCTCAAGAACGAGTACCCGCAGATGGGCGGCGATTTCGAGGTGCTGCACTTCACCGAACTGCTGGCAGAGATCGCGCCCAAACTGCCGAAAAGCGTACAGGCCGAGCTGGGCCGGGTGACCTACCATGACTCGTGCTACCTGGGCCGCTACAACCAGGTCTACGATCAGCCGCGTCAACTGCTCGATCAGGCCGGGGTGGAGCGGGTCGAGATGAAGCGCCGCCGCGAGAACGGCTTCTGCTGTGGCGGTGGCGGCGGTGGTATGTGGATGGAAACCGACGCCGATACCCGCATCAATAACACCCGGCTGGGTGATGCAATCGACGTGAAGGCCGACGTGTTAGCGACCGGCTGCCCCTACTGCCTGCTGATGTTCGACGACGCGATCCGCTCGTTGGGCGTTGGTGAGCAGATGAAGGTGATGGATATCACCGAGGTGTTATCCGCCGGGCTGAAAGAATAGAATCATCATTGTTATGGAGTTACACAGTTCCTCTATCCAGAGGTGGGCTAACTGTGTAACTCCCGTCCTCTAACCAGATTATAAGATCATACTTCCCTGACTGGCTGTAAACTAATATAATAATAGATACAGTGTCTGATCGAAGTTATCAGGGTTCAAAACAATATATTAAATAGCGGCTGTAATAGAGGGAAGGGAACATGATCTTCATCGAAGTGTTTTCTCTATGGCATCACCCCTATTATGGCCGCTTGATTCATTCACGAAAGGACTAGTTTTGTGAGCACCTATACCGTCGAAAAACTTTCTGGTGAACCAATCATCTACTGCTTAATGTCAGAAGAATGGCAAGCAGCCGAATTGCCAGCCGTTTTCGAAGAAGTGACCGCTATCCTTGACGTGGCAAACGAACCTCTCATATTAATCACCTGTGCTGAGAGTATCCGTTTAACGCTGGACGATATTATTTCTACGGCGAGTTTTGCCGCCGGGAAATCGAATTCACTACTCCACCATACGAATCTGCAAGAGTTTGTGTTTGTAACCGGCGTCAGAGTGCTTCAAATGGCGGCGGCAGGACTTGGCAGCGAGGCTTTCGGCAATGTGCCGATCAAGGTATTTGGGACGATCGAAGAAGCCTTAGACTATGCTCGTTCTTAGTGATCGGGGTGGTGGGGCACAGTCTGCTGTGCTCCACCATTATTAATACACCCATTTCTATGCTGGCACTTCCCCCCCCGGTTAGACGCAATTATAATAATAATTGAGTCTGGCACATCGAAATTGGGCACTGAGTTTGGCCCAACTACAAGGGCAATCGCTTCAAAATTATTTTGTACCTATTTTGTGAAGCCGCCACGAATAAACTTCGTGGCTCCGTGTCCGCTATAGCCGCGAAGTTCATGACGACCTTCGGTCGTTCCGGTAGGTTTGAAACGATTGCCCTAGCCTAACTACCCAGGAAACAGTTAAGTCTGTTTCCACTTAGTGGGTGACCGCTCTCCTGACTGTTTGATTTATCCGCGAAAGGTAAGGTTGTGAGTACCTATACCAATAAAAAACTTCCTGGTGAGCCGATCATTTACTGCTATATGTCAGAATCATGGCAGGCAAGCGAATTGCCAGCCGTCTTCGATGAGGTGACCGCCATTCTGGATGCGGCTGAGGAGCCGCTCATATTAATCACCAGCGCCCAAAGCATCAATCTGACAATGGATGACATTATCTCTACGGCGAGCTTTGCTGCCGGGGGATCAGATGCCTTTCTTCACCACCCCAATCTTCGTGAGTTCGTCTTCGTGACATCGGTCAAGATGCTGCAACTTGCCGCCAAAGGACTCGAAAGCGATGCCTTCGGTAACCTGCCGGTCAAGGTATTTGAATCCGAGGAAGAAGCTTTCGCCTATGCCCGTGCCCGGATCGCCGGGGAGTGACCATGTGGGGCTGTGCCGGAAGGATGGCTGAATAAGTGCCAGTAAATCACAGTGTCCTTGAAGTGTGCCGAAACTGTGATTTGCTGAGTGCCTCGCTTGACAAGGGATATAATGACTGTTTGCACTATTCGTATATCGGTATGTGCTGTAATCGTTCTGTAAGATCATGCCACCCTGATCCGTTGTACACTAATGCAATCGTAGGGGTGTTTTATAAGGGGAAGGCATGGTGAGTATCTATACCATCGAAAAGTTCCTGGATGAGCCAATTATTTATTGGTGGACATCAGAATCATGTGGGGTAGATGAGTATCCGATCATTTTCGATGAAATAGCCGCAATTCTTGACAAGGCTGACCAACCACTCGTATTGATCAACAGTGCCCTGAACATCAGCATGACAATTGACGAAGTTATTTCCACAGCGAATTTGGCAGCCAGGGGTGTGGGTTCGGTTTTCCACCATCCGAATTTTCGTGAGTTTATCTTCATAACAAGAAATCAACTGCTCCAACTCGCGGTGGAAGGTCTAAACAGTAAACTCTTCGGCAATGTACCGACGAAGGTATTTGAGACTGAAGAAGAAGCCTTTGCCTATGCCCGGGCCCGGATTGCCGAGAGGTGATTCCGCAATAATCGAATCGAACCAGGTGTATATGATACAAGAGCGACTATTAAGCAGTCGCTCTTTTTTGTTAGCTGGTCGGTTCAACCTGAAATACACTCAACTGCCACACTTTAATATCAATGTGATAAAATGGGAGGCTCTTGTCAATCGGGAAGGATAAGCCGCCACGAATGAACTTCGTGGTTCCGTATCCGCTTTAGCCGCGAAGTTCATGACGACCTTCGGTCGTTCCGGTGGGTTTGAAGCGATTGCCCCAGGACATAGGCCAAAGTGGCCGCAATAGGGGGGGATGCTTGCCATTGCGACCACCGGTAGGCAGCGCTTTCTTAGTTAGCCCTCTGCGATTCTGGCTCGTGCGTATTCTAATGCTTCTTCAACGGTGCCAAAAACCGACGTCGGCACATTGCCAAATGCCGTGCTGTTCAAGCCTTTAGCCGCCAGGTTGATGAGCTTAGACTGCGTGACGACAAGTACTTCCTTGATCATCGGATGGCGGAGAGTCAATCCCTCATTCCCTGCTCCTCGATTGGCAGCCGCGATCAGGTTATTGAGATCGAGCTTCATATCGCCCATATCGAAGATGTAATAAAAAGGTTCTTCCTGACCATCCATCAGTTCCTGAGTCTGGCGGGTGCTTTCTGGGTCAGGGGCCCTATCGTCAAAAGTTATTGAGCCGGTTAGCTGCGAAATGATAATGGGTTCTCCTTGCAGTTTTTCGATGCTGTAGCCTTCCATTTATCTATCTCTCCCTATTTAAATGGTTTTACATCAGGTTGGGCTGGATTTAATCCCTGGCAATTTTTTCCCGTGCATAGCCCAATGCATCATCAAAATGGTCATAAACTTTCATGGTCAGGTGGCCGAAACATCAAGGATGAAAATAACCGGCTCACTGGTTGAGTCCAGCCAGGATAATTAATCCTCAGTATAAGAGTCTATTACGTCGGCGTTCCAGGCTTCAGACAAGTGGGAATAGATGATCGGCTCACCCGGCAGTTTCTCAATGGAATAGACACTCATTTGCGTTCTCCTGGTGTGCGGCGATTAGCAGGCGTGTTCACATACACGGCTGCTAAGTTAGT
The DNA here is from genome assembly GCA_050288085.1 of Anaerolineae bacterium. GTDB lineage: Bacteria > Chloroflexota > Anaerolineae > Aggregatilineales > UBA3940 > JBNKDD01. The sequence continues at coordinate 9,839 of JBNKDD010000206.1, forward strand.
GAGATCAATTCATCTGCTAACTATATAGCATTTATCCAATTGAGCAATTCTTCCCTGGAGAGAACCGGGTAAATCCTGGAACGGTTTTTCACGCCCCGGCAATCTTAACACGGATATACTCTAGAGCTTCCTCCTGTGT
>JBNKDD010000207.1:0-9934 GCA_050288085.1 Anaerolineae bacterium
GTGTGCCTTCAGCTTCACAGCCCTACTGCTCGCCGCATCTGGATGCACCTTTGCAGCTTCTTCACCGGCAACAAACCCAGCCGTGTTGTTCACCTTGAGGGTGAATTTGAGATTACGGGTGAGCAGAAGATACCGGTCGAGGATCGGGTGTTTGTTTGCCCGGTTACGATAGGATAATAGAGGAACCCAAGTAGGACTCGCATGAACTTCAGCCGGTGAAGTGGAGGACTTCGCTTCGCTTGGGTGGTCGCCCGGACACAGCAAATTGTGCCCACCACCAGTTATGCAGATCTGCATTGGGTTCTCCTTAAGTATAACAGGGCTTATCTCTTTTGGGTCGTCGAGAGCCCCCCGCGTTCCTCCTTCTGGCGCGAAGAGGAACAGATATCCGGCGGGGGGTTCGACCTTTTTAAGCGCTGTTAAGACGCCTCACATACCCGCTTGAGCGCTTCCATATCCGCTTCCAATAATTTGCGTGTTGTGCCCTGAAACAGGGAACCGATCGCACTCATCACTTTTGCGCCAAAGGTTATCGGAACCCCTGAGAACACCATATCTACCTGGGTGCCGCCGTTCTCCGAGTTGAAGGTATAGACGGTGTGGTACTTCACCCCTCTGGATTCGGCTCTGACCTCATACGATTGGTTGGGCGTAAAAGCTGTGATTTCCATCTCTTCGGTGGCTTCCTGCCCGAACATTGTTCGTGTTTCCCGCCAACGTGTCCCCAGTCCACCGGTCACATCCGACAGTATCTCGATTTTGTTGATCCCATCGAGCCGGTTTTCGGCCTGGGTGATATCGGAAAAGACATCAAATACCTGCTCAACCGGGGCATTGATGAACGTCGATACTCGGATTTTCATCCTGGTCTCCTCGGAAAATAGACCTTCCGTTCTATGGATTATAACGTTTTTGAAGCGATAATCGACCGGTGGCGGTAGGGGGAGAGTCCACTAATTTCACGAATTACTCGAATTATTGTTTTTCATCTGTGCTACACTGGCTCGGGTAAGGGCATCCCGTCTACAATTACCCTCCTGAATACTACGTTCGGGGTATGACACCAAAACGATATTCGATTATCCTGCAATTGAAATATGGTCTATCAGGATAGGAGAAAACATAACGTGGGCACAGTTGCTAAGAATCATACAAGTCCGGTAAATGTATCTCAGCAGTGGTTGGCGATCGCCGGGATTGTCGCCCCCATTTTGTACATAAGTGCGGCGATAATATTGGGGCTGTTAGAACCCGGTTACAGCCATAGAACAATGATGATGAGCATCCTGGGTGGGGTGAGCGGTTTAAGAGGGCTGGCTTTCAATGTCGGATTAACCCTGACCGGAATGCTGCTGATTGCATTTGGCTTTGGTCTCCACCGAGGGATCAATCAGGGCAGGAATAAACGGATCGGCCTTATTCTTCTGATCATTGCCGGGGTGGGACTGATAGGCTCTGCCTATTTCCACTGTGATGTGGCATGTGTCAATGTCATCAAAGAACCAGATTTCCGAGGCCAGATGCATATGCTATTTGCTTTCATTACCGGCCTCAGTTTCGCGTTCGCACCGATCCCATTTTTCTTCAGCATGAAAAAAGACCCTCGATGGGAAAACTACGGCGCAGTTTCTCTGGCAGCAGCCATCTTAGCTAACATCCCTGGGATCATATTCTGGATCACGATGTTTACAACCCGGCTTCCAGAATGGGAGGGTCTCATCCAACGACTGGGGCTTTTATTCCCGCTGATATGGGTAGAAGTGATGGCTCTAAGATTATTGCGATTGTCCCAGAAAAAGTGATCGCCATCAAAAAACTGGTGATCCTGTCGATCTGGTTTTCCGTCTGGCTGATAAATGCTACACTGTCGGGTAATTAGTATATGGGTCCACCGAGAGGATATCCCCGATAATGCGGCGATTGATTGACAATTTCAGACTGATGCCTTTTTGGATCCGGCTCATGCTGGGGATACTGCTGGCCCTGATGTTGGTACTTGTGATGGGCGGGGCGCTCTTTTGTGCGTTGTCCAGGGTTTTATCCGGGCTTGGGGAATCTGATCGGGGGATTGATCACTGCGTTGAAGGTACACCCGGCTCCCCGGCTGTTTTCACCGATTTACAAAAGCAGCTCTTTATATTCCCTGGGAGTGCTGCCAACATCAAGAGCGAGTGCACCTCCTTTCAAACCGCCGAGATTCATGTGTGGTTTGAGATGGCTGCTGACGAGAACGAGTTAGAAAGCTTCCTCGATAGTATGCAGTGGGATGTCCGTCCCCTGACTTCAACCACCGAATCGCCAGCATTTGGGAACCCATCGCAAAATGTCAGCTACTTTTTCGGGGAATACGCGGTTTATCCCGAAGGGGCAAGCGTCTGGGTTGATAACAGCGGCACGACTTACCGGGTTTTCATCGAAATATGGCTTGATTAGGTATCTTAAGTTGACAGCTATGGGGCACTTCATGGAGTGCCCCATAAGGTTTCTCAGGCCCACGTCTCAAGCTGCTCCAACGTCGTCCGGTAGCCGATTTCCACCAATTCATCAATGGATTCATAATCAAACAGGCCGTACTGTTCAATGGGGTTATCGAACAGCAGGTCGGCGCTCGCCATCTGGTTCGGCATTGCTCCTTGACTCCCCAGGATCATGGTATTCGTCACGATATTTAAGATATTGGGGACTTCCAGTGTTTTGGCAAAGGGATTAATTTGTCTCCACATAATCTGCCAGGCCGAGATGTCGTCGTCGTACAAGAATGCCCCTGCCAGTTCATTGTGAGGACTAACGTTGCTAGCCAGAACCTGTCCCCCACCCAGCCGCTGCTGCATCACGTCAGCAGGCAGGTTATTGATCACGCCGCCATCCACCAACAGATCACCCTCATGTGACACCGGTGGAAACACACTTGGAATGGATATACTGGCCCGAACCCAGCGCCAGAGAGGCCCTTGATCATGGATGTTTAGCTGTGAGCGTGTCAGGTTGCTTGATAGGCAGAAGAAGTTTCTCGGCATATCTTCGATCTGGGTCTGTCCATAGTAGGTTTGAAGCAGCCTGTTCAACCTGCGCCCATCCATGAGTGATACTATGGGCAGCGTCAATTTAAAATATGCTCCGGTATGGGCCGAGAACTTTTTGAATATCTTGTAGATCTGGTGCCAGTCCCAGCCCAATCCCACAAAGGCCGACATGATCGCACCGAAGCTCACCCCCCCGACCATGTCTATGGGAATATTAGACTCCTCCAGGGCCTTGATGACTCCAATGTGAGCCAACCCGCGTGCGCCGCCCCCTCCCAGAACCAGCCCGATTGCCTTCCCGGCTATAAAACGTGCTAACCGTCCGAAGTCTTCCGGCGAGTCAAGGCAGATGTGATGGTGCCTTATCAGGTGGCGATTTTCCAGCCAGGAGCCTGTTCCCTCCGGTGTGCTGCCGGAAGGGTGAAGCAGTACCAATTCCCTGCCGATGGTGACGTTTTTGTAATCCGGTGAGTAGAGATGTTGTTCAATCTCACCCGGCCCGGGTGGCGCATCGGCATCGGCCACGATCAGGACGCGATCCGCCATCCGCAAACAACGCTGTGTCCACCGGGTCAGCGTCGTATCCGCCTCAAGGATAAGAAAGCGATGTCCGAATTCCTGGGAGTTCAGCCACCACATCAGTTCACTATAGCCCGCATCACTTTCCGATAGCTGCGTGGTGCCTTTTCCCAACTGTTCATCAAGACCTGCCGCATTCAGATACCCAACCGAGCCATAAGCTTTCAAAGCCTCTGCCAGACGTCTGGCGAAGTCAGGAACATGCACCGTTTGGCTGGCCGGTACGATAGCGATGGTGGCTAATTGGCTGGTTGCATGCCTCCCGCTGACGACCTGCTGCATGTGGATCGCTAACTGGCGTGTCACGTATAATCCGAGTTGGGGGTGTTTCTCAACTAATCGATCAAGACCTTCTGTTGTCAGCCTGATCAACTCACTATCGCGAATGGCGACAACTGTTGCCGTGCGGTGGTTATCTTCATTCAACATTGCCATTTCGCCCAGCAGCGAACCACGGCCCATTTCCCCACCTAACTGTTCTTCGCCGGTGTCGGTCTTGATAATTGCGCGTAATCGTCCACTGACGACGGCATACAGACTATTGCCGGGATCACCCTGTTGAAACAACGTTTTACCCCAGGGGAGGGTCACCCATTCCATCTCGGTGACCATATCTTCCACCATCTCCTGGCTGAGTATGCCCGGTACACGAAACCAGAAGGCACGTGTGTCAGGAGGGGTTTCTGCTGCGTAGATGGTTGACAGTGGTTTATCGTACAGATTGTGGTAGGCGGCCTGTACGGTTGAATTATCCAGGCCGAGTGCTGCCCGGATACCCGGCACATCTTTCTGGGCAAATGTGTACCTGGAGCCAATGAGGTGTGCCAGGACTGCCCTCAGTTGGGCATGCTCTGGGATCAGTGTTCCCCAATGTTCTGACTCTTTCTCCAGATCATGAATGCTCATTTGCAAGGTGCGATCGGTTAACAGCGTCAATGATTGATAAAAGTCGTATTCCGATTCCTGTGCTTTTCCTCTGGTTAAAAGAAGCCGCAGTGTGAGACGGGTTTGCTCCAATACATAGGCCGTCTGGCTTTCAATCAATAAGAGCAGACGCATAGCACGCTTGCCAGATAACCCACTGAGAATTTCCTCTCGCGAAAATAAATCTTCTGAACCCATAGATCAATCTCCTTGGATGAGCAAATTAGAATCTCCGGGCACAGCATCTCCTTTCTATCAGGTGTCGGACCATCGTGACTGTTCAGAGATGGATGTTTTTAAATGGTTGGAGGTGCTCCCAACCAACGCTTGGCCTATTCCCCGCTTGACATCTCCTGCCGGATGACTGCCCGCAGTGTATCGATCACGACCCGCTCACCTGTCTCCGGGTCGTCGATGTACCAATGATCCCAGCCGTTGCATGGGCCACCCTGGATCGCTTTACCTAGCTGGTGGATCGATCCGGTCTTGCCATCGTATTGAAGCTGTCCGTTTGCCAGCACGGTGGCGGTCTGGCTGCCCGTCTTGCCGAAGTAGAGGATCTGCCCCGGCTGGATCAGGCCGCGTTCGACCAAGCGCCCAAAGGGGATGCGCGGGCGGCTGCGACGGTCTTCGAAGGTAAATACCTCGTGTGAGAAAGAAGCCGGTTCGATCTCATCGATTCGCGCCTGGGCGACCTGCACATAATCCGGGTCACGCTCGATACCGATCCAGCGGCGGTGAAGCTTCTTGGCGACTGCGCCGGTTGTCCCGGAGCCGAAGAAGGGATCAAGCACCACATCGCCGGGGTTGGTGCTGGATTGGATCACACGGTAGAGCAGCGCTTCCGGTTTTTGGGTCGAGTGGGCCTTCTTCCCGTCGATCTTGATCCGCTCCGCGCCGGAGCAGATCGGCAGCAGCCAATCGCTGCGCATTTGTTTATCGCCGTTGAGGGCCTTCATGGCGCGGTAGTTGAAGGTATATTTCGCGCCTTTGTGCTTCTGTGCCCACAGCAGGGTTTCCTGGGCGTTGGTGAAGCGTGTCCCTCTGAAGTTTGGCATGGGGTTGGTCTTGATCCAGACTACATCGTTCAGAATCCAGTAGCCTAAATCCATCAGGGTCGCGCCTACCCGGTAGATGTTGTGATACGATCCGATCACCCAGAGCGTGCCGGTGTCCTTCAGCACCCGGCGGCAGGCGCTTAACCAGTCTTGCGTGAACCGGTCATAATCCTCAAAGCTCTCGAACTGATCCCAGCCATCATCGACAGCATCGACCCTGGTCATATTGGGCCGCCATAATTCCTGTTGAAGCTGCAAGTTGTAGGGGGGATCGGCAAAGATCAGGTCGATGGATTTTTCGGGTAGACCGGTGAGCGCTGAAATACAATCCCCCTGGATAATGTGATCCAGGGGGAGATCTGGCATTGGTTGGGCAGCGTTATCGCACATAGCAAACATAAAGCAGCAGCCACCTATCACCGTTCAGGGATAAGTGGTGTTCGATGTCTCCTGCGGCAGATCAGCGTGTCCCTGTGGTCATGAACATCGCTTTGGGCGGCGAGCCATTGATGATGAAGATCGTTGTGACGACGCCATCCCTCACGGTGTACGTTGGCTGATCGAGCACCAAAGTTGCCGTTGACTCGGCGGTAGCGGCCAGCACCCGGTGCTGCCCTGCCGGTAAATCGATGTATACCGGGTCTTCCAGGTAGCCCAGGTCCCGCGCAATGATGATATTGTCGCCGGTCTTGACGTGCATCCGGGGGCTGCCGGGTGCAGCATGGAGCACCTGGATACGGCCATAGCCTTCAGGGATATTGTAGGTCGGAACCAGATAAGCACCGATCTGCATATTTTCCAGCTCGTTGGCGACGGCTATGATGTAGGTTCCCCAGGGCATCAGGTTGACCTGTCCCTCGATCAGCGGGGTGCTGTCCGGTGATGTGCCTGCCAGCCGTGCGGCGACCGTAACGTACCCGGAATCATCAAGGGTGATGGTGCTGCCGAACTGCTGATAGGAATAACCGGAAGCCAGTTTTTGCCCGTTGATGTAGAGGTCGAGTGAACCGGCATTCCGCGATAGATGCACTAAGCGGACATAGGCCGGAGGGACATCAACCTTTTCGATGTTCGCCTGGCCCGGTTCAATGTCGACTTCTACCGGCTCGGCGACCACAATTTCGGTTTCGGCTTCGGGGGTTGGTTGTCCACCACCACCTGAATCACCGCCGCCTGCCGGTGACAGCGAGAAAAAGGCTGCCGCCGCAACGACGGCAAGGGCTGCCAGGCCGCCGTACAGCATAATGGGTTTGAATTGTCGTTTATTCTTTTGGGGCCACATAAATGCGGTTACCCTCCTGCTAAGTCTTCGTCACTTCTCAGTATACATCATAACAAAGAAGTGTGCTGTCAACTTTGAGGGGGGTGGGCTTACAATTCTCTATCGGTGGAACGGATTGCCAGGTAGGCGGTTGCAGTGAGGTTGGCCCAAACCGTCCCGACTATCCGTCATAATCTGGTTGGTGTACTATACACAAGGCTGTGGGGCATTCTTTAATACAGTCGGGAGGCTGAAATGGCAAAGATCGTTGGGATCGAGGGAATGACCGGGGCAGATTTGCAGATGCATCTGAGCAGCGGTGGGAAGTTCGTGATTTTCCCATATTGTATTTCGATTATTGTGCTGACCTTCCGGCGCGGTTCGAATATTCACTTCATCAGGGCCGGAGAAAACGCGGTCAGTAAGAGTGTGCCGTTTATCCTGCTTTCCTTACTGCTCGGTTGGTGGGGGATTCCCTGGGGGCCAATTCACACGGTCGGCTCGGTGGTGACTAATCTCAAGGGCGGCAAAGATGTGACATCAGAGGTGCTGGCTTCGATCCAGGCGGGGGGACAACAATAGACTCCTATGCTTTGCGCGGCTCTGTCCCCCCCCTTCGCCGAGAGGGGACAGAGCCTTAGGAGGAACGCAGAGGATAATATCCTCAGGTAAAGCGCCATATAGGAATGGCGCAACTGGTGTTCTCTACCCGACCGCCGCAGCGATGCGCTTGAGTTCCGCCACGCTCTGGCGGACGGCTTCGTGCTCATCGTAGTTGTAGTCGGGGTGCAGGTGATCGGTCTCGACTGCCAGGAAGCCCTTGTAATCGGCGGCCTTGAGCAGTTTCGCCAGTTCCTCATTGTTGACCAGGCCATCCCCCACCGGGGTGCTGGAGAAGAAGAACCAGTCGGTGGGTTTGGCATCTTCCCGCAGCTTGAGGTCTTTGATGTGGGTTGCCAGGGTGTACTTCGCCAGCTTGCGCATGCCCTCGATGGGATCATCGAGCAGGCGCAGGAAGTTGCCGGTGTCGAAGTTCAGGCCGAGCCACTCAGAGCCAACCGCATCCATCAGCCAGACAAACTCATCTGAGTTGTAGTCGATGTGGTTTTCGACGGCCAGTTTGACGCCGTGCTTTTCGGCTTCTTTGACGGCCTCTTTGAGCCACTTCGCCAGGATATCAAGCTGGGGTTGGTGCGGCTCATTGCGGAACATCAGGCTGCTGGCGCAGATGCGCATCACGTCCGCGCCGATCCAGGTGGCGTATTCGATCTGGCGGATCATGTCGTCGAAGGCGTCGCGGTTCTTACCGGCCTCAAGCCCGTCCGGGTGACCCCAGGCATAGACCCGGTCAAAGCCGTATTCATCGAGTTGGGCTTTCAGGTCATCAAACCAGGCTTTGTCAAAGGAGGGGAAGAAGCATGATTCGAGCGATACACCATCAACTTCAAGCTCTTTGGCAAAGGTCAGGAAGTCTTCCATCGTCATCTGGAAGGGCGGCTGTGGCTGCTCATCGTAGACCTCGCCGAAGAAGCGGTGGAAACAATAACTATCAATACCAACTTTCATGATTGTACTCCTTATGGGTTTTTGTTAAATAGTGTGAACGTTCTTGTACAGTTGAGAGCCGTTGGTTGGGCGTAAGTCAGTCGGAGATGAAGCGCCGACTTGTAATCCTGTCACTACATTTTGATTGTAAGGGCGGTTGGCATGAATGTCAAGCGCCGGTTTGCTCCCTAAGAACCTCACCCCCCGGCCCCCACTCCGGTCAGCTTTGCAGACTCGTTGGAGAGGGGGAGGGAGAACCGCCCTCGGCGGTTCGGAAGGGGATGAGGTATTTGTTAAATGCTGTCGACTTCGAAACCGAAAATCTTGCCCAGTATACTGATGTCGGCCAGCGTGTGTCCGGACATCAGCATGTAGTGGTGGGAGGTCATCTCCTGCACCATTTTGCGCCCGTCGTTGACCTTCAGAACGGCCCCGTTCAGGCAGTCTGAGTCGGCGTACTGGGCATAAAATTCGATATCACCCTCCAGCACGGAAAGAGTTTCGAAGCTGGGCAGGAACTTCGCCAGGGTCATCGGGCCTTCGGCCATGCGGGCATTGAGTGCGTGGGCGTTTTCATCGACGATGGCAAGTACCTTCGGGCGGACTTCCCAATCGGTGGACATCGACTGCGGCAGCACACCGAGATAACCGCAGTGCGCGGCCAGAATGTGATTCTCCGGTTCGGGAGTCTCCGGGAAGTAGGGGATACGCTCGTGCGCCAGCGCAGCCTGCCCCATCAGGAAGGGGTACATGTTGGTCATCATGATCGGCACACACAGCGACTTGTACAGGATGTACTTGGTCAGCATCGAGACGATATCACCCTCACAGCCCCAGATCAATTCCTTTTCCTCATAAAGCATGTTCCAGGCGATACAGGGGGTGGTGTCGGAATAATGCGATTCGTTCAGGCAGTTGATGCCAATGCTCTTGATGGCCGGGTCGGCTTCAAGATGGCGCTTCAATAGGAGGTAGACCTTCAGGGCGCTCAGGCGGGCGCGGTCGGTCAGGCCGACGAGGGGCAGGCGGTCTTTCCATTCCTCCCAGACGGCCTCGGCTTCCTCGTCGGGGATTTCTTTGGCGGCGGCTCCGAATTCCTTGAAGCTCTTTTTCTCAATCGTGACGCCGAATTTATTCAGCATGCGCTGGACGCATTCGTCTTCCCACCAGTAGAAGCGCTTGAAGATGCTGGCCTGGAAACCTTCGCCGGGGTTATCCTGGAAGACCAGGAACTTTGACTGCTGTAGATCGCGCTTGACGGTCAGGGCCCGGCAGACGACTTTGGTCTGATCGAGGCTGTAGGGGGCGATCACGTCAACGCCTTCGGTGCGGAGATAACTGGCGATCTCCCAGTCCCACATCAAGACGGTGCCAAACTCTGACGTGATGAACAGGATTGGCACGTCAATCTTTTTGAAGGCATCCAGAAATTGGAAAGCGTCATTCAAGACCTGCGGGAATATAACGGCATCGACCTCCGGGATCGGATCGCCGAGGGCAACCGGCTCTAGAAATTCGGCTTCTTCGGCCAGCAGATCCTTGAG
>JBNKDD010000208.1:0-9903 GCA_050288085.1 Anaerolineae bacterium
CTCTTCTATTAAACTAATGATGACAGCCTCTTTCTGAAAATAACCGTTTTATTTCTGTAATGTTCATGATAAATATTCCGTGTTAGACTCTTTGCCTAATGTAAACACATCGAACCCTTTATCGGAGAATTATCACTTGAACAACGAACTCTCAAATTGCTGGGAAATCCTCCAATGTGGCCGCGAACCCGGCGGTGCTAATACTGATCAATTCGGCGTCTGTCCTGCGGCTGAAGCTGACTACTATGACAACATCAACCAGGGGATCAACGCCGGGCGTTTTTGTTGGTCCGTGGCTGGTACACTGTGTCACGGTGAGGTGATGGGCTCATTTGCCAGTAAAGCCTCGGACTGCATGCAGTGCAATTTCTACCTCAAGGTTGTGAAGGAGCAGCCTCCCAGTAGTCTGATCCTTAACCCATCTCAACTCGATTAGCAGCACGACAACCATTTCGGCATAAAGACAGGGGGCTTCGGTCCCTTGTTTTATAATTATCCCCCACCATTCCTGCCGGAGCAGGCTCTCAGATGTTCTCTCGAAACTGTATTAAAGCCACTTCTTCAAGAAAGTCATAATTTCCGCTCGCATGGTGGCGGTCACCTTCGAGGTAGTTTAACCCATGTGTGTGGCGCTGTTTATCCCGTGAAGTATTCTCTACGATTGTTTGAGGATCAGGTCGATAGCACGCTCTGCATACCTGCTTACGGTGCTTTTGCTGATCGATTCACTGTGATCTTCCAATAACTGCTCCAGGCGTGGCAGCGCGCGTCTATCTCCCAGATGTCCCAGGGCAAGTGCAGCCGGACCGCGCAATCTGGGGTCTGGGTCATTCGTGGATTCCAGGAGCAAATCAAATGATCGGGGATTTTCTTTCAATGTCCCCAGAACCTGAATAGCAGCACGTTTTACAAGATCGCTGGAGTCATTCAGCGCATTTGCAACCGGTTCAAAAACCTCTGGGCCTTCTATGCGCCCTAATGCCTGAACGGCGCATTGACGTACATAGGGGGCATCGTCTGTAAGCAGGTCTGCCAGGCAGGGAACAGCAGACAAGTCTCCAATTCTGCCCAGGGCATTGGCGATGTGGGCGCGTACTACAAAGTTGCTCTCATGCAGTGCCAGCTCAATCAGGTGCTCGATAGCCTTTGGATTGCCAAGCTCACCCAATGCTATGGTAGTGTAGCCTCGCACTTCACTATTCTCATCTTGCAAGGTGTTCAGGAGTGGTTCTAGTGCAGCCTCACCATGTTGTCCCAATGAATGTGCAGCAGATATGGCTGCCTCAATATCCGTTTCTGGGTCAATTGTTTTGTTCCGGAAAGACTCAATGAGTGGGGCGATTGCTCTGGGATCTCCAATCTTTCCCAAGGCTTTCGCTGCTGCTATTCTTGTATGCGGCCCCTGGGTTTCTAGTATATTGATCAGGGTCTCGACGGCTTCCGTTTCTCCGATTTCTCCCAGGAGTTCAATTGCCAGTTCGTTTGTCGTTATGGTGTTGGGCGGCTGATTCTTAAATGCGGATAATAGCAGAGGAAATGCCAGGTCTTTGCATTCGAGAATTGCTCTATATGCTTGCGAGCGCTTTTCTCTATCATCCCGACTTAGCCCCATTCCTGTAATACCCAGATCAGCAATCCACTGCCGGATTGAATCCTCATTACATCGTGTTCTTATATCTTTATCATCAGTCATAAGGTTGTCACAAACGAGAAAAGTTGCTATGAGTTGCCCCTATCTAATCAGGCTGGGGATAATCACTCACCCACCATCCGCCGGTACTCCCGCGCCAATGCTTCCCACAGCACTTCTTGCCTGAACCGCTTCTCGACCCGCTCCCGCCCGGCCCGGCCTTGTTCTTCTCTTTTCGCCGGATCACTGAGCGCTGAACGAACCGCATCCAACAGCGCCACCCGGTCACCCACCGGGATAATTGTTCCCGTCACCCCATCTTCCACCGCATCGACACACCCCAGCGCGTCAGTCGTGATCACGGGCAGGCCCATCGCGGCGGCTTCCATTGGCGCATTTGGGAACCCTTCCCGATGTGATGGATAAACAAACACCGACATCACCCCATAATAAGCCGGTAGATCGGCATTGGCGACGAACCCCGGCAAATGCACACGCGGATCGGATTCCAGCCGCGCACGGATCGCCGGGTCAATGGCGTCCCGTGTTTCCCAGGGGCCGACCAGCAGCAGGTGAGTCTCTGGGAATGCGTCCCGAAGTTCTGCCCAGGCCGCCGCCAGCTCTTCGATCCCCTTATCGCGCACCAACCGCCCCACAAACCCGATCACCGTTTGCCCCTTCAACGCCGCAATCTCGGCGGGCGGATCGCCGATCATCTCCGGGTTAAACCGCGACAGATCGATCCCGTTGCTCATCCCATTTCCGGCCACCGTTCCCTGACCCGCTTTGAGGATTCCCTCAGCGCAGGCAAAGTCCAGCAGCGACGGCGATACGCACAGGTGATGCTGGCATAATCGCGCTGTGAGTCTTTCCAAAAAGTGCAGCACCCGGCGCATCGAACCGCTTGCCCCGGTCGTCAGAAAGCCCCGGATGAAAAATAAGCGAGTCGGCACACGGGCCACCCAGGCAGCGATGGAACCAAGCAGGGCCGCTTTGGGCGTACTCAGGTGAACGATATCCGGCTTGACCCGGCGGATCGCGGCATACAATCGCACCAACGACACCAGATCGGACAGCGGGCTGATCTGCCGTGAGATCGGCACCGGGATCGCGATCACCCCATCGCGCTCCACCAGCTTATCGAGCAGTTCCCCCGGTGAGGTGATGCTGTACAACTCGAACCCCTGACTCTTCAGATAGGCGCTCTGCCCCCGCAGAAACATCCACTGAGTCAGCGGGATGGTGGTGATATGCAATAACTTAATCGGTTTGGGCATGGGCTTACTAAGTTCCTATTTTTGCAGTTAGCCTTACCCCCTTCCGAGCCGCTAATGCACCAATAATCTGACTCCCCTCGCCCTGAGGGAGAGGGGCTGGGGGTGAGGGCTATGTGATCTACCGTTTTCGTTTCCTCAAATACCTGATCCCCATAACCGCCCCGCCGACAACCACCAGCACCGCCGCGCCGACTGCCGCCACCTTGCGCTTCGACACCGGGCGGTTGATCACAAAACTCTGCGGCGGGTTATCAATATTGACCGGGGCATCCTCCACGATCACCAACGGTGGCCCGCCCATCATACACTCTTCACCGGGCTCACAGGGCGCGCTTTCCAGGGTTAGCCAATAGCCGCCCAGTTTCGGTTTGATGGTTTCTTCCGCCCCTGTCTGATCGACCAGCAGCGCCGAGTCGGCCAGGGCGGGTATCCTGATCCGGCGTTCTCCCGGCGTCCGCGCCCAGACCACGCGAGTCGTTTGATCTCCCCGTTGGAGCACCACCTCCTGGATCGTGGATTGCTCAAATCGCCGTGCCGCTTCGACATCGCTGTAGTGGCTGGTGATCACCTTAAACGCATCGAAAGCCGGACGAGTCTCGCGATTGTGCCGGATCAGCCCGTAGGGTTCAAAGCCGGGCGAAGGCTCCGGTTCATCGATCCACTTATAGACCGCGATCCGGTCAATATCCAGTGACAGCGCCAGGGCGAACTCTTGCAGCAAAAAGGACGCCTGCATATCCTGAGTCACCTCGAATACCGGATTCTCCCACGCCTGGGCCGGATCGTCGTAGGGCGGCGCATTCGTCTCGTTGATCCAGATTGGCTTATCTTCCAACCCATGCTCGGCCAGTTGATCGCGCACCGCGTTCACAATGTCGATTGTCGTTTCCGGCTTGAAATAGACATGCAGCGACACCACGTCGAAGTAATACCCGTTCTCGGCGGCGGTCGGATCTTGACTCGCCGCGTCGAGGAACTCCCGCAGGTAGGTCGGATTATGCCAGTAGGTCAGCCCACCCAGGTGAATCTGTACATCGGGATCGACTTCGTGCGCAACCAGGTAAGCCACTTTGACCAGTTGATAATAGTCGGCGGGTGTGCCCTGCCACTGTGCCCCGAAGTCCTCCAACGCAATATCCGGCTCATTCCAGATGATCCACCGGTGAACCCGATCCTTGTAACGGCGCAGTGTATGTCGCACAAACTGCGCCCAATAGTTGGTCGGATCGTCAATTGGGTGATATAGGCCGTAGGGAACCCCCGCGCCGACAACGCCATCGGTTGCCCAATCGGGGGTATGGTGCAGCATCCCAACCAACTCCCGCCCGCCTTCGATCTCCCGGTCGAGCACCGGGATCGGCGCATGGAAGATATTCCAATCGTCGGGGCCGCCCCGTTCTAATTCACTCCAATAGAAGATGATCCGCTCCCAGCCGACATTGGCTTCGTCGGCCACCTCCGGCTCGTGATAGGCTTCGACCGCCCCATAGCGCGGATCGGGGGTAGGGGATGGATTGCCTTCCTGCGCGGCGATGGGAGTTGATAGGAGGAAAATCAACACCAACAAAGAAATAACAGTCAATCGTTTTTTATGCATAGAATATCCGGTGGGTAGGTTTATCGGAGCCAATCCAAATCACGCCCGATTAAAAGTTCGGTTATTTTGGCGTGATGGGTATTCTTCATCGAAATGGGCTGTATGTCAAGGCGGCAGACTGCTTATTTGCTGGAGTTTGTCACCGGCAGCCAGACAGTGAAAGTCGTGCCCTCACCGGGGACACCCTTACTCTCGAACTCGATCCGTCCCTGGTGTCGCTCGATGATCTCACAGGCAATCGCCAGCCCCAGCCCGGTTCCCGATTTGCCGGATTTCTGTGCAGCCTCCCCTCGGAAGAATCGCTCAAATAACTGGCTTTGTTCTTCCTCCGTGATGCCGAGCCCCGTGTCACTGACTTGAAAGCCCGCCCATTGTTTGCGCTCCTCATCCTGACGCGTCAGCGTGCGAACCTCGATACTGCCACCCGGTGGCGTGTAGTTCAGGGCATTGGTCAGCAAAATGCCGACAACCTGCCCCATCGCCATCTCATCGGCCAGCACGGGCTTAACCCCGCGTCTCTCAATAAATGCCAGCGTCAATCCCTGTTCCTCTGCCAGTTTTAAGCGGTCGGCGACATACTGCCCGATCAGCCGGTTGATGTCGAGCGGTGTGATCTTCATCGGGATGCGTTTTTGTTCCAACCGTGAAAGATAGAGTAAATCCTCCACGATGTGTTCCAGGCGTCGCGTCTCACGATTCAGCGTTTCCAGGTGTTGGCTTAGCTCGTCGGGTTTCTTCGCGATGATCTCATGGTATATCTTAAGGTTGGTAATCGGTGTACGCAGCTCGTGGGATACGTTGGACACAAATTCATCCTTGACCTGTCCGAGTGCCTGGAGATGCTTGTTAGCGGCTTCCAGATCGGCGGTACGCTCGGCCACCCGTTGTTTCAGGTCACCGGCATATTGTTTGATCTGCTCAAAGAGCCGTGCATTGTGCAGGGCGGCGGCTAACTGGTCGGCTAAGGTTTCAAGAACGAGGATATCGTTATCGTTGAAGGCGTTGGGGTTGCGGCTTTGCACATCCAGCACCCCCGCGATCTCGCTGCCGATCTGGATCGGGACGCTGAGTTCAGACCGGATGATCTCATCCGGGAAGGGATTATGATAACGTGGCTCCTGGCTGACATCATTGGCTAACAGGCGTTTTTTGTGCTGGGCCACCCAACCAACCATCCCCTCACCCATCTTGCGGCGGTGATCGGCGGGGAATAATTCCGCATATGATCCGGCTCTGGCCCGCATCACCAGGTCATTCGATTCCTGATCCAGGATAAATAACCCCACATGCTGATAGCCAAAGTTGCTCTGGATCAGATCGGCGGCTTCCTTGAGGACCATATTCAAATCCAGGACGGCAGTGATCTGCCCGCTGACCTCATTGATCAGGCCAAGTTGGGAAGCCCGCTGTTTGAGGACGACCTCATTCTGGCGCAGTGTTTGTTCTGCCCGGCGGCGGCGCGAAACATTGACTAACAGAACCGCAATGATAGCCGACTGTGCCAGCCCTACCACCACCATCCCCCAGAACAGCCGCTTATTCCGGTGATAGAAGGTGTCCGGGGTATTGACAATGATGCTGTCCGGTGGAAGCGCCGACCGGGATATGTCCCACCGTTTAAGCTGTTGGTAGTCGAAGGTATAGTAGGTAGGTTCCTGCTCAATCGGAATCTCGGAGACCGGTTCCCCATCGAGGATAAGCATCGCTTTCTGCCCGATTGTCTTGCCATGATAATTGCCGTGCAGCAGCTTCCCCCCGACGACCCCATACCCCATATAGTAATCGGTATGGACGTAGATCGGCGCTGTGGATTGTTCAGAGAGGGCAGGCAAGTAATCTTCGTAAAGGACAAAGTCACCATACTTATCCTTGAAAAAGCCCAGTAGAAGGACAATCGTTCCCGGTGGAGCATTCTGAAGGGCCTCGAAGAGATCAGATAATTCAAGCCCCTCTCCCTGATCAAGGTACACAACTGGAACCGGAACTTGCCCGGTTTGCACAAGTTCATTCAAGGTCGCGACATTTTGCTGGCTGGTAGTCGTTTGATCGGCGATCACCCAGATCTGTTTGGTGTCCGGGTGGAATTGAAGGGCTATATTGATTGTGCCCATATGGTCGAGGACTTCGATTACCCCGGTAAATTCTTCATTTCCCTCTAATGTGTTTTCATCAAAGCGATTCACACCCCCAAACACGATGGGCACACCGGGGAATAAATCCTCATGATGCTTTAGCAGAAACTGAAGGGCGTTATCATCCAGCGAGATAATACAATCAAACTGGATATCATCGTATTTGTGGTGATATGTTTGGTGCAGAATTTCGAGGTAGTTGTCGTTGAGGATACGCTTGGTATCCATATACTCAACGTACAATGAGACATCGTCCGGCAGCACTGACTGGATACCGGCCAGTTCATCATCAGACCATTTGAAACCAGGATGGTAGGAATTGACAACCAGTATCCGTTGGTTCTTGCCCTGAGCACCGGCATCGGGAACCGGTGTGCACAGCAGCATCACTGCAATGATAGCTAAGATAACAATAGAACGTGACCTGCTCATTCCAAAAAATTCCTTTACTCATCACGTTCATACATTCTTAATAACGATAACGTTTGTCTGTCAATTATCCCTTATCGCCCTGCTCGCCAATCGATAATAAAGGCAGTCGGATCAACGTCCCGCCCGATCCGCAGTTTGCGATTGCGTCCGCCGGTTTCTTCTTCGCCGATCACTTCCATCGCGTACAGCGTATCGACCAGCCGTCCGGCCCGTGGATAGCCGATCCCCAATTTGCGTTGGAGCAGCGAGGCTGAGGCGTGGCCTTCCTGTTGTACCAGCCGGATCGCCTTCTCAATCATAGAGTCGGTCTCTTCCAGCACCGCCGCGCGGGCGAGGGCGCGTTCCCAGGGGGCTTCAGTTTCCTCTTCGGCATCCTTCCAGGTGGCCCGCCAGAATTCGACGATCCGATCCAGCTCGTTGTCGTTGACAAAACAACCCTGCAGCCGGACCGGCCCCGCAGCATCCGACCCCTGGAACAGCAGGTCGCCCTTCCCGATCAGGTCTTCCGCGCCCACTGCATCGATGATCACCCGCGAGTCTATGCCGGAGGCCACCGCGAAGGAAATCCGGGCAGGGAAGTTGGCTTTGATCAGTCCGGTCAGCACGTCGGTGCTGGGGCGCTGGGTAGCGACCACCAGGTGAATCCCGGTAGCGCGGGCCATCTGCGCCAGCCGTGTGATCAGGTGCTCGGTTTCGTCCGGGAATTCGTTCATCAACTCGGCTAATTCGTCGATCAGCACCACGATATAGGGCAGTCGTTTACCCTTGCGTTTGCCCTTATTGTAGACCGTGATATTCCGCGCCTGGTCTTCCTCCATCAGTTTGTAGCGATAATCCATCTCGCGGGTCAGCCAGCGCAGCACCCCGATGATCCGGTCAAGCTGCACCTCAACGTGTCCCAGCAGGTGAGGCAGCCCATTGAAGCGCACCAACTCGACCATCTTCGGGTCGATCAGGATCAGGCGCAGGTCTTCAGGCGTATTATTGGTGATCAGGCAGGTGGCAATCGACGTGATGCACACTGATTTGCCGGAGCCGGTTGTCCCGCCGATCAGCATGTGGGGCATTGTCGCCAGGTCAACGGCGAAGGGGCGGCCATCAACCTCGCGGCCCAGGCCAAGCGTCAGAGGCGAGTTGTATTTATAGAACTGCTCCGATTCGATAATGGGGCGCAGCGACACGACCCCCGGTCGGGCGTTTGGCACTTCAACGCCGACATAATTCGTGCCGGGCACCGGGGCCTGAATACGGACGCGGGGAGCCTGGAGCGCCAGCGATATATCTTTTGCCAGCCCGGCGACTTTGGTTACCCGCACCCGCTGGACGACCTTTTTGCCGTCCTTCTCGACACTGGCGAACGGCTGCACCGCGTACTGCGTGACGGTCGGCCCGGCCTTGACTCCCACCACCTCGACCTTCATCCCGAAGTCCTCAACCGTCTCCTCGATGATAGTCGCCGCCAGGTTGATCTCATGTTCGGTGGGCCGTTCGAAGTCGGTCACGTCCAGCAGGTCAAGGGACGGCAGTTCATCCGGGCGCTTGCGGAATTTCTTTTTATCCCGCAGTTCGGCAACGGTGAACCGGTACCTGATCTCGCGCTTGGGTTTGACTTCTTTGGCTTCTTCTTCTTCCTCTGCCTGACCGTTTGTGAGCGGCCCGGTTGCAGGAATTTCCGGCGCATCGGCCCGCATCCCGGTCACGATGGATGGGCGGCCCTTCATCACGTTGCCCATGTCGGGGCTGTCTTCTCCGTCCACATCAGATGCCGGTTGTGCGCCTCCCTGACCGGCAGCCGATTGTATTTGCGGTTTGATCACCGGATTAATCCGCGCCGCAATTTTCATCAGCCGGATATTCAGCCAGCCCAGAATGCCAACCATGTGCCGCCGCCGGAATCCGGCCATAACCCCACCGCTGATCGCCAACAAGCTCAACAGCACCACACCGGTCACAAAATCGCCCAGCAGGCTGTGGAATACATCCTGGATCGCCCAGCCGATCACCCCGCCGCCGCGGCCCTCAAAGGCGCGGGCAAAGGCTTCGATCTGCCCATCCTCGCCGCCGATACTCCACCGGATAAAGGCGTGGGTATAGGCCAGCAGGAAGACAAAAAACCATTCCCCGGCGATGATCCGCCACCAGTTCAGGCGGACTTTAATATTGATCTTCGGGGCGAGGATCAAAGCCCCGGCGGTGATGATCACCGTCGAGACGACGTAAGCTCCCCAGCCAAAGGCTTTCTGTAAGGCCCTGGCCCATATATCGCCGATATCGCCGCTCGTCGGACTGAGCAGCGTGAAGAACGACAGCAGGCCGAGCATGATCAAAAAGACGGCCAGCAGTTCATCAGCATAAGATGGCATCTGAGCCTGGATGCGTTTGATCCAATCCGGCTCCGGCGGAATTTCGGGTTTTTCTTTGGCGGGTTGGGCCGGTTTGCGCTCTTTGATGCGCATCCCCTGCACGCCCGGCAGTGTCCGCGCGGGCGGCCTGGTTGGTGCTTGTTTAGTCGCAGACTTTTTTGTTTTCTTGGTGGTCGGCGGGCTGCTGGGTTTGCCGCCAGGCCGTGATTTTGAACCTGTTCGGCTGGGGCTGGATGTCGGTGCAGCCCCACCGGGCCGGGGTTTCGATTGCTGTACCGGGCCGGGCCTGGGTGTCAGCGTGCCGGGCCGCGACTGCTGACCGGGCAATCCGCCGGTCTGACCACCGGGCCGCGATTGCTGACCGGGTACGCCCGGTCGCGACTGTTGACCGGGTAAACCGCCGCCAGGACGGGCGGGACTCTTGCCAGTTGAACGACCACCTGTCTGGCCGCCGGGCCGTGACTGCTGACCG
>JBNKDD010000209.1:0-9893 GCA_050288085.1 Anaerolineae bacterium
GAAGAGCATCATCTCATCTGATGAAACGACTATTGCAACAAACAACTACAGGCAGCCGGTCGTATTAATAGATGCGCAGTCAGGAGAGATCAATTTAGACTTAGAAACCAATGATGAAACTTTCCCAAGAGAATCGATCTATGTCATGGATATTGCATTTAACCCGTCAGGCGATCTGATTGCCGCCAGTTACACCAATCGGAGTGGATCATTTGGAATGGTAGGTATATGGAACGTCGAGACCAAGGAGTTTATTTCTCATACGGATGATCAGACAGAATCGATAGATACCATAACCTGGACTCATGATGGGAGTGCCATCGCCGCCGGGACGCAAGAGGGTAAAGTTCTCATCTGGGATAGTTCAACGTTGGAACTGCTAGCCACTTTCGACGACCAGCATGAGCCGGTTGATCATCTGGCCTTTACGTTTGATGATCAGTGGTTGGTATCAGTGTCTAATGAAGGGGAGGTCATCACTTACCGCGTGGATGATTACCTGCCCTGAAGCTCAATCGCTGCCCAATAATGCCTCGTCAAAGAAGCCAATGATCTGCTGTTCATACTCCTCCGGGCGGACTTCCGGGATTCCGCCGTGCCAGGCTTCCGGCACCAACCAGAATTGTTTAGGGCCACCAGCCAGATCGTAATAATGCCGGGCGATGCGGGAACCCATCTCATCTTCCGGCCCGGTTCCGATCACCAAAATCGAGCGGTGGGCGATCTCCTGAACGGCCTCGGCTACGCCTTGTTGAGGCATCTCCGCACCGGTTTTCCAGGCGATGCCCAACAAGCCAGACCAATAGAGGTTGGTGGACAGCCGGTCAGAGAAGGTATGGCGCGGTGGCAGGTCGGATACCCTGGCAAAACCGGGTTCTTCTGCGACTATCGCCTGGATCGACTCCGTCTCGGCGGCAGCACGGATAGCGATTGCTCCGCCCATCGAAAAGCCTAAGATGCCGATCCGGTCGGGGTTTACGTCCTCCCGATGCTGTAGATAATCCAGTGCAGCGAACACGTCGTGCACGTCCTCCCAACCGAAAGTCCGCATCACGGCGTCGCTCTCGCCGTGCCCGCGCAGGTCGCACATCAACACACCGTACCCGTGCCGGGCAAGCATCTCCGCCCGCCAGATCATTGTAACCCGGTTGCCGTTCCAGCCATGCAGCAGGATGATCGCCGCACCGTTATCAGATGGGATGTACCACCCGGACAAGTTCACACCATCGGCGCTGGTCAGGGAGACCGTCTCATAGTCGTATCCCAGGTTAGCCGGCGTGATGCAGCATATTTCGGTATTGGCCGGATTAGAGGAGTTGTTCACCCAGGCGATGATCATGCCAAAGTAAAGCATCAATGAACCAAAGAGCAACCCGACTCCCAGCAGGTTGATCCAGTAGCGGCAGCCGCGCTTTTTGCCTGTCTTTGTAGGCAGTGATTCGTTTTCCTGTATCATTGGCATTTGCATCCTGGCTAACCGGTTTCGAGACTATATGATACATCATGCGCCTATCTTGTGCGGGCGAATCGAGTATGATATAGGAGGTCGAACCGGTGGACTTCAACAGTTGAGGTGAAACATGATCGTGCTGCGCATCTTGCTGTGGGTGGTGATTGGTATCCCTGCCGCGCTGTTCTTCTGGCTAGTGATCGTGCGGATTGTGCGGCATATCTACAAGTTTCCCATTCCTGAATTTCTGACCGGGCTGATCGATAATCCCTTGCGGCGTCGCATTCAACCGCCGGATGAGATCGCCATTCGCCATAAGCTCGAACCGGGCATGACGGTTTTGGAGGTTGGGCCGGGCAACGGGCGGTATACCCTCGCGGCGGCTGATCGGATCGGCGAGGGGGGAAAGCTGATCGCCATCGACATCGAACCTAAGATCATTGCCCGGTCGCAAGTGCGGCTGGGCGAGGACGGAATATCGAATGTCAAAGCCCGTACTGCGGATGTGCTCGATCTACCATTTGATGAGGGGACGTTTGACGCGATCTACATGATCACCGTGATCGGCGAGATTCCAACGCCGGAGCGGGCTTTTGCCGAGTTTTACCAGGTGCTGAAGGTGGGCGGTACGCTGGCTTTCAGCGAATTGTTGCCCGACCCTGATTACCCCTCACCACGCCGGTTACAACGCCTGGGCGATGCGGCTGGTTTCCACTTTGTGGA
Organism: Anaerolineae bacterium; assembly: GCA_050288085.1. Taxonomy (GTDB): domain Bacteria; phylum Chloroflexota; class Anaerolineae; order Aggregatilineales; family UBA3940; genus JBNKDD01. The sequence goes on from JBNKDD010000209.1 coordinate 2,174, forward strand.
GAAGAGTGGGAATGCCTTCTCGTATACGGTGGTGTTGGAGAAATAAGAAGCTTTTTATAGCATATGAGGAGGAACCAGTGAGGCGATTTATGCTGCCGTTTTTGATCCTGTCGGCTGCTGTGCTGGCCTGTAACATCACACCTGACGAGGAAGCAGTGCCTACGGACATACCTTTTACCACAGTGCCGGATGAGGCTCCCAGTCCACCCGCTACCCTCATCCCCGAAGCCACAGAGGAAGGGCCTTTACCGGATCTGACCAGTTCGAATGGCATTATGGCCAGGGGTTATGACGGGATCTGCCTGGACAGTTACAGCGACCTGGTAATCGACTACGAGTTTTGTGTGGAGAATATCGGCCAGGGGGATGCCGGGCCGTTTGCCGTCATCGACGGTGAATGGAGCCATGAGTTTGACGGGTTAGCTGCCGGAGCACGAGAGTGTGTCATGATAGAAAAACAGGAGATTACAACCGCAAATTATATGGTTGACGCACGGAACGAGGTTGAAGAATCAAACGAGACAAATAACTATGGCAGTTTCAATATAACGCCCTCTCCGCCCCCGCTCTGCACACCCATCGGGGATGGGGGGTAACAATGCCAAAAGATAAAGCCCGGCGACCCTGGATTAAGCGGATTGGATTGGGCTTGTTGGGGCTGCTGGCGGTGGCTGTTCTAGTCATGTTTGCCTATTCACGGATCATGGATGCGCAGGCCAGCCGGATCGAGCCGCCGGACGATGCGATATTGGTGGATATCGGCGGGCGGAATATCTACATGCGCGGTATGGGTTTGGAGCATGACGGCCCCGCTGTCGTGTTGATCTCCGGGTTTGCGGGCGGCGTGACCGATGATTCAGGCTGGTGGGCCGGTGTCCAACCCGTGCTGGCCGAATCGATGCGAGTGTATACTTTCGATTATGCCGGTTATGCCTGGAGCGATCTGAACCCCGCCGGAGTGTCGCATGATAATGCCGCCGATGATCTGCATGCTGCCCTGGTCGAACTGGGTGAGGAAGAAGTAATTCTCGTGGGCTGGGCAACCGGTTCGAACACGACCATCTTCTATGCCGACCGGTACCCGGATGATCCTCGATTGATGGGGATCATCTGGCTTGATCCTGATGTGTTGACCCCTGATCTGATCGATTGGTACTGCGGCACAACATCCCCGGGAATCTATGATCTGGCGCGGGCCGGAAACCAGATCGGTGTGATGCGGTTGTATTACGAATTTGGCATTGCTAATCGCGAAGCAGCAGCGATGGCCGATCACTTATCGCCGCGGGCCGACGAGTTGTTCGATTGGGATACCTACAACCGGATCGATGCCCGGCGGGGAACCAGAACGGCGATGCGGGCGGCTGTTGACCATGCCGATGCCTATTGTGCTGATCTCGACCTGGCCGCCCAGACTCCGCTGCCGACGGATATTCCGCTCTACGTGGTTCAGTCTGATTTTCTCAGGCTCCAGGGGATAGACAACCCGGAGTGGGTCGAATTGAATGCCTGGCGTCAACCGATCATGGAGGCGTGGTATCAACAGGCCGCCGAGAATTCGGCGGGGGGACGCCATATCTTCATCGCGAACAGCGATCACTTCACGATGCTCGATCAGCCGGATGCGCTGGTCGAAGCGATTGAGGAACTGACCAAGCAGGTAGAGGGCTGAGTTTCGCAGAGCTCAGGGTAATCAGCCAGTCAAATCTGTCCGGATAGATTCCAACGCTTGCTCAACTGAGGTGAAAAGGGGAACTTTTTTGTACGATCCATACTGTGTCTGCTGAACGGCGTTTACTGCCATTTCGACCAGCGAACCAGAACCCACCAGTGATGGAACCACCAACAAATCCGACCGGGGCTGCTGAGAAACACGTTTGACTTCGCCCATCATTGTTACCATGTCGCCAAAACCCATTTTGACTGCACTTGCGTCAAAAACTATATAGTATTCAGGGCTGTCGTAAATGGTATCTCTGAGAGCAAGGATTTGATCAAAGGCTTTTGGAGCTTCCCGAACGTAGTTCATAGGCTCCTGGCAAATCACCACAATAATTGGCTCATCGGGAAGTTTTTCAACGATAATAGGCATCTGTGTCTCCGAGATTGTCTAGAATGGTTCATTCCGATACGCCTCATCCCTAACATTAGAAATCCTCTACCCCATGAGCAAAAGCCTCATGAATTGGCCGATGCGGATTGCAACCAGGTGCAATCTATTCATGATGGCAAAATTCTACCAGAGGATTTACTTCAGCAGAGTTACATTATTGAAACAATGATTAACCACATTAAGCAGCCACATGAAAAAAGCCGCTCGCCGAAAATGTATAGGAGACTGATCTAGCATCAGCCGGTGAGCAGATTCGCTACCTCGATCAGGTTGCCGTCCGGGTCGTAGAAGTAGATCGACTCGATAGGGCCATTAGCCCCGGTGCGGCGAACCGGCCCCTCGATGATCGTTACCCCGCAGGCTTTGGCGTGAATGATCAGTTCGCTAATTGGTGTGTCGGTGGTGAAACACAAATCCTCTGAGCCGGGGGTGGGGATCTGTGCTTTTGGCTCGAATTCGTGCCCGACCTGATGCAGGTTGAGCTTCTGTTGTGCGCCGTCTGGCCCGAAGTGCAGGGCTTTGCGCCCCTCCCCAAAGGTGATGATCTCCATCCCCAATACGGTATGGTAAAAATCGCAAGTGGTGTCGATATCACGCACGGTCAGGACGAGATGGTCAATTCGCATTGGCTGTGCCAGCAGGCTTGATAATAGTTTAGTCGGTGCGCACCCGGATCGGCTTCACTTTGAAGACCAGCCGCTCCTCTTTCCCTTTCCGGTTTGCGTCGGCGTATCCGCCATAAAACGGCTTGCCTTCATACAGCATCGACAACTGCTCGATCAGATCGACGCCGCCTTCCCTGGTGATTTCCTCTACTATCCCCCGAACCTCAACATAACGATAAGGGTCCTGCGGGTCGATAGCCATGATCGCAACTTTGGGGTTGGCTTCGATGTTCCGGGTTTTGGCGCGGCCTGAAATCGAACTAAACCAGATGTAGGGCGCATCATAGGTGCACCAGATGACGGATGATTGCGGGAATCCATCCGGCATGATGGTGGTTAAGGTGACACATACCGGCCCTTCAAACAGGTCTTTATGCGAATCGGGGATAGTTTCAGCCATGCTTGACTTGCTCCTTAGGGCACCTTTGGCGCGTTGAATTCACTCTCCAGGCGGTTCATCCATTTGTTCGCCACCTCGCCGACTGCCTCCAGGTTGGCTTTGAACTCTTCAAACGAGATATCGGCAATGGGGCGTTTGGTCTCCACGCTGATGATGTCCCGCTCAGTCTTGAGTTCTTCAGAGGCTACAATCGAGAAGTAGGCCAGACCGGTATCCGGGTTGTCGCTCATGTCGAGTAAATGGTAATAAAGGGGCAGCAGCTTGCCGCTGCTTGGCTCGGGCAGAAAGTTGATGAAGGATTTGAAGATCACCATGTTGTGCTGGGGCAACACCACCACATGGATACCTACATCGTTATACTGAATTCGACAGCGGCCCCGCTCATCGAGTACAGCTCCCTGGCTCACCTTACCCAGATAAGTTTCGATTGCTTTGAGACCCTTCTCAACAGAGCGATGTTGGGCACGTAGATGGGATAACATCGGCATGAATCTCCTTGTAATTGGCTAACAATAATGAGCAATTGTAGCTCATTCTTTGGCGTTCGGTCAGCTCTCGTAGGGTTTTGAGAAAAACATCTCCTCGATATAGGTCAGAAGAACGGCAGTGACCGATTCCGATGCGGCTGAATCAGGCCCTGCCATTTCACCATCAATATACCGGTGAAAGTGATATTCTGAAAACTCATCTTCAACATAAATAATGTTTGCCGGGTTATCATTGCAGCGTGTCCACTGCCCGCTATGTTCGGTCGCTGCATTAACGAGTTCCATCATGTGATGTTTGTAGAGTCCCTGAGCGTGATCGATCTCAAACTGGACTCTCAGGTAAGGGCAAGGAAGGTCTTTGATAAAACGGGCGGCGTCTCTATCCTGCCAATATGCTTCATCAGAGATCGCGCCGCCGTGAATCTGGAAGTTGTCATACTCCTCAGGATTGCCACCAAACATCAGGACGACTGTTTCTGCCCAATCTTCGTGATTTTCTAAGCCGCGCTGCAAATCTCTGCCTGGGCAGGCTGGCCCTTCCCAATCGATCAGAAAAGCAACAGGCAGGTCGGGGTAACGGGCCAGTGCACCGGTCGCCATCACGATCCCATAAGAGTGTGTCAGTATCCCAATGTTATCTTGCTGAACATACGAAAGGCTGCTGACAAAATCAACCAGGGCTTTCAGATCATCCTGGTGTACACTTCCATTGTGGTTGTCTTGCCCTTCGCTAATGCCTCTTCCCTGTGGGGTAAAATCAACGGCCATGATGCCCAGATCAAGGAGTCCAGCCTCCATCTCTGAGCTGATACCAAACATACCATCTGCGCCAGGTATACCGATCAGTGTTGGAAAAGGGCCATCTCCCTCCGGTTTCGCCAGTTGGATAGCAATCAGGTTACCGTTCAGTGAAGGGATAGAAAGCTGCGCCGTTCCATCGGATGAGAATTCTATGTCCGGCTGTGGCGAAGCCACATCATTACCATCGTTACAAGAGGAGAGGTTTAAACACAGGACGGTCAGAATGATCACCAATCGACGTGTTTTCATCTGAACTCCCTTTGATACACATTCGACACAAGTGAAGCAGATATCCCGTTGAGCGGACTCGCATGATAGTCATCGATGAATTGAGGAATAGTATCAATCAGGCACACAAACTGATGTGAGATAAAGTTGATGGCATACGTTATGCTCCCGTCGATGGTTCTGCCATGATCATCACTCACCCCGTTATTATACGTCAGGATCACTCAGTCTGAACGGGTAAGTTGAAGAAAAGGATTATTTTCCCAACGCATCAACGCCCAGGGCGGTGTATAATAGGCATCGATGGGACTACTAAAAGTGAGGTAACACATGCCAATTCCAGACTTTCAGAGTTTGATGCTCCCTCTGCTGAGGATAGCAGGCGATCACCAGGAACATTCACTTACTGAAGCAACTGACATTCTATCTGATCAGTATGGCTTGAGTGAATCCGAGCGGCACGAAATGCTGCCCGGCAGCCGCCAGACCCGGATCAACAACAGCGTGGGTTGGGCCAGTGCCTATCTACGCCGGGCCGGTCTGCTCGAACGGACCGGGCGGGGCCGGTTCTGCATCACCGAGCATGGGGCCGCCGTGCTAGAAGGCTCCCCACCCCGGATTACGATAGGCTTCCTTAAGCAGTTTAACGAATTCCTGGACTTCAGCGATGAGACCGATGACGGCGGCGAGGGCTTCGCCGGGATCGGTGGAACTCCAGAAGAAACGATCCAGGCGAGTTATTACGAACTCAACGGGCGGATGCACCAGGACGTCCAGGAAATGATCAAAGCCTGCGAGAACCCGATCTTTGAGAAGGCGATGATCGATCTGCTGTTCACAATGGACTATGGCGGCTCACGGCAGGCCATCCGGGAGGCTTTCACCTGGATCAATGATTACCGGCTGGATGCGGTGATCAAAGAGGATAAGCTCGGCCTGGAGCTGGTGTACGTCCAGATTCGGCGGGATGACAATATTATTCAGCACCCGGATGTGCAGTCCTTCTCCGGGAGCCTGGAGGGGTTTGGGGCCAGCAAGGGCGTGATGATCACCACCTCAACTTTTTCCGATCAGGCGAGGGAATACGTGCAGCGTATCCAGCGCAAGATCGTCCTGATAGACGGCGAGTACCTGGCCCGGCTGCTGATGGATAACGGGATCGGCGTGGTGGAGATGTTTACCTACATCGTGCAGAAAATTGACCGGGGGTATTGGACCTTCTTCGAGGAAGGGTAGCATAGTCTTTTTGGGGCGCATGCATACGCAGACCGAAGGTCTGATGCGCCCCTACAGCATTGATGCTGTTATTCCACGTCGATTCGGTAGGGGGCGGTGACGGTGGTGCGCTGGGTTTGCCCGGTGATCAGCAAGATTATTTCATCCACTGCATCGAGGTCCATTTTGAGAATGCCCTGACCATTGACAATTTCCATTTCCGCAACGGTGGTGAATCCGCCGGTCAAGCCGATATTAACCAACCAACGCTGCGGCATGCGGTTGTGGATTCTGATCCAGCCATCGGCAATCCAACCGGATTTGCCCCCCTCCACATCATCAAAGAATCCAATCTGCGGGATGGAAATATCATCGATCACAAAGCCCTCTTCAAAAGAGGCTTCATCGGTGATCATGGCAAAACGGATCAGAACTTTCTTCCCAGCGTAATCGTTCAGGTTGACCGACAGGCTCACCCAGTCAGCATAATCAAGGCTGCTGCTTGCCCCGGTCATGCCATAGCCGTAATTGGTGCCGTTGGGATCAGCGGTCTCGCTGGCGTTGGTTCGCAATAAATCCCAGGTCCGGCCACCATCGGTAGAGGCCATGACGTAAGCATAATCCCAGTCGGTTTCGAGGTTGTACCAGGCTGAGAACTTGAGGGTAGCCCGATCAACATCAGTCAGGTCAAATTCACGGGTGAGGGTGCTGAAGGCTGAATCGCCCCGGTTTGACCACCACATATAATTTCCGCTGTAGGCATAGGTCGGGACAATTGTTACCTCGGTCGCACCGGTAAAGGTGATGGTTGCCGGGCCGCTGCCGGTGATCCGCACAGCGTCGATACCGTATTGCTGCACCTGACCCTCATAGCTCCCACCGGGGATCAGTTCGGCGACCGGAAAAAGCGGGCCGGGGTCGGTGTTGGCAAATGCATACCGGCCATCGCCAATACCTGGATCGTTGAAGGCCAGCGCCAACATGTAATCGCCATAGACCTGCTCGACAGTCTGGTAATGGCCAATTTGAGCCAAGGTCTGGTCAATGGAAGCAAAGCCGTTGGACGGGTTCGTCACCAATGCGCTGATAAAATCCTGGCCGAAACGCTCATACAGGTAATCGACAAATAGGTAACTCTGGCCGTAGTCAGAGCTATCACTGCCCCAATACCACAGGGATTGGTCGGGGTTAATCATGTAGGATAAGACCCAATCATCACCGCGCATCCCGGCGATCTGCTGGGCCAACTGCGACAGACCCTCGTCTAACCAGCCCTCTTCGTTCTGATCCATGTTATCGTGGATCAAATGCTGGAATTCATGGGCCAGCGTTCGATTGTAAAAGCCAACCCCGATATCCCGTGTCCCGGTGATCGAGATAAAGAACATCTCATGCTGGTTTGAATAGGGATCGAGCATCTGGGGCAGCAGGTTGATCGCACCGAAATAGCCACCGACGGCCCCCAAACGGTTGGAATTGACGATGTATAAGCGCGGGTCACCGTCTATACCGGGCGACGCCTCGGCACCAAAAGTCTCGCGGACGGCATTGTAGGTCTGGTCAAAACGGCTTCCGACCGATTCCCAATCGACCGGGCCGCCAATCTGGTCAATGTCCACCCAGAAATATGCATGCTCAGAGATGTGCATCAAGCGGGCTTCGATCTGGTTGTAGGTTTTTTCAGTCAGATTGTGCAGCCAGAACAACTCATGATCGCCGACCTGGTAGGTCACTGCCGGTTGGGATGGGGACGGGGGGATGGTATCGGGGTCAATACCTTTTAGCCAGACGGCGGTCTGCATCCGATCGT
>JBNKDD010000210.1:0-9845 GCA_050288085.1 Anaerolineae bacterium
CCTGGGGTAACCCCACCACGCTGCTATCCTGTAGATACACCCCCTGGAAGCGTTGCAACAGGGGAATGGCGGTTGATTCGGCGGCAATGACCACTTCAATCGCCGCCTCCAGCACTTCCCTTAGCATCCTGGCCGCTTCTGGCCCAAAACGCTGGCTCAACCCCGACTCGCTGATTTCCACCCCGATCGCTGCCGCCACCTGATGTAACTCGCTCAAACTCGCCTGCCCTTTATTCAGCCAGCCAAAGACTAACGTCTGGGTGAAACTACTTCCCTTCAGCTTTCGCTTTCGCTTGATGAAGCCACTGGTTTCGCCTGCCCGGTCAGCTTTCTCTATCAATACGGTTTGCATGCTTTTCGCTACTTGTGATACAGTCGTCATTGGAAGCTTCTCTGGTGTTGATCTTGGGATATTTATATCTTCCCAGAGTTGCTTCCTTTTGTCATTTTTTCCCTTAACTTAATGCCTATGGGGCACAGTATGCTGTATCCCTTAACTATATCAACTAGAGAGATAACTAAATGGAAAGCCCAGGCCACCTGATGATAAATCATCAGGCTTAAGCTGATATGTCGAATAAATTCGACCCGGAAAACGCATTTATTTTCCGGGTCTGTTTCAACAGACGCATCATTTGTAGCTGCGGAATTGATTCCGCAGTGGCACAGGCCAACACCCGATTTTGGCTTTTCTAAACGTGCTTCAAGTTTAACTTGATGGGAATAGGGCACTACCCTGGGTGGGTTTATTAATTTTAGGCAGACACCCACAGGACAAATGTCAGGTGACCGGTCTGCCATATGGCCTGATCAGGCGATCACCTATTGACTACGAACCGATAATATGTAACAATTCGCATACACGGATAAACGTATGGTTTAGGTCTTTTGGAATTATCTATGCCCGCTATCGGAAAGCAGCCGTTCAACCTGGTTATTAACGACGATATCTGCCGCCACTGCCGCCGCTGCCTGGCTCAAGAAGTTTGTCAGGGCCGAGCCTTTGTGATGCTTGACCCGGAGGATGGCCCCTTCATCGATATGAGCCGCTGTTGGGGCTGCCTGAGCTGTGTGATCACCTGCCCCTTCGGTGCTGTGACGAAGGTTGAATACGGCCAGACAGCCGCCGCCGACTGAGATATAAAAAGGGTGACCGCCGTTTGAGGGGCCACCCTGATTGTTATTGAGCAGGGACACCGCATGCTGTGTCCTGAGTTATTAGACTGCCGGAGCTTGCTCGATCACCACTGGCTCACTGCCGGATTTGCCCATCCACTCACGCCAGGCCAGAGTCCACACAGTGGAGAAATAAGCCTGGGCCGTCCCGCCGATCACCCACATCAACGGGATGGCAATGCAGCAGCAGCAAACAGTAAGGATAATGCTCGGTACAACCAGCACAAGCCAGAGCACTATCTGGATGCCAATCTGGATCAAGAACAGCAGTACCGCAGGCCCCAGATTATCTTTTAGGACGCCCCAACCATCAATATAAGATTCGAATACCCGCTTCTCTTGGAGTATACAGGCCCGGTCGGCAAAGGTCTGGATAGCTCCTACAACTATCTGTACCAGCAGTCCCAGACAGAACATAGCGCCAATCGTAACCAGCAGCCCGACATTACCTGCCGCCAGCGCTTCCATATCTTCCACCTGGGTATTAAATCCTACCATAGTGGCGAACAAAATGACGATCAGAAGCATTGTCACCAGGATGGGAAGAGAGCCCACCAACCCGATCAGGAACATGCGTACACCGTGCCCCCAACCGACACTCCAGGCTTCACTGAAACTCGATGTCCCCACCGTTTCAATCTGGTTGACACCTGCGATCAATCCGCCGGTTGCCACTCTGGAGATAAAGAATAAAACGATGCCGATGATTAACGCGACACAGACAATCGCAATGATCACACCGGTTGCTATCCCGGCTGCAGCTAATTCATCAAAGTCAGGCAGATCGAGTTCCTCCGCCCCTTTGAATCCCCAATCACCTGAGTCGCCATATTCCCCGGTGTCGCCAAACCCGGCTGGGTTGCTGCTGCCACCGCCGCCGCCACCACCGCCGCCGCCGGTTATGGCAACAATGATTCCCAACACAATCAGGAATTTGTGTTCCCAGATAATGTCCCAAGCTCGGCTGAGTAAACGACCGAAATCCATTCTAAACTTCCTTTAAGATAGACTACTGATGCTTCACCCCTCTTGGTGGGTGAAAACTTTCTTTCTCCATCAAATGGAGAAACCGCTGGTTTTGTTTGGCTGCTTCATTGAAATGACGTTGTGGCAGGACAAAGCCTTGCTCACAGCGCACTACCCTTAATATTGAATACGAATCATCGCAAGTTGGTGTAATAGATGCTGGGTTCCATTATAGTGGCTGTTAATTTCCGGGCAAGTATACAACAGGGCAACCACCGTCGACGGGGTCACCCTGTTTTTGTTGAACACTTCAGCAATCAGACCGCCGGAGCCTGATCGAGCATCACCGGTTCGCCGCCGGATTTGCCCGTCCACTCACGCCAGGCCAGGGTCCACAGGGTGGCGAAGTAGGCCAGGGAGGTTCCGCTGAGCACCCACATCACCGGCTGGAGGAAGCAGCACACACTGGCGATGATGGCCGGTGCCGCCAACAGAAGCCCAATCGCTATCTTGATACCAAGCTGGATCAAGAACAGCAGCGCCGCAGGCCCAAGGTTCTTGCGCAGGACGCTCCAACCCTCGGCATAAGACTCGACTACGCCTTTTTCCTGGAGCATACAGGCCCGGTCGGCAAAGGTTCGGATGGCCGAAACCACCAATGAGATCAACACCCCGATGCAGCACAGGCCGAAAATCGCGACGACCAGGCCAACATTACCCGCCATCAGGGCTTCGACATCTTCCACCTGGGTATTCAACCCTACCAGGGGGATGACCAGGATGGCAATCACCGCCATCGTTACGAGCATTGGGATATTGCTAACCAATCCGATCAGGAACAGGTTCAGACCTCGCGCCCAACCGGCTTTCCACGCCGTGCCGAAGCTCGACTCGCCGGTGGATTCAATCTGATCAGCACCCGCGATGATCGCGCCGGTTGCTACCCTGGAAATGTACGAGAGCACCAATCCGATGATCAACGCTACGACGATGATGACAGCCAGAAAACCGCCAGCGATTGCCATCAGCGAGGCCAGCGCGGAGAAACCCGGTAGATCAAAATCTTCGAAGTTCCCACCGCCTTCTCCGAAATCAAAATCCTGGAAATCCGGTTGGTCGGGATCACCGTATTCTGTATGTTCCCCCCACCCAGAATCTCCACCATTGCTGCTGCCACCGCCGCTCATGCCAGACCCGCCGCCGCTGATGATAGCAACGATTATTCCCAGTACAATCAAGAATTTGTGTTCCCAGATGATGTTCCAGGCTCGACTAAGTAAACGACCGAAATCCATTATATACTTCCTTTAAATCAAAAATAGGTTATTTAGGACTTATGCAGAACCAATCGAATTTGCGCCTGGGCAAGGAGCTTAAGCTCCTTGTCTGCCCGTTCAGCTACGTAAGTCCTGTTATTGTTGCTTCACCTCTTCTGGTGGGTGATAGCTTTCTACCTATTAAATGGATAAACCGGTGATTTTATTCGGTTGCTTCGTGAAATATCGTTATTTTGGTGCTTATATTACATTGCCTGGTTGGGGTCGGGCTGGCTAAAATGGGCATACTTAAACTACAATAGGAACTGTAGAAACCAGATTCTAACGATACAGAAAGAAACGCTGATGTGTTGGGAAGAGATCGACCACACCGCCGATTGGGCATTGCGTGTGTGGGGAGAAGATCGGCGGGCGCTGTTTGAAAATGCAGCTCGCGGTATGAACAGCCTGATCGGTGGGCAGGCCGGAGAAACGATGCTCCATCGAACCTTCACCCTGGCCGCACCTGATTGGGAAACCCTGCTGATTGATTGGCTTACTGAACTGTTATTTCTGATCGAGGACGAAGGCGTCATCTTCACGCAGATCACCGTCCACCGGGTGGAAGACCTGAGCATCGAAGCGGAAGTTCAGGGCGCAGCCGGTCTCAATATGGAAAAGCATATTAAAGCGGCTACTTATCATAACTTATCGATCCGTCCAACCGGCCAGGGATATGAGACGATTATCATCTTTGATGTTTAGTATGAACGAGGTATATGATGTCAGACGATGAATTAAAAGACATGGGAATGGTCACCAGTATGATGGTTACCAGAAAGCCTGGGCCACACGAGTCCTACCTGCTCCGGGTCGAATCAGAGGCCGGAAGCCAGGTGCGCGTGATGACACGCGGCGCTACGCAGACGCTCTGGTTCCATCTGGTCCATATTCTTTATCCGGATAAGGCGGACGATTTTACCACCGGGGTTTCGACCGCTATGCTGCGCCCAGCTGATGCGCCGATGATCACCTCCTGGGTGGAAGTGATGCATGATGAAAGCACCCAGATCGTCGAGCTAACCGGTGCGGGTGGCGCAGAAGCCTGGACGATCCAGTTCACCCACGAAGTCGGATACGGTCTGTGGACCTCCCTGGAACGGGCGCTTTATAACCGCTAATTTGATTGGGGGCAAGAACGCGGAACTGTTGGGTTGCAAAAACCCTGGTTTGCGCTGCTAAGATACCTTGATGAGGTGAAGATGAGGAAACAGGACCTGACGCGGGTCAGTGATTTTATATGGGAAGTGCCGCAGTCTTACCGGGACGATATGCGGGTTCCGGCGCGGCTGTATGCCAGTGATAAGCTGGTCGATGCGGCAGTAGAAGACCGTGCCGTCGAGCAGTTGGTCAACTCTGCGACCCTGCCCGGCTTGATCCGTTATGCATTGGCGATGCCCGATATCCACCAGGGATATGGCTTCCCGATTGGGGGGGTAGTCGCTTCTCGTACCGACAGCGGTGTAATATCACCTGGAGCGGTTGGGTATGATATCAATTGCGGTATCCGTGTGTTAGCCAGTAATATCTCCTACCAGGAGATCAAACCCCACCTACCCGAACTGGCTTCGGCACTTTTTGCCAACTGTCCCACCGGGGTCGGCAAAGGCGGCGGGATCAAGATCAACGAGAAGGAATTCGGGAAGCTGCTCCGCAAGGGATCAGAATGGGCGCTGAAAAAGGGTTACGCCGAACCTGAGGACGTAGAACGCACCGAGGAACGTGGTCGGCTTTATGCGGCTGATCCCGAATATGTCAGCGACCGCGCCTGGGAGCGGGGCCTGACCCAGGTCGGGACGCTCGGTGCAGGCAATCACTTTATCGAGGTAGACATTATCGAGCAGCTTTTCGACAAAGAAGCCGCCGAAGCAATGGGCCTTGAGGAAGGTATGATCGCGGCCCAGATTCACTGCGGCTCGCGTGGATTCGGTCACCAGATATGCACCGACTATCTGCGGGAATTCCAATCGGCTTTGCACAAGTTTGGCCTTCACCTGATTGACCGCCAGTTGATGTGTGCGCCATTCCGGTCGGAGGAGGGCCAATCCTACTATAACGCGATGTGCGCCGCTGCGAACTTCGCATTTGTTAACCGGCAGGTCTTGGCCCATCACATCCGCCGCAGTTTTAAATCGGTGCTGAAGGACAAAGTCGTCGATCCACATCTGCACCAGGTTTACGACATTGCTCATAACATGGCAAAGGTGGAGTATCACAAAGACGAGAACGGCCACACCACCGAGGTGGTAGTACATCGCAAAGGCGCGACGCGGGCTTTCGGTCCCGGCTTTGAGGGACTGCCCAAGGAATACCAACCTGTCGGACAGCCGGTTCTCGTTCCCGGATCGATGGGTACGGCCAGTTGGATCTTGGTCGGCACAGAAGGCAGCATGGCCGAAACCTTCGGGAGCACCTGTCATGGCGCAGGGCGTACCATGAGCCGCAAGAAGGCCAAGCAGACCATTCGCGGTTCTGAACTGCATAAGGCTCTTGAATCCGATGGGATCAGCGTCAGGGCCGGAAGTATGCCCGGTCTCGCCGAAGAAGCGCCACAAGCCTATAAAGACGTAGATGAGGTTGTTAAAGTGGTGAGCGGCGCAGGCATTGCCCGCAAGGTTGCCCGGTTAGTCCCGGTTGCGGTGATCAAGGGATAGGCTGGGTTTGGGACAGAACCCCCATCGCCGTTCGCGCTAACGCGCTCACCGCGATTCGCCCCCCTTTGCAAAGGGGGGCAGCCGATGCGGACGCCAAAGGTGGCGCATCGGCAGGGGGGTGAGTTGATATCTGGCAGAGATCGCCCTACTTGACTCCTGAAGATAACTAGCAGATACTCGATAACTGTATAGTTTTTTTGTTTCTATAAATTGATAAACGATCTTACCTGAAACAGTTCGTATTGAAAGGAGAGCGCGTATGCCCACTCCCTATGATGGCAAAGTTGGGTTGTGGCATGTAGCCGGTGGTTGGGTTGGCGAGGATGATATCGAAGAACTGGCCCAGTCGGTTAAAGCTAATATGCCATCGGTCGACGCCATCTTTGTCAAAACCAATGATGGCAATGAATGGGAAGGTACATTTGACACTAAGGCGTCCATGGAGATCAATGGGCCGGACGATATCGCCAAATGGGTCACCACGCTGAATGAATATGATTTGGAATTCCATGCCTGGTGTGTGGTCAAGGGAGAGGACGTACAGGGCGAGATCGACAAGATTGTCGAAACTTGCAGGGTTCCCGGCGTTCGCTCGATGATCCTGGATGTTGAACCTTACAGCGGCTTCTGGGAAGCTTCTGAGCAAGAAGTCCTGGACTTGATGAGCGAAGTACGGGCCGCCTTAGGGAACACCTTCCACATTGGCATGAGTGTTGATCCCCGCAGCCATCGCTACGATTCGATCTACCCGGATGCCTGGCGGCCTTACGTCAACAGCGTCCATCCCCAGATTTACTGGGAACTGATGAAGCGGGATGGCGACAGCGTCCTGAATGAAGCCTATGTGGTCTGGGGAAACTACGGCCTGCCGATCTGCCCGGTGTTAGAGGGCTATGCTGAACCGGAGGGCCTCACCAAAGTTCAGAATTTGGCCCGCAGTGTACGCGGCGCTCCTGGACTGTCCTACTTCCGGCTGGGCGTGATCGGCCCCCGGCAGTACCCGATCATCAACGAGGACGTGGTGACCGAGGAGCTCGGCCCCGATCAGGTACTCAGAACCTACGGCTGGCAGAAGATCGTCACCCCGGATGATTCCGGTTACCGTGACGGTTCGCAGGTTGATCAGCCCACCTCCAAATTGCTCAAGACTTTCACCAGTGCGCGTGGCTACACGGTCAAGTATAAGAGTACCGAAACCACCGCCGATAAAGTCTGGGTGCGCTGGAATCCCAACCTGCCCGTAAAGGGGCTGTACGAAGTTTCGGTTTATGTGCCCGGCCATAACGCCACCAGCCAGCATGTCCAGTATCACATTCATGGGATCACCGGACGTGGCACCGAACTGCTGGTGCGCTTTAACCAATCCTTATTCAAGAACCAGTGGGTTCCGCTGGTGGTCTATGAGTTCAGTGGCGAGAAGGGTAGTGGGGTGGTCAACTGTACCGACCTCACCGGCGAGTCAGGCAAGGAGATCGCGTTTGGCGCTGTGCGTTGGCGTCAGGTGATCGAACAGGATGACTCCCCTTTTGATGACGCCGTCTCGGGGGCTGGCTTCGATCCACCCGTCGGGACGGCTGATGAACGGTTGAGTGCAGAGGTCTGGCCCGGTAAATGGTATGATGCCACCGGTTTCGCGACCTACTATACGACGGTTGGCCCGGCTTATCACACCGGCGCAGACCTGAACCTGCCGCGTGATGCCGATAAGTTAGACCCGGTCTATACCATCGGCGATGGTTGGGTGACCTATTCCGCCCGGAGTGCCGGGACCTGGGGCAACGTGATCGTGATCCGGCACGATGCCTTACCGGATGGAACCCAGGCCTGGAGCCGGTACGCGCACGTCGAGAACCCCCTGGTGAAAGAGGGTGATCGGGTTGAGCGCGGACAGCAAATCGCCAGCATCGGCGATTCGGAAGGCCAACTGCCTTATCACCTGCACTTTGATATCGCCATCACCGATATCATGGAGCGGCGGCCCGGTCACTGGCCGGGGAATGATCTCGGATCGGTGCTCAAACACTACACCGACCCGAAAGAGTTTCTCTTACAGCACCGCCCGCCTGGTAGAGGTTAATATTTCCTATCTAGTTGGGCCATTTGACTGGCCCGACTTAAATCCTGGCTGAATCTGTTTATGGTAAAAGACCACCACATCGGTGGTCTTTTACTTGTGAAAGCGCGGCAAGCGGGGCAAAATCCGTAGAATCGTAGGGACACAGCACACTGTGTCCTATTCCTGTCAAGTTAAGGCAAGGGCCAGTGAAAATCCGGAACCGCATGAGGATTAATCCTCATGCTAAAAATGATAAGTCGAATAAATTCGACCGACAAAGCACACCGGTTTTGGGGTCTGTTTTAACAGACGTATCATTTTTAGCTGCGGAATTGATTCCGCAGCGGCCCGGTCGAGCGTCCAACGCTGTAAGCCTATGCCGGTTATAACCCCAGCAAGGATAATCCCCTGTGCGTGACCGTCTGATCAGTATCATCCTGTTTATCGTGGTTTCGTCCGTTTACTACGCGACCACCGCCGGTTTGACCTCCAGCAACGATGGCAGCCATTACGCGCTGCTGCGTGCCCTGGCGGACGAGGGCCGCTTCGAGATTGCGACCTATGCCCACTTCGCCGAGGGCAACGATCTCTCCATCCGTGACGAGGTGATCTACAGCGACCGGCCTCCCGGCACGGCGATGCTTGGTCTGCCCTTCTACGCGATGGGCGGAATCTTCCCCCGCCCGATCAACGATCTACCCACCCGCCACGACGAGGGCAATCCCCGGCTGGCCTACCTGATGCTGCTCCCGGTGTTTGCCGGAGCTGGAACGGTCGTCATCCTCTACAATCTATTGCGCAGTTATGAACTGTCAGAGTTCGCCTCGCTAACGTCCAGCCTGGCTTATGCCTTTGCCACCACCAATTGGAAGTACGGCAGCGTGTTGTACTCACACGGCCCGTCGGCGCTGCTGATGATCGCTGCGGTGATGCTGTCCTTGATCGCCTATCGCGAGGGGCGGCTCAGGTGGTGGATTGCGCTGTGGCTGGGATTGTCGCTGGGCCTGTCCGTCCTGGTCGATTATTCGAGCGCGGTATTTGGCGTGCTGATCGCCCTGTACCTGCTGGTGACCCTCAACCGCGCCTTATTTACCGGTGAGCGCTGGTGGTTATCGCTGCTGGTCGGAGGCGTGACCGCCCTGATCCCCGTCATCTTCTTGATGGCCTACAACCAATCGAACTTCGGCGGGCCGTTTACGACCTCGTATAAATTCGCCATTAATTACCCCTGGTCGGCCAGCTTCTCGACTACCTTTGACACCCCCCTATCGCAAGGGCTGCCGGGCATGCTCTGGTATGGTCTGGATGGGCGCGGCGAAGAAAATCAGGGCATCTTCCTGCTGATGCCCGTCATGCTGATCGGGTTGGCGGGCTGCTGGCGCTACGTGAAAAGCCGCTGGCGTGAGTCGATCCTGGTGCTGGGCGTATTCCTGGTTTTCTTGCTGCTGTATGCCAAGCATCACACCTTCAGTGGCTTTACGGCTGATGGCCGCTACCTGATGCCCTACCTGTCGCTGTGGTTTGTGCCGGTCGGTTTTGCCCTTGACCGGCTTGATCAGCATGAGCCCTCAACCATCAAGACCGTTCTGCTGTTTCTGGCCTACGGTTTGATCTTCCTCTCGGTGCGGAATATGGCTGCTCACATTGTTTTCTCATATAATTACCACCTTGATCCGG
>JBNKDD010000211.1:0-9840 GCA_050288085.1 Anaerolineae bacterium
CCCGACACATTGAAAATCGTCTTGCAGCAAACCGAGCAGATGCCCCAGTCCACAGCCCATTTCCAGCAGGCGTCCGCCGTCTTTTGGCGCATACCGCCGCACCAGCGCCGCGTAATATCGCCGGGCAAACCAGTACATACTGAACCGGTTCAATGGGCGATCTGCGTAATTGTAGGATTGAAAATAGTGTTCGCCGTATTCTTCAAGCGGGGCTGTAGACATGCATTAACCTCAGAGTTCTTATAACAGGGGGCATTCTACCCGATCCAGGCCGATTCGGGAAGCAGCACCATTTTTTTCTGCACCGCTCAATCATTTGAAAGAGCGCTGCCGGTTGCCGCGTGGATCGGCTGGCCCCATACTAGATTTACTGAGGGATTATTAAAAAAGACCGTGAGGATAAACGCATGTTTGACCTGTTGGATTACCGCCGCCGGGTGGCGAGTATGTATTATCGCGTCCGGCAGCACGGCACGCCGTCACCGCAGGTGTGGTTATTTTTTCCACGGGGTGCGAAACGAGTTATTCCAGGAACATTCACAATCACCCCTCAATGATGCTCGAAAAGCGCGCTTCACCGGGCTGCGTTACTATGACTACGACCCAGCTTACCACATCGTTGTCCCAATCGATTCCCCACCCGAACCGCGCTCCTACGATTACGATCTCGGCGAGGACGGTGCATTCAACATCCGGCAATTTGGCCAGGTGACGGTTGATCTACCGACCAGATCGGGCATACTCGGCTTGTTCTGGATTGCGGGCTATGGCAGTGGGATATTCTTGCCCTTTCGCGATGCGACCAACAGTCAAGGCACTTACGGCGGGGGACGCTACCTGCTGGACATCATCAAAGGGGCAGACCTAGGTCGGGAGGATGATCGGATCGTGCTCGATTCCAACTACGCTTACCATCCTTCATGGACCTACAATCCGCGCTGGGTCTGCCCCCTCGCCCCGGCAGAGAACCAGCTTGATTTCCCGGGGCAGGCAGGTGAGTTACTCCCTGAGTGGGATTGACCGGGAGATAACCAAATGTGGCTAGAGGCCGCTGGGGAGCCGTGTATGTAAATACAAGAAAGACCCTGTCTGTATGATGGTCTTTCTTCTTTCGTTTCTAGTACTCGAAATTTATTTCGCCGTAGCAGGGGCCTTCTGTGGGATTTCTATCGACTGTAATTTTCCATAGGTGAGCGAGCGCCATATCCATTCAAACGGGCCATATCGGAAGTGCTTCAACCACCAGTTGCAAATCACAATCTGGATGGCAACGGTCAGCGTGGCAAGCATCAACGAGCCTACACCCACCACAGAGCCATATTGCCCGAATCCATATCCATAAAAAATGGTGGTGAATATAATCGAGTGGGCGAGGTAGTTGCTGAGAGCCATGCGTCCGACAGGGGCAAATACGTTGAGCCAGGTTGCTTTGCGGCTCCATAGCACCAGCCCTGCAACGATTCCCACTGTAAACACGGGAGCTAGACCGAAAACGAAGTCATACAGCACAAGTTGCCAGTAGTATACATCCGGATCAACAAAGACAAAGGCTACAGCGGTAGCCACATTGGCTACTAGGCCAATAGGGAAACACCAGCGGAACAGCTTCTTCCAGAGATCAAGGTTACCCTCAATATCGTGTAATAACTTAAGCTTACCTACGGCCATACCGATCAGGAATAATGCCAAAATGTCACCTGACTCCGCAACCATTACCAGCGGGAAGAATGGGATCAAGAGGTAATTCAGAGGATTCTCCTGCCCCATGTCACGGACTTCGGAGACAACATCGGTGAGCCAGAAATGTTCAAGGCGCAGCGCAGTGACTTCAGCATAGGTGCCTTGCCCATAAATGTCCAGGTTAGCTTGAATCGATGCGAGCTGTTCCTCTGTGAATGCCAGCGTACCTTCTTCCGCCGATTGGTAGTCAAAATAAGCGATCACGGTATTCACGATGGTAAAGATTGTGATGAAGCCAATTCCGATAATCAACAAGACTTTGGGCCTGAGTTTCCGCAGAGGCAGGGCCAACAGGGCAAATCCTGCGTAAGCAGTCAGAATATCACCATCCCAGATGAATATCTGGTGTATCGCGCCGAATAGAAACAACCACAGCAGGCGTCGCAGGTACAACCTGCTAAATGAAACACCTTTTTCTTCAGCACGCATCATCTGGATCGATATCCCCAGACCGAACAGCAGTGAAAATAGTGAATAGAACTTATTTACGAATAGTCCCAAAACAAAAGCTTCGCCAACTAAGTAGATAAATGTATCCCGGCCAAGAATGCCTCCTGGTGGACCGAGCATATCGGTGATATTCACCATCAAAATGCCCCAGATCGCAAAACCACGCAGCACATCAATAATTTGAATGCGCTCCGCTTTTGTGATAGGGGTAAGCCTTGCCTGAGTCGTAGTAGTCATAACTTCTGTCTCTCTTTCTGAAAAGTAGTACTGACCTTGCCCCGGTTTACCGGACACATAGAGTGTCGTAGAAATGACGTTCAAACTCCACCGGTGGCAGGTAGCCAATGGCGGAATGAAGACGCTGGCGATTATACCAGACCTCGATGTATTCAAAGATCGCCTGGCGGGCCTCGGCGTGGGTGGCAAAGGGAGCCGTTGCACATTCGGTTTTGAGGGTTCCAAAGAAACTCTCCATGGGTGAATTATCATAACAGTTACCAACATCGCTCATACTGACCTGGATGCCATGTTGGTTCAGCAAGATCTGGATCAAGGAACTGGTAAACTGGCTGCCCTGGTCGCTGTGATGGAGCAGGCCGGGGTCAGGCAACCGGCGACCCAGAGCCATGAGCAGGGCCTGTTCGACCAGGGTCGCCTGCATATGACCGGCCATTGACCAGCCGACAATCGGGCGAGCATACAGGTCCAACACCGCCGCCAGATACAGCCAGCCCTCATCGGTATCGATATAGGTGATATCCGCCAACCACTTCTCGTTGGGGCGAGTCGCGGTGAAGTCCTGGGCCAGCAGGTTGGGAGCAGCCAGAGCACCCAATGCCCGCTGGGTGGTTCGTGGGCGTTTCCGTTTAGGAGCTTTTCCCACGATCCCTGCCACCTTCATCAGGCGAGCAATGCGATGCTTCCCTGCCATGATCCCTTCCCGTTTCAGGGCAGCCTGAATGCGCGGGCTGCCATAAGTCTTCCGGCTGGTCTGATGCACCCGCCGGATCGCTTTGAGCAGCTGCTCGTTCGCCTGTTCGCGCTGGCTCGGCTCTCGCTTGCGCCACTCATAGTAGCCACTGGTTGACACCTTCAGGGCCCGGCACATCTGGTTCACTGGATATTCTCCGGCATGCGCGGCAATGAACGCATAGCTCACTCTTCCAATTTGCTGAAAATGCTCACCGCCTTTTTTAGGATGTCTCTTTCCTGCTCGGCTATCTTCAACTGCCGCCTCAGCCGTTTGATCTCGGCCTGGGCTTCTGCCATGTCGCTCGGTGCCAGCTGGGCTGCTCCGTCCTCCCGTTTCACCTGGTACCGGTCTCGCCACTTCAATAACAAGCCGGTCGTGATCCCCAACTCCCGCTCAAGCTGGGCCGCGCTCTTCCCACTGCTTTCCAGCAGTTCAAGTGCCTCCAGCTTGAATTCCTTGGTGTACGTCCGATACTTTTTCTCTCTCATCTTCCTGTCTCCTGATTTCTCCAGTCTAAGACATTTTTCCTGTCCGGGAAATCAGGGGAAGGTCAGTACCAGTAAATATTGGATAGTATGAGGAGCCGTATAGAGATTTCTCTATTTAATATTGTTAAAAGTTGAAAAAGTATCACAGGTGCAGTCCTCGAAAGACCGGAATCGGCCCGGTTTGGGAATGGCTGTATTCTTGTCTTGTGCATCACTCTAACACAGGATTTGTATACCATTGGTATCAGGGGAATTTCACCAGTCGGTCAATTGTAGTGCGGTAGAAAAACTGGACAGATTCAGCCTGGATTAAGGGGGAATCTGATTGATTGAAACAAGCAGTCTCGAACTCAACCGGAGTGCTATAATATCTGTGCAGTCACCATCTCACATGGACAGGAAACTTTATGGCCGAAGAACCAACCGCACTTGTACCCAGTTATAGCCCTGATACCCTGCTGGAACAGGCCAGAGCAACCTATCTGGCAGGTTTGGCCCCCAATACCCAACGTGCTTACGCCAGCCGGTTGGATGCTTTCATGCAGTGGCAGGCCGAACAGCCACCTGCCGCATTGGTCACCCACCTGAAACAGTACGTCGGCTATTTACAGAATGAACAGGGGCTCGCCCCACGCTCGGTGCAGGCGCATATCAACACCATCAAAGGGATGCTGCGAGTCGCGGCGGCGTTAGAGCCAAGTCTGGCAACCGGCCTCCCTCAACTGGAACTGGTCAAACCGCCGCGCGTTCGGGGTGAGGTGCAGGGCCTCCGCCTGACCGCCCAGCAGGCCCGCACCTTACTCAACGCGCCCGGCAGTGACACGATCAAAGGGCTGCGTGATTCGGCTATTCTGGGACTGCTGCTCACTCTGGGTTTGCGCCGATCTGAGATTTGCAACCTGACCTGGACGCACCTCTCCGAGATCGAAGGCCACAAGGTGATCGCCAACCTCAAGGGCAAGCACGGACGAATCCGCACTCTGAAGTTACCGATCTGGCTCTGGCGCTTGATCATGACCTGGAAGGAACAGGCTGGCTTAGAAAAAGCTGAACCAACCAGTCGCGTATTCGTCCCGATCACCAAGGATGGCAAAGTCCTCACCTATCGCAAAGGGATGACTCCGCACGCCATCTACAAGTTGATCAACTACTACACCGAAGAGAACGGGCTGCCGTCCGTCAAGCCCCACGACCTGCGCCGCACCGCAGCATTATTAGCTCGCCGCGGTGGCGCGACCATCGAACAGGTGCAGTTGATGCTCGGCCATGCCAGCCCTCAAACCACCAGCAACTATATCGGCGAATCGCTTGACCTGGACGACAACGCTGTTGATTACAACCCATTAAGATTACGCTAATGACCGACACCATCTCCTCGATCAAAGACCCCCGCGTGATCGAAGCCCGCCACCTGACCACCGCCGCAGGGCGCAGGGCCGCCGGGAAATGCCTCCTTGAAGGCGATCAGGCCATCGAGTGGGCGATCAACGCCGGGATTCAAATTGAGCATGTATTCTTCCGGCAGGGCGCGAATATCGCCAACCTCGCGGAATTGGGCATTCCCTGTCTGCCTACCTCTGAGGGGGTGCTGAAAAAGATCACCGGTACGAAATACCTGATCCCCGTCATCGGCGTGGCGGCTTTACCATTACCCACCCTTCCCCCTGACAACCTCGTGATCGTCCTGGATGGGGTGGTCGATCATGGCAACATCGGGACCATCATCCGCACGGCGCGGGCATTCGGAATCCGCGACATCCTGACTACCTCCCCCGACGATGATTTTTACTACCGCAAGGTGATCACCGCCTCACGCGGCAGCATTTTCCAGGTGCGAATCGACCATTTCGACTCGGCAGTCGCGGCACTTGATCATCTAAAGCAGGCTGGCTATCAGATCGTCGCCACCAGCCCCCACGCCCCTCAACTCCAATCCGGTCTGAAACTGGCCCCCAAACCGGTCGCATTGATCGTCGGCAACGAGACCTCCGGCGTATCGGATGCTGTTCTCGATCAGGCCGATATCGTCGTCCAAATCCCGATGAGCGGCCCGGTTGAGTCCTTGAATGTCGGTGTGGCGACCGGAATCAGCGTCTACGAAATCAAACTTAAATTGGTGTTAGCGATGTTAACAAAGCATATTCGTTCAACCCTGGGCAGAAACGTCAACGTTGTTGGGCAGTTGATCCAACAGGCGCTCGATGTTCGTCTGAAAGCGATCTCGCCCTTTAACAGCACCCAGGTGATCCTGATGATGGTGCTCAAATGCGACCAGACCATGACCCATGACCAGATCGGTAGGGATATGGCCGTCTTTGGCTCCGAACTGGATGATCTGTTGGAGCCGCTGTTGGCCAGGGGATACATCACCGGACAGGACGCCCTGACCCTGACCGCCAGCGGTGAGCAGTTATTAGGTGAACTGTGGGGCGTGGTTGAAGCCTCTGAGCAGGAAATCCTCGCCGGGTTCAGCGATGCGGAGCGCCAGCAGTTGACGGATTATTTGCAGCGATTGCTGAATAACTGCGCGGCCATTATCGGTATGGAGGGGAGCGAACATGCCGGTTGACCTCAGAATTGACGACGTGCTGACCCTCAAAAAGCCCCATGCCTGCGGGGAGAATGCCTGGCGGGTCTATCGACTGGGAGCCGATATCGGGCTGCAATGCCAGAGTTGTGGCCGCCGGGTGATGATCCCCCGCAGCAAGTTGGAGCGCCGCATCCGGTTGATCCGGCGGGGGGATGAGTCGTTTAAGCCGACGTTGTGATGTTCAAGCAGCGTTTGCTCACGCTTTTATTGCAACGGAAATGTGATTATGGTCGATAGTAAAAAGATCAGGATAGCCATTGTCATCGTGGCCCTGGCCCTAATTCTTTATCTGGTTTCCACCCCGATACGAAGAGCAATCATGGCTGATATCTATACCATACGTGGCGATAGGTATTTAGAGGCAAAGGATTACAACCGGGCGATTTCTTATTACAACCGTTCCATTAAACGTAACCAGTCTTATCGAGCATATTTTAATCGTGGTCGTTCATACTACGAGACTCATGTACTCGATGCAGCCCTCAATGACTACACAGCTGCTATTCAGATAGACCCTAATTTACCCTATGCCTATGCTGCACGTGCCAGCGCGTACATTGCTCTACAAAAATATGATCTGGCAATCCACGATCTAGAGATTGCTCTTGAGCGTGACCCCAATTATGTCGATACCTACAATGGTCTTGGTTCCGTTTATTTGTACCAGGAAGATTTCGAAACGGCGCTGTCATACTATGAACAAGGGCTTGCAATTGATGCCAGTTCCCCACAATTGTATAACAATCGGGGGGTATTGTATCTAGAGCTTAGAGAACCGGCTTCTGCCTTAAGTGATTTCGAGCAGGCTATTCAGTTGAACCCTTCGTATGTTGAAGCCTACATTGGCAGAGCCGATGCCTATAGAGAACTTGGAGAATATCAACTCGCGCTTGAGGACATTAAGCGTGTATTCAACATGAGCCCCGAATTACCAGCCGCATACCTGAGTCGCGCTCGCTTATACGACGCTATGGGCGACACCCAAAGTGCATTGGATGATTATGTTACCTATCTTCAAGTAGCAAACCCGGATAAGAAAACCCGCGACGATGTACAGCAAAGGATTCTTGCACTTGAAGAATAACCTTTGACAGCCTTATTGGCTGCCGGGTGATGATCCCCCTGGATTGGGTAGCAATAAGCAATTGAGGATTAACTACGGAAATGGTTTACAACTTCGCAAATGAGGTTGACGATATAAAGGATCGCTATCTTCTTCACCTTTTCGGCAACGACCTCTTTCATGACGGCTACATTTTTGAGACCACATTTTTGAACGATGTGAGAGATGTGCAACTGGTGATTTCATGCGAGCGAGATTGGGCGGTTGAACATGATGTGGTAGGCGGCATCCCGCCGGGCAAAAAGGTTCCTGACGATCGGTTTGATGATAGATTCCGCTACATTCTTATCTTCAAAGACTGCCAGTACTTTGTCCGTGAAGCCTTAAGTTTTCCGATAGAGTATCTGAACGGGCGATTTAAAGACTCCGCCCGGCTTGCCATAGTCAAAAGCCAATCTCAAAACAGACGGAAATATCACCACCTCCGCATTCAAACCCACAATGGGTATCTGGATCTCATCTTCTCTGGTTTCTCAGCCAGCAAGTTAGCAGGAGAGATCAAACTACCTCATCGCGTTGAACGAATCCGCTCCTTTGCTGCCGCCATCGAGAAATATAAGGGTATGGAGATCGAAGAAGTACGAAAAATCGCTAGGACAGGAGAAGATTTTTACCGGGGGCTGGCACTGCAATATCTCTGCCATATCAACGATCCAGCCATCATTGACTTATCTATCGCCAATGTACAAATTGATGATGCTTATTTTCGTGAGGGGGCAATTGCCGCCATCTATGCATTGGGCAAATATGGGAACATGGAAGTTATCCCTCATCTGATGAGATCATTTGATCGCGAAATATACCCATCTCATCTGCCAATAGCCCGGCGGCATGTTGAAGATGCAATTGAAATGATACTGCATCGCTTGGCTCCTCCGAAGCAAGTTGGAGCGCCGCATCCGGTTGATCCGGCAGGGGGACGAGTTGTTTAAATCGCAATTGTAACACTCCATTTAAGGATGTAAAATGTTTTAGCCCATTTGTATGTGATATATGGTAGTATAAAAAATGGAAGATGATAGTAATATACCCAAATCGCTGAGTGACAAGGAACTCTTAAAACGGATATTGGAACAAGGGAAAGCCAAGCGTGACTTAGGTGCCGATCTGATGCAGCAAGGAACATGGGAAGCAGATGTAGCACGTGCAGGCTTGCTGGCTGTTCAATATCAGGCAACTGGACAACATCCTTCGCCAATGACAAACCTTCTTTCTCAACTCTGCACTGCTCAAGAGGAACAATTAACCAATTTGAAACTGTGGACCGCAGGAACAGCCGTAAATTCAACCGCATATGTAAGCGCAGTGACTACAGATCTGACTCTCCCTGAGCCTCGCTACTACCAATTTACATATCCAGAACAACGTCAAGAAGTTATGGATTGTTTTGAGACTCTGATTGAACGGCATGGCAAAGTAGAAGAGGTGCTTCATCTTATGGAAAAGGTGAAACTTGGTAAAACTGAACACGGTCAGAATGCCATTCGACAGTTCAAATCAGCATGGGCCGAACATAAGAAAGGCCCCTCAACTCCTACCGCTTCACTGATTCCTTTGAGGGAGGCTGTCGATATTACAGTTGATCAAGTCTTTCAGAGACGGCCTATTCATGAAAAGGGGAGAACACCACAACGAGAACGCATCATTAAAATAGGCCAGCATCTTGCCGCCCCTCAAACAAGCCCGGAGGTTTTTACAAGGTTGCAAAAGAAATGGGGTGACCTTAAAGATGATTTTTCGGAATCAAAGGACAAGGATATTGATCGTCAAACAGTACATCATTTAATGCTACAAGGAACGCTTTTCCTGATTGAATTCTTGAGTGCAGTAGATGTAAATAAACTTCGATGAAGTATGCATCGTTTAAACTCAATCTACATTTCAATTAATTTGGTAGGGAGATCTTATGGGCAACCTTGATTTGGCCGATATTGCAACCATAGCTGAAGCCATATTCGTCATCATATCGGTGATCTTTATTGCAGTTCAAACGTGGCAAACCAAGAGGTTGGCCAAAACTGCAAACACTCAATCCCTAGTAGAGATTTCAGCGCCATTTAATCTTCAATTGATTCAAGATCGAGAAATGGCTGAATTCTGGGTCAAGGGGGCTGAGTTAGAGGCCGATATGGATGAAGTAGACCGCTATCGTTACCGCAGCCTATTAGTATGGTGGTTGATCCTGCATGAGAATATTTACTATCAACGGAAACAAAGACTGCTTGATGACAAAACGTATGCTCCTTGGAAAGCAGATCTGGAGCAGTTTGTCATTGAACATCACTTGGAAACCCGTTGGGGAAAAATGAGAAAGAACTTTCAGGTAGAGTTTGCAGATCAAGTTCAGATGATTATTGATAAATAAGAACAACTTATTTGGTTAGAATCTCCAAACCCGCGGGATCAGAGTGACCGTTCCAAAAATGGGGACAAAATAGGATAAGATCTGTCAAAAAGTGAAGGACGGATCAAGATG
>JBNKDD010000212.1:0-9804 GCA_050288085.1 Anaerolineae bacterium
ATTCAATGAACACTGACCACTTTACCGCTCTCGCATTGAAAGATATCGGCACACCTGAAGCGCTGGCTGCCGTCGAAGCGTGGCGTCGGACATGAGGAGCCAAAAACCATCTTACAAAACTTACATATAGCTACTCGATTTAGTCCTTCCTAATACCCACGTGGTGTGGGGGAACCTCTTGCCGCGATATGCGACAATGACAGAATGATCAGGGCACACTCAAAACGTGAGGAACACCACACTATGGTAGCTATGAAGTACGAAAGAAAATTAACAGCGGCAGAACGCCTCTTTACCCGTTCCCCCTTTTCGGTTGTAACGGCAGTCATGCGGATCAAAGGAAATGTCTCCGAAGCTGCACTGATAGGAGCTGTCTCAAAAGTCCGGCAGCGGCATGTCAATCTCAGGGTGCGGATCAAAGAGGATGAGAATCACGTCCCCTGGTTTACGACTGAAGGGGCTGAAGGAATTCCGGTCGATATCGTGCCGCGCCAATCCGACGATCACTGGATTCAAATCCACCTGGAAAAGAGCAAAGTCCCATTTGAATTCGATGTCCGCCCCCCGATCCGGTTCATCCTGGTTCAATCACCGACCGTGTCCGAGTTGATCATCTTATGCCATCACATCATTTGCGATGGGCTGTCATTGGCCTATCTCGCCAGGGATTTGATGGTTCACCTGGGCGAGCCGGGTCGAGAGGTAGAGGTGCTGCCCGATCCGATCCTGCTTGACCGGGACAACATGCCGGATGATGTTCCTGTAAATGGGATTGCCCGGTTCTTTATCAACCGGATCAACCGGAAGTGGGAAGCGGACAAGATATTCTTTGATCGAGAGGATTACCTCAGCATCAACCAGGCTTATTGGGCAAACTTCCACCATCACATCCTGTCTATCGAACTGACCGAGGAACAGACAACCGCACTGGTTGAACGATGCAGGCAGGAAGGGGTAACGGTCAACTCTGCCTTATCCGCCGCGTTTGTCGGGGCACAGGTGATCGTTCAGGGCGATAAGCCTTACCATTCAAAGATAAGTGTTGCCGGTAGTGTGCGGGATCGTCTAAAGCGGCCCGCCGGTGAGGTGATGGGATTTTATGCCGGGGTGGTCAATCCGAAATTTAAATATGATATCGGCAAAAACTTTTGGGAGAACGCCCGGCAGTTTCACCAGAAAGTTAAGCCGCTCTACAACAACAAAAACCTGTTGGGCCTCTTTATGATGTGGACTTATCTCGAACCGGCCATCCTGGAAGCACTGAATTTCAAGAGGCTGGGCGGGCTGGTTTCACCGCAATCACCACGATATGAGAAATTATCGACCTTCAGCCGACGGGACGATGTGGTTTTATCGCTTCTCAAAAGGGATCAGATGGAGTCACTTGACAGGATTTCGATGGGAACCGCCATCACTAATCTGACCCGGATGGATTTCCCCCGGCAGTATGGCGACCTGGAATTAGACCGGTTGATCATGCAGCCAGGCGGGGCTTTTCCTCTGGCTAATGTCAGCCTGGTGTTAGGGGCAGTGACCTGCTCCGGCAAGCTCAGTTTGGTCATGGAGTATGCCGAAGAGGCAGTTGAGACAGTAACAATGGAACAGGTCAGAGATCAGGCAATGGAATATTTGCTTGGTAAGTAAATCTTTGTAGGGGCGATTCGCGAATCGCCCCATTTTTTCATTGTGTTGGAGATGATTACTCCCCCGTCATCGAAGGGATAAACGGCTGCGCAGTGAAGTTATCAAAGGTCACATCGGCCAACGGATTTTCAACACGCTGCTGGGTAGTCGCGACGTACAACCCTACCCCACCTTCACCATAGGTATCGTCGTCCACTTCGATCACCTCTTCGTAATTCACCATCCCGATCAGGTGATCGCCGGATAAAGCCACGCCGATCAGGTTCGCTGATCCGTCGGTCTTGACCTCTGGCGCATCCGTCCAGGCTTCATCAAGGCCGCGCAGTTCAGTCCAGGTCGTACCGTTCTCAAACTTCCACATGCTGACCTGCCCCAACCCGTTGATCGCAAAGACATAAAAATTACCGGAGTCCTGCCAGCGAAATACCAGCCCGTAGCCGCTCTCCGGCTGCCCATCGATCAGGGTGGCATCGACTTCCATGAAGAGCTGGTTCTCGTAGGGATAGGGCAGATCGACTATCGAAAACCGGGCCTGTCCGGGGCGAGTATTGGTAAATCGATACACACCATCCTCATAACCATATTGCACCGGGCCTTCCTCCACAACCGGCCAACCGGAGGTCGGATCGCTGAAGTCATCAAACAGATCGGTAGCACCCGTAACCGGCTGGGCCATCTGGAAGGCCGGTTCTTCCGCATCGACAGCACCCGCCTTACCCAGGGGTAAAATCTGCGTTAAGCCAACGACGATCAAAATGATCAGTAAAACAGCAGCCATCCCAAACAGCACCCGGTGAGAGGGCAGCGCCGCCTTAACCGGAGCCGGGGTCAGGACTGACGGTTCAAACTGCGTGGTTGAATCCAGGTCTGGTAAGGCATCGTCGCTGATATCCTCGCCGGATAGGGAGGCAATCAGATCATCCATAAAGGTGGTGGCGCTCCGATAGCGTTCTTCCGGGTTCTTTGCCATGGCCCGGAAAAGCACCACATCGACATCAGGGGACAGGCCGGGAATAATATCAATCACCGATGGCAGCGGCTCCTGGACATGCTTCATGATCACGCCGAACGGGGTATCCGCATCGAAAGGAACCGCCCCAACCAGCATCTCGTAGGCGATCACCCCCAGGGAATAGATATCGCTGCGTTGATCGACTTCGCGGCCCATACCTTGTTCGGGCGAGATATAGCTGGGCGTACCGATGGTCGTTCCGGTAGCGGTCAGGCCGGTCGTCCGGATCAGCTTTGCAAGGCCAAAATCGGCCAATACCGGGCTGCCCTGCTCGTTGAACAACACATTGCTGGGCTTGATATCCCGGTGGATCATGCCTCGTTCATGGGCATAGGTCAGGGCGTCGGCCAGAGGGGGCAGGAGTCGTTTAATCTCGGCCAGGCGGGTGGGCAGATCAATGCCGCTGAGGCGGTTCATGTGATCGGCCAGCGTCCAGGAGGGCAGGTGCTCCATAATGATGCAATAAGCACCGGCTCCAATATCGAAACCGAAATCGTATACCCGCGCGATGTTGGGATGGTTCAAGGCGGCCATCGTTTTGGCTTCCCGACCAAATCGCTCGCGGAAATTCGCCTCGATAGCTAGATGGCTGTGCAGCACCTTGATGGCAATATCACGCTCCAGGGTGGTATCACAGGCTTTGAAGACGCTGCCCATGCCACCCCGCCCGATCACCTCGACGACCTCATAGCGGTCTAGCAGCCGCTTCCCCACCATACCGGTTTCCATTCGGCGCTCCTTGTTTCCTCATACCGATCAGACAATATAGTTTATTATAACTTATAGCATAACGAAATGAGCGTTCAGGTACGTGCGTGTTTTGGCGGGGGAATAGTCGAGAATGAACCTCGCCGCTCAGTGCCGAACTCATCCACGAAGTTTGTTCGCGGTTGTGCCCAACGTAACAGGTTGTTCATACGTGACGACTGGCAAACTGACGAGCTATTCGATAGATTCCATATGATCGTAAACGGCAGCATGATGATGTTGGGGGAATACCAATCAGGTTGACATCACCGCCAAAATCAACATCATGCTGGAATTAATCAGGGGGTAATCGTGGAAGAAGACAAAGGATGGGAGAATCTACCCATTAGCAGCATCATCGTTGACGCCAGGGATGCGGCTGAATATGCCACTCATGACCAACGGGCCTTTTTCCCGGTCGTCAACCTGGATACCTGCACTAACTGCCTGTTCTGCTGGATGTACTGCCCGGACTGCGCCATCCAGATCGACTATGGCAAGTTTGCCGGGTTCGACCTGGAACAGTGTCAGGGCTGCGGGGTATGTGCCGAAGTCTGCCCAACGCAGTGCATCAACATGAAGCCTGAAGACGTGTCTGAAGAGAAACCCAATTTCACATAAGACACATCGCTTTGCCCTCACCCCACTCCGATCTATGGGCAAGGGCGTTTTCCTCAACGCATTAAACCTGTTTGATTCTTCTATTCGTAGGCCAGGGTTTCCCGCACACTCAGGCGTACCGCGTTCCGAGCAGGCAAGAAGCTTGCTAGCGCTGCCAGAGAGATCGATAGACCCAGCCACAGCCCCACACCCACCAACGAATAACGATATTGCAGGGGCACGCCCATCATAGCAACTCCCACCCCGTTTGCCAGAACGTAGCTCATCGGGATCGCCAGGATTGACCCCAGGAAAGCGCTGATCAAACCGGTCAGCACGCCCTCAACCACGACGATTCCCCACACCGCCCGGTTCGATGCGCCAATCGCCCGCATCACTCCGATCTCACGGGTGCGCTCGATCACGTTCAGGCTCATCGTACCCGCCAGTCCCAGCCCGCCGACCAGCGCCAGCAGCAGCGCCATGACCAGCATCATCACAACGGCGACGTTGAGCACCGAATTGGTGCTTGCCAGCACCTGCCCGACCGACTGTGAATGAGCGACTCCGATCCCCACCTGTTTGAAGTGATCTTCCAAATCCCTGAGAATCTGGTATTCACCGGCAACGCTGTCCGCCACCGTTTCGACTACAGCATAATTCGCGCTGCCGCTCATCCCGAACAGCCGCCCGTAGTACTCCTGGTTGACATAGATAAACCCGTCATTGGTCGGATCGTTGAGTTGGGGCAGCGCCCCGATAATCACCCAGAGTTCTTCCTGCCCCTTGATCTTCAGGGTGATCTCACTTCCAATATCTAGATTGGGGTTGTTGGTCAGGAAATCACCCAACACGACCACCGCATTCTGATCGTCTGGATACAGCCAGCGCCCCTGCTCAACGTGAGGGATGATATAGGCAGACTCCGGCGGGACGGCATACAAGGCCAGGTTTTCGCCCTCGCTGCCATCGGAGCGGAGATACTGTGCCTCGCTGACGTTCCAGCCCTCAACTCCGACCACGCCTGCTACACGAAATGCTTCACGCTCAATTCGTTCAGTACGGATAGGCTCAGCCAGGACAACCCCCAGATCATAGTTGTACAGGTCAAATAATCTGGCGAACTGTGCTCGCAATCCCACCCTGACGCTAAAGATCGAGATGAAGATCGACCCGGCCAGTGTCAGGGTGATCAGGGTCAGCACCATCCGACCTTTCCGCCGGAAGGCATTTCGCAGCGACAGCACCATCGGTCGGGGCAGCCAGGCATAAAGCCTGGATTCATCACTGCCGCTGAGACTGCCCACCGATGTGGGTAATCCATAATCCGAGAGGGCTTCCCGTGCGGTGATCCGTGTCCCGATCAACACCGGCACGACCGAGACAATCAACGGCAGCAGCACCGACATTGCCGCCTGGATGATGATCACACCCGGCCTGACGGAAAAGGTCTGGATATCGTAGTTAGCCATGTCAGCGCTCAACTGGGCGAATCCCTGCGCCCCGGCTGCACCGAGCGGCACAGCGATCAAAAAGGCCAGGACACCAAACACCAGGATGTTTATCAGGTAGATGCCCATCACCTGGCCGGTTTTACCGCCAATCGCCTTCATCATCCCGATCTGGCGCACCTGCTGCTTGAGGATCGCCGTCACCGTGTTGAGTACCAGGAAGCCGCTCAGGAACAATGAGAAGACCCCCAATACCCCCAGGATCAGGATCATGGCGCTGGAGCCGTCGGTATTCCAATGCTTGCCCGGATCGGGAATGGTGGTATTCAGCACGACATAACCATCTCGCTCGATCCGCTCCCGGATCAGGGTAGCGGTGCGTTCGAGTTGGGCGCGATCATCGGCCCCTTCTTCCACCAGGATGTAGAGTTCGTCATACTGGCGGGAGCCGGTCAGCCACTCCAGTGTATCGAAGGTGATGAATCCATAACCTTCCTGGTAATACTGCGAGGGGAAAAGGGATACATCGTGAGCCAAGCCCGCCACCGGCAGCAAATGCTCCTGTCCATCCGGGAGTTCGACCCGGACAGTATCGCCTGGCCGGTATTCGGGGATCATCTGGATCGACCGTTCAAGCAAGATTTCTCGGCGGGCCGGGGGCCATTTGCCACTTTCAGACGATACGATGTTGATCTGCTGGTTTTCAAAATCGTCGATGGCCCATAACCGCAGGCTGATCCATGTCCCCGGCTCAAGCTCCATGCTGACGGTGTAGGTCGCTCGACCTTCCGCCAGGGCAACCTCCCGCATCCCCTCGACGGCCTGGATCAGGTCTTCGTCAAAAGGGGATAAACTCATGCGGATATGGGCGGGATTGGTGGCGAGGTAGGCGTTACCCAGTTCGCGCAGCATCGCATCCCGTGAGGTCGCAACCACCCCAAAAGCAAATACCCCTACCGCAATCGCCAGTACGACCAGCAGGGTGCGGAGCTTATTACCCCATAAGTCACGAATGACCTTGTTCCAGCGCGGTGACACCATAATCCCAGTATACGCGATTCGGATGGCAGCGCGAGAGCAGCACCAAAAGATTGTAATCACCCTGTCACATTCCCTGTCGGAACCGAGAATCAACAATTCAGACCCAGCAAGGAACGAATGTATAATGAATCGAGTTATAATAGCCTCCCAAGTTGGGCCATTTGAACTGACACTCATCAATAAGACGATATGGGGGAAATTCAATGTTGGATACTGAAGAAGCAACTGAATTCATCATTCATGAATTGTGCCGATTCAGTAAGCGTCATAACCTGACCAGAGAAGTATGTGAAAGATACAATCTGTCCTGGGGTGATGCCGATGCATTCATTGCCGCGGTTGAGGCAGGAAATTGGCGCACCATTGAAGCTCACAGAAATAGAACACTCAATATATTCGCCGTTATATTCGTTATAGTGGGTATCTTCTTGATGTTCAGTATGTCCATTTCCCCGTTTTTCGGCCTATCTTTCACCTCACTAATATTACCGATACCTTATTGGGGAAATGTGTCGTTCTTCATTGTAGGATTAGGGTTGACTCTGGGGGGATTGTCGCATCTTCTTAAGATGGTTCAGGATTAAGCGCCTATCCATCTTCAGGTAGGTAGAGGGGCAGCAAGACCACCCCAGGCAAACGGCATCAAACGCGCTTCGTACAAACGGACACAAAGTACAGGCGCGTTTTTTATTATCCTCAGTCGTTCTTTCTGTCTGCTTGTTGAACTATAAACACAAGATTCCAAAAATCGAGTATAGTGTTGTTATGCTCTCACCACGCTGGCAAAAAGTTGTTCGCGATCTGTGGTCAAATAAGCTGCGCACCCTGCTGGTCGTACTGGCGATTGCAGTCGGAACGGCGGCCTTTGGGATGATGGGCATCTCACAGGCCGTCCTCACAACCAATCTACAAACGGCCTTCGCTGACAGCAACCCCGCCCATATCACCATGAATGTCTCCCCTTTCGATGACGATCTGATGCACGCCATCGAAGGGATGCGCGAGGTCAAGCGAGCCGAGGGGCTGACCCGCATCTCCACCAGTATGGAGGTCGGCCCGGATGAATGGGTTAACCTGGAACTGACCGCCGTCAAGGACTACGATGCCTGGCAGATCAACCGGGTAATGCCGGTCAGTGGGTCGTGGCCGCCAGGCCGCCGAGAGGTCATCTTCGAACGGTCAATCCAGCTATACCTGGGCAAAGTTCCAGCAGATCAGGTACACATCGAGATGCCGGACGGCCAGACCTACGATTTGAAGGCTAGCGGTCTGGCACACGATATCGGGCGATTCCCCTCCAACTATTACCAGATCACGTTTGGCTATGTCACCTTCGAAACCCTGGAATGGATGGGCAGCCCACACCAGTACAATACACTGAACATCCTCGTGACGGATGACACCGCCGACAAAGCCCACCTGGAAAAAATCGCCACCCTGATCCGGGAGCGGATCGAACACGAGGGCTACGTCGTCAGGAATGTCTCGGTGCTTACCCAGCACTGGGCGATGGATACGATCACGCCGATGGTGCTGATCCTGGGAATTGTCGGCCTGTTCTGCCTGGGTCTGAGTGCCTTCCTGGTGATTAACACCATCTCGGCGATCCTCACCCAGCAAACCCGGCAGGTTGGGATGATGAAGGCAGTCGGGGCGCGGGGTGGCCAGGTGATGGCAATTTACCTGATACTGGTGATAGCTTATGGGCTGTTGGCCCTGATTGTAGCCGTGCCACTGGGGATTGGGGGTGCATGGGTATTCTCGACTTTTTGGGGAACATGGTTGAATTATGACATTACCGATTTCTGGCTTCCCCCTCATGTATTGGCCTTACAAATCCTGGTCGCCGTTGGAACTCCGGTGCTGGCCTCGCTCGTCCCCTTGCTCAAGGGGATACAGGTCACCCCGCATGAGGCGATCAGCTATCATGGCATATCGGCCAACACAAAATTATCTGATCACTCGCGGTCGAGCCTGCCCCTGCCCCGGCCATTGATGCTGTCAATGCGGAATACCCTTCGGCGGAAAGCCCGGCTGATCCTGACCCTGATCACGCTGACGGCTGCCGGAGCGATGTTCATCTCGGTGTTTAATCTGCGTAATTCGCTGATATTCCAGGTCGAGCGGACGATGGCCCTGCTCAACCACGATCTGGCCGTGTGGCTGGTCGAGCCGGTGCCGCCTGCCCGCATCATCCGGGAGGGAATGCGGGTGCCGGGCGTGGTTAACATCGAGGTGCGGGGCTCGACCAATGCACAGTATATCCGCGCCGATGGCTCAGAAGGCGGTACGATTGCCGTCAATGCCGTGCCGCCGGATACTCCCTATATCGAACCACCACTGATCGAAGGCCGCTGGCTCCGGGAAGGTGACGGCAACGTGATCGTGGTGACCGGTGATTTCCTCGACCAGGCACCGGGATTGGAATTGGGCAGTACGATCCGGACCAAGGGCGGAGAACATGAAGAGGACTGGGAGATCGTGGGCGTCCTGACGAAGACCTCCGATCCGACCACTATTGGCTGGACATTTGTTCCCTACGATTCATGGAATCGCGTCAACGGGATGGTCGGGCAGGCCAACTTTTTCGTGGTGGAAATTCTCCCTGGTGACGAAGATTACCAGTTCCGGGTGCTGCGCGACATCGAAGATCACTTCAAACAGGTGGGGCTGCATGTCCAGTCATCCTATGTGATCTCTCAACTGCGAGGGACAGCCCTGGCCCTGGTAAATATCCTGATCGTTCTGATGTTGATCATGGCGGTGCTGCTGGGTATAGTCGGCGGGTTGAGTCTGACCGGAACGATGAGTCTAAACGTGCTCGAACGCACCCGCGAGATCGGGGTGATGCGGGCGATTGGCGCATCAGGCCGGATGGTGTGGGGAATCATCGTCACGGAGGGCGTGCTGATTGGACTGGTGAGTGCTCTAATGGGCGCGATCATGGCCGTGCCGGTCACCGAAATGATGGCGCGAGCGGTCGGGATAGCCTTTATGGGAGAGCGGCTGCCCTTCAAGTACGAAGCGACCGGGCTGCTGATCTGGCTGGGATTGTCGGTGGTGCTGTCCGCCCTGGCAAGCTTCCTGCCCGCTCGCCACGCCTCCCGGATGAGTGTCCGAGAGGCGCTGGCTTATGAATAAATATTTACCTTTCTTAATCTATAGCAATTTGTGATCAACCAGCCAGCGATAGGCCTTCTCCATCGAGACACGGGCCGGGGTGCTGCCATAACCTAACTCGCTGATCGCTTTGTCCGCCGAGGAAAAGATGTATTCGGGCCGCATGAAGTTCATGTTCGGCGTGATGGT
>JBNKDD010000213.1:0-9755 GCA_050288085.1 Anaerolineae bacterium
ATTGGAGGCGGAGCGATTTACCCCCGATCTAACCACCATGATCCATCAGGGTGGCGATAGATTGCGGACCGACGCTTTTGTTGAAGCTGTTCAGAATGTTGACATGGTACTGACCAGTTATGCGCTCGCTCGCCGCGATGCGGAGACAATGCGCCGGGTTGACTGGCTGGGCGTGGTGTTGGACGAAGCTCAGAACATCAAGAATCCAGCCGCCAA
Source organism: Anaerolineae bacterium (assembly GCA_050288085.1). Taxonomy (GTDB): domain Bacteria; phylum Chloroflexota; class Anaerolineae; order Aggregatilineales; family UBA3940; genus JBNKDD01. The sequence continues at coordinate 217 of JBNKDD010000213.1, forward strand.
ACAAACCCAGGCGATCCGCAGCCTTCAGGCAGAATTCAGACTCGCGCTGACCGGGACGCCGGTGGAAAACCGCCTCTCCGAATTATGGTCGATCATGCATTTTCTCAACCCTGGCTTCCTGGGGAACCGGAGCAGTTTCCGGCAGGCGTTCATCCTGCCGATTGAGAAATACGGGGATGAGCAGGCTACCCAACAGCTAAGACGCCTGACCCGTCCCTTTATCCTGCGTCGACTCAAAACCGACCCCAAGGTAATCCAGGATTTGCCCGAAAAGCAGGAGATGAAGGTCTATTGCCACCTGAGCGAGGAGCAGGCTACCCTCTACGAAGCGGTTGTCCAGAACGCGCTGGAAGCCATCGAACAGGAGGAGGAGGGCATTGGGCGCAAGGGCATGGTGCTAAGTATGTTGATGCAGCTCAAGCAGATCTGCAATCACCCGGTGCAATATTTGCACCAGGGCGAAACCTACAACTCCTTTGAAGATAACAATCGCAGTGGTAAGCTGCGGCGTTTCCATGCGCTCTTGGAAGAGATTCTATCCGAAGGCGACCGAATGCTGGTTTTTAGCCAGTTTACCGAGATGGGCGATCTGCTCAAGCGCTATATCCAGGAGCGTTTTGGCGTTCAGACTCTATTTTTGCATGGCGGTGTGCCGCCCCAGAAGCGAAACGAGATGGTCGAGCGCTTTCAATCTGAAGTGGGGCCGCCTGTATTTATCTTATCGTTGAAGGCTGGCGGCACAGGGCTAAACCTGACGAACGCCAACCATGTCTTTCACTTTGACCGCTGGTGGAATCCGGCAGTCGAAGACCAGGCTACCGACCGCGCTTTTCGCATCGGGCAAACGCGTAATGTACTGGTACATAAATTTGTTTGTCTGGGCACCCTGGAAGAGCAAATTGACCGGATGATCGAGGATAAAAAGGCACTGGCGGAGAGCGTGGTTGGCACAGGTGAAAACTGGCTGACGGAAATGTCAACGGCAGATTTACGCGGCTTAGTAGAATTGAGGGCCTTATGAGCTGGTACTACGACTATAAACCAACAATCAGAACCGATGAAGGAATCAAGGCGAAAAGCAAGCGTGGAGCTTTTGTCAAGAACTGGTGGGCCTCGCGTTGGATCGAGCAGATGGAGCAGTTGATGGATCGCGGGCGTCTGTCGCGTGGCCGCTCTTATGCCCGGAAGGGGCAGGTTTTATCCCTTGCGGTTGATACCGGCCAGGTGAAGGCTAGCGTTCAGGGATCGAGAAGCCGCCCCTACAAAGTGGTCATCAACATTGAACCGTTGGCCGAAAAGGATTGGGAGCGTGTAATCGACTCGCTGCTTGGACGCCCGATTTTTATAGCACAGTTATTGGCCGGGGAGATGCCCCAGGATATCGAAGAGGCTTTTTCGTCGATTGGCTTATCGCTCTTTCCATCTTCCAGTAATGGTCTGAGCCAGACCTGCAACTGCCCGGATTATGCCTCAGTCTGTAAGCACCTGGCTGCCGTGCATTACATCCTTGCCGAGCGGTTTGATGAAGACCCCTTCCTGCTGTTCCGGCTTCGGGGAAGGTCGCAGGACGAGATCATGGCCGTCTTGAGCCAGCACCACGACGCTGACCTGGAAGACGATGCCGAGGTTGATGAGGCCCCGCCACCGCCTTTATCGCCGGAAGATTTCTGGGAAATCGGCGGTGATCTGAGCCGTTTCCAGACACATATTCAAGCCCCGGAAATCCCCTATCTCATCCTGGCCCGTCTGGGTGCGCCCGGTTTTATGGAAGATATTGAACGGAAGCTGGGGCCGGTTTATGATGCACTCACTCAGGCGGCGTTGGATGCGGCATTTGGATACGATGAGTTAGAGGATGATGCCCAAGATGATGACTCTGCATGATCGCCTGGATCAATGGAACAGCGATACGCTCAAGGATTACGTTAAACTGCTTGGCGGCGATAGTTCGATCACCCGCAAAGCGGATCGGATCGAATTTATCTGTAAACGAATGCTGGATCAGGCCGCGCTGAAAAAGGTTTGGGAGCGCTTAGACCCTATTGCGCAGCGGGCAGTTTCTACCGCTTACCATAATGGGGGTGAATTTAACGCCTCCGCCTTTATCAACCAGTACGGACAACTGCCGCCCCGTCCCCAGGAAGATCGCCGATTATATTACTATAACAAGACCCCGATACTCTTCGACATCTTTGTCGTTGACAATCAAATTCCAGAAGACCTGATGCCCTTGCTGGAAAATTTAGTGCTGCCTGTTGAGCGTTTTCAACTTGAGGGGATAGAGAAAACTCCGATAGCAGTGGAAACGGAGGATTATTCCTCTCCGGTCATCACGGTCGAAACCGAATTGACAGGCCGCGCCGACCTGTTGACCTATCTACGGATGGTCGAATTGAGCCAAGCTAAGTTAAGTCAGACCAATCACCGCCTGACCGCTGCCAGCGTTCGTAAGCTGCTATCTAACCTGCTTGATGGAGATTTCCGCGAACTGCCGGAAAAAGTTACCGGGCGAAACACCATTCGTCCCTTTGGTCTGGATGTCTTCACACAGGAGGCTGGGCTGGTTTCTTCTTACAGTGGCAAGTTGACTGAACCCGGGCGGGAATACTTGCATACTCAGGATTCCAACATCTTGCTCGATGCATTTGAGAAATGGGTTGAGAATAAAGGCTTCGATGAATTGCAGCGGATCGACCAGCTTCGCGGCGTAGGATCGAATCGCACCAGCTTGACTCCGCCTGGATTTCGCCGGGGAAAGGTGATCGAGGCTTTGTCGTGGTGCCCGGTAGGTGTCTGGATCAACATTACCGATTTTTACCGGGCGCTTATCATCTGGGATTTCGATTTTGACGTAGAAGAAACCTACTATAGCAATCTCCACGTTGGCTCGTCTTATTATGGCGAACTTTATGGCAACACGTATTGGGCGGTGACCAGGGGATTGTATATCAACGCTATTATCTGGGAATACCTGGCGACTCTGGGCGCGGTCGATATTGCCTTTGCCGAAGATGAGTATTTTACGCTGCTTCCTCTGGGTGATTTATACATTGACGATCCGGTCAGCGCCTATGACAGCCTTCTATATTTCCGTATCAACAAATGGGGAGCCTATTTGCTGGGGCAGGCCGATAACTATATCCCCGGCCAGCCCAGGAAAAAGGAACGGTTTAGGATTGATGAGCAGCGGCGGCTGCATCTGCTGGATGATCTGCCACCCGCTGCGCAACTGCAATTAGAGACGCTCGCCGATCAGGTTGACGATCAGATCTATCAACTGGATACCGCCAAGATACTCACTGCCGTTGAGAATGGGCAAAGCCTGGAGCAAATCAGCGCCTTTCTGAAAGACTCTCATCAAGGTGATCTCCCGCCCACGGTCTCTGATTGGTTGTCTCAGCTAGATCGTAATCAAAGTGCATTCAAAGGGCTTGGCGAGGCACTGCTGGTACAACTCAAACAACCCGGCCTGGCCGATTTGATAAATGAGGACGAGATTTTACCAAAATTATGCCAGCGGCTTGATAACAAAACCATCCTCATTCGTATATCTCTTCTAAGGCGTTTTCAAAACCGGCTGAAGGAACTCGGTTATTTGTTTACACCAAAATGATGCACCGGAAAAGACCCCATCAGAATCGTTCTGGTGGAGTCTTTTTGATCGTGAAAGCCTTATTTTATATGGCTAATATGGGATATCGATAACCTATTCGTAGCGCAGCACGTGGAGCGGCTTTTCACCGGCGGCTCCCCAGGCAGTGACAATTGCTGCCAGTACAGCAACAACCACGCACAACACCATCAATCCCAGGGCTGTCAGGTATGGAAAGCTGCTGATCGCCCCGGTTCCAAAAAACACCCGCAGCAGTACGAGCGAAGCAGCACCGCCGATACCGACCCCCAGCAGACCGCTGATCATTCCCATCAGACTGTATTCGAGCAGCAGCATTCCCAGCACACGTTCGCGCTGTACGCCGATAGCCTTCATGATCCCGATCTCGCGACGCCTTTCCCTGGTGGATAATGCTACCGAATTAGCAATCACGATACTTCCGGTCAGCAGGGCCAATACGGCAATCAGGATTGGAAAGGTCGAGAAGTGGCTGACAGTCCGGTTGATGACATCGTTGAGCAGCCGGGTTTCCATCCAGCAGAAAGACACCGGGCGTATTGCTCAGTGCGCTTCGTAGTGCGCCGATCTGATCTGGCTCAATGTCGATGATCGCTCCCACATTCTCAGGCAGGATGTTTTTCGGAAACACGCCAACCGGCGCATAGTTGGGAGCGGTCACGCCTATCGTGATCATCTGGTCGGTGCGGTCTACCATTCCCACAATTTCCAGCGTGAGTTCTTTCGACGTGCCAGACGCTTCCGCCATTTACTATACAGTTGAGAGTTGGACAGCATTTTCGCGTTCTTCTCGACTTGGTTTTGTTAGCAAACTCAACCTTATCGAGGTTTCGCGGCTTGTTCAACTCTCGCTCATTTGCTCAGTGCCCGGTGGTTAGTAACTTGGTATGACAATGTCATACACGCATGAAAGGGAAGGAGCATGAGGAAGACCTATCGTATCAACTTACGGCTTGATGCCGAGCGTGATGGGGATATCATTGCCTGACTGGAAGGGCAGCCAGCAGGAGGTCGGAGTGAAGCGATCCGTGCTTTGTTGCGTCGAGCTTTGGAAGGGCATCAGGAAACACCGACCCTTATCGATGCGAAGGACTTCTGCTACATGATCGCCGATGAACTGGACAAAGCCTTGAGCAACTTGCGTATGCAGTCACTGGCTCCAGCCAATACAACCGCTTCAAATAATGATACCAAAGCGAAATATGGTGATAAACTGGATAGGATGCTGGGCAATCTGGGAAAGCGTTCATGATGCAATACCATCAATTTTAGGAAAAAGAGTGGGCAGGAGCGCAAAATGACCCACGAACATGTAGAGTGGAATCAGTTGATAAGGAGTGAGAAAAAACCACCTCGAATGAAATTCGCGGATTGAGTCCCTTCAATCTGCGGTATCTCCGTTGGCTTTAACTTTGTCTACCTGCGAGAAAGCGCGACACTTGATGTACTAGAAGCGTCATCCAACCCACTCTATCTCGCCGGTATGGCTGATATCGTAGCCACCAAGGTCCATAATGGCAGTCCGGGCTTCTTCGGTTGCCAACCACCGGACCAGGGTTTGGACTGCTGGTAAATCCCATATCTCTGCCGGGATGACCAGGTCATAGCGTTCGGTCGTTAGCAATATAAAATCAAGCCCATAGGCTAATGCTGCTGCTTCGATGCCTAATCCAACCTCAGCCCGATCCTCGCTGATGATGCTGGCAACCTCGGAATGGGTTACTACTTCTTCCTCGTAGCCGTTAATGTCGGAGGAGGATACCTCCAACTGACTCAACTGTGCGTCCAGCCAGACCCGTGTTCCTGCCCCCGGCTGCCGGTTAATGAACCGGATGTCTGAGCGCGTCAGGTCTGACAAGTTGTGCAGACCCAGCGGGTTACCCGGTGCGGTGATCAGGCCCACATGCCGATCCGCCAGGGTCAATAGTGCTACCCGGCGTCCCGGCAAGAGTCGTCGCACAAAGGAGTGGTTATAGCTGTCTGTCTCAGCATCCCATAGGTGCGCCCCGGCGATATCTGCCTCGTTGCGAACCAGTGCTATCAGGCCGCCCAGGCTGCCACCGAATGTGAGCCGCAGCTTAGTATCAGGCACTTGCTCTGCAAACCGGTTGGCGAGCATGGTCAGGGCGGGGTCATGGCTGCCGACAAAACGTAGTTCGTCCGCCGGTCGGACATCGGCGGTATCAGCCAGCACCCGCCAGCGATCAAGTGCCATGTGCACGGCCAGTGCGATCTCCTCCACGCTGTAGCCCGATGATATGGCAGACAGCAGAAAGGTCTCGGCCTGGTTGATCAATGAGGCGCGGCGCAGCGGTGTCTGTCCCACTGAGGCAGCATCGGATGCAACCCGCGTACCAGAACCCGACCGGCTGACGATCAAGCCCTGTGCCGCCAGTTCCTGGTAAGCACGCAGCACGGTTCCCGGCGCACAGCCCCATTTCTCCGCCATCTCACGGACGGTTGGCAGTTCTGAGTCAGGCTCCAACGTACCATACAGGATTTCCTGCCGGATCGACTTTGCGATTTCCCGGAAAACGGGGGTCCGGTCCATTTTCAACCTTCCTTCCTGTGAATATTATGCCGGTTGGACAACACAGGTCTGCGTTCTATCATCACCAAATCGTGACAACTATACTGTATTGATTGATACAAGATCGGGTATACTGCTTAGAAGGATTATCCGCAAACTATCATCCAACAACAACTACAAATAATAAGATGAAGTCTCGTACACCCTATTACTATTCAACCCGTGACTTACTGATGATGGCGGCCCTCGCCGCGTTGGGCGGTGTGACCAGCACCTATATCAATGCACTGGGCGATATGGTGCAGTCGGTGGTTGGCTTTGCCGGGACAACGCAGTGGGCGGCTGGGCTGCACGTCCTGTGGCTGATCCTGGCGGTCGGGCTGACGGGCAAGCAGGGCGCAGGAACGATCACCGGTATTCTCAAAGGGGCCGTAGAGCTGCTGACCGGCAACACACATGGCCTGCTGGTGCTGCTGGTGGATGTTACAGCCGGTATCCTGGTGGATCTCGGATTGCTGCCCTTTCGCAATCGGGACAGTCTGCCCGCCTATGCCATAGCCGGAGGGTTGGCTGCGGCATCAAATGTATTTGTATTCCAGTTGTTCGCCTCGCTGCCTGCCGATGTAATGGCTTATGGTGCCATGCTGCTGATCGGTGGGGTGGCCTTCGCCTCCGGGGTGCTGTTTGCTGGTGTATTGGGCTTTGCTTTGCTCAATGCGCTGCGCCGGTCCGGGGTGGTTAAAGATCGCGAACCGCAGACGATGAACCGCCGGGTTTACCCGATCTTTCTGGTCGTTGTACTCGTTTTGATTAGCGGCCTGTTTATCTACCTGCGCCAGACATTGAGCGGCCCGCCGGCGGTTCACATTGGCGGGGCGGTTTCTGCCCCATATGATTTCCCGGCTGAACACGATGATATTTCGCTGACGAAGGCCGAAGCCACCCTGCGCGATACCACCACTCGCTACGAAGGATATCCCCTGGCCGAGATCATCCGCCGGGCCGAACCAGCCTCTGATGCCGAGAAAATCCTGCTGCGCGCTACCGATGGCTACGCCTTTTTGATCAGCATGGATGAACTGCATCATAACGACAGCATTCTGCTGGCTCCACAGGGGCGGGGAGATGAAGCATCGTATGATATCGTCGGCCCAGAGAGCAGTAAAGCCTGGGTGCGCAGCGTGCAGGAAGTGATTGTAATCGGCTCATCGACGCTGCCGGTAGAAGGGGCACTGCAAGCCCCGGCACCATTCGACCCGGCAGACTGGGTGTCTGCCATGGACAGCACAACCATTGATGTCGGTGCTGGCCCGCAGAAATTACAGGGTGCGCCGCTCGGCGAGGTGTTGGAGTCGATGGCACCAGAGGCGAGCGCGCAGAACGTGATCCTCTATGGGGCTGATGGTGAGGAAGTAACCCTATCATTATCGGAAGTGCTGCCTGATGATGATCTCCGGCTGTTTACGGTCATTGATGCGGACACCGTCTCTTTTGCCGTGGCCCGCATGGATGGCGAGGTGCTGCTGGCACCGGTCCTTCGCATCAGTGTGCAATGATCACACTGCGTGATTTCAGCTACCGGTTTGCGGGCAGCCAGCATCATGCTTTGCAGCATGTGAACCTTAACATCGAACAGGGCGAGTTTGTCGTGCTGACCGGGCCGTCCGGCTGTGGTAAATCAACGCTGGCGCTGGGCATTGGCGGCTATTTGTTCAGCCAGTACGATGGGGAAGCGGAAGGAACGGTTACCTCAGCTGGAATGAACGTCCAGCACACCCCGGTTTACGATCTGGCGGAGGTTGTCGGGCTGGTTCAGCAAAACCCCGAAGCGCAGTTCTGCACATTGACGATGATCGATGAGATCGCTTTTGGGCTGGAGAACCGCCGCCTGCCCCGTGACGAAATCCGCCAGCGGATCGATTGGGCGCTGGATGTGGTTGGCGCTGCCCACCTCATCGACCGCGACCTGGCAGCGCTATCCGGCGGTGAGCAGCAGAAAGTCGCCATCGCGGCCATGATGGCCGCCAGGCCACAGGTCTTGATCTTTGACGAGCCAACCTCGAATCTCGATCCGACGGCTACAGCGGATATCTTCCGGGTGATAGCGGACATCCGCACCCAGTCGGATATCACTGTGATTGTTATTGAGCATAAAGTGGCCTATCTTGCGCCCTTCTCACCGAGATTGATCCGGATGGAAGATGGTAGGGTGATCGCTGATGGGCCGCTGGTGGGCAGCACAACCAACTGGTTGATACCGGCGTCGCGCCGTCCTGATCCGCCCATCGTTGATTCGCCCCCGGTTGTCGCGGTTAAGGATCTGGTGGCGGGGCACGGCCAGGATGACATTTTGCGAGTGTCTCGCTGACCGTGCACTCCGGCGAATTTGTGGCGCTGATGGGCGATAACGGCTCCGGCAAGACGACCCTCCTACACAGCTTATGCGGGTTGCATAACCCACGAGGCGGAGGCATCGACGTGCTCGGATATGACCCGGCCCAAACACCCGTGTCAAAATTTGCCCAGCAGGTTGGCGTTGTTTTTCAGAATGCCGAACACCAGTTGTTTGCTTCAACTGTCTGGGAGGAAGCGATCTTCGCAGCGGTCAATTTTGGGATGCTTGACGACTCGGTTGAAGCGCATGCCCGGCAGCTGCTGGAACAGTGCGGGCTGTCCGACCGGCTGGACGATCACCCATACCGGTTAAGCTACGGTCAGAAACGCCGCCTGAACCTGGTGTCGGTGCTGACCTATCGCCCTCAGCTCATCCTTCTGGACGAAATTCTGATCGGTCAGGATGTTGAGAATGCCGCGTTTCTGATGGGTTTGCTGGCTGACCACGTTAATGGAGGCGGCATGGTCATCATGGTCAACCATAATCCCGACGTTACAGCCCATTACGCCAACCGACTGCTTTTTCTGGAAGCGGGGCAGATCGTGGTTGATGCACCGGTGAGACAAGGCTTTGAACAACTGGCTCAGCGAGGCAAAGATGTATATGTGCCGCTTGAGGCTGCATCGTGAAACCGCTGATTACTTACCAATCAGGCACCAGTCTGCTTCACCGCCTGCATCCACTGGTTAAGCTGGCATGGCTGTTATTTGTGACAGTGCTGGTGTTCATTCTGCACAGTCCGTGGGCGGTATCAGGTGTCCTGGCGGCAGCGGTTTTATTGTTTCTCATAACCCGTTTGCCGCTCGCACAGGTACGGGGTTTGAAGCTGTTTATTTCAACAGCGCTGGTGCTGCTGATTTTACAAATTCTATTCCGCGATCAGGGCCGCCTGTTGGCGCAACTTGGCCCGCTGACCATCACAACCGGCGGCGTGGAAGCAGGCGTATATGTGGCCGCTCGTTTTCTCAGCTTGGTGTTGTTCA
>JBNKDD010000214.1:0-9752 GCA_050288085.1 Anaerolineae bacterium
GCCTATCAACAGGGCATGACATTGTTCATCTTCCCAGCCTGCGATTTTTAAGATGTCCCATCCGATATACATCGTCTTCAAGAAATTGACAATGCGATTAGGTTGCAGATGTGGCACCAGGGCAATCAAATACCAATCACCATCCATATCAGCTATTTCGGGGTCTTTATCTTCTAAGTCTTCTTCATCAATACGTAGATCTTCGAAAATCTCTTTTGTTTGTTCAGAAGCTTCATTAAAGACCTTAACAGCATGTTGATGTAACAAGTCACGCCGATATTCACCGTTCACAAATACCACCGACTCCAGATAGTCATGAAACCCGGCAAGATCCATTGTGTAAGTAACCAACCCCAATATACTCATTCAATGTATCCCTATCCTTCTGAACAGTGGCTTAGTCCACCTGTATCCAGATCAGCGAGACGAAGACCTCGTTGATATCTGATACGCGGAACCGGTATCCCCCAACCTCAATAGTATCCCCTATGTGGACGGTCCCTTCCCAGGTTTCTGATTGTCCCTCTGGCACAATCTTTAATTCTGCTGCTGGTCCTTCCTCCACTGCCTCACCATTCATGTCGCTGTATTCTTCAATCCAAAAAGAGTCACCAGATTCAATGGTGCCAAACTCAGAACTGGATTGTCTCTCATAATACACATCGACGACTTGCTCACCGGGTAAGCGATTATAGGGGCTAGTTATACACGATGCGGTGATCCCCTCCGGGCTTGACAACTGGCCGCTTATCGCAGCCGCTACCCCGCCGTCTTTAATATCTACGATTCGTATCAGATAACCGGCAAACTCAATGCTATCGTCGATGTAAACAGTCCTTCCATGAGCGCTGTAGCACAGGTCATTGGAAATCCACAGAGTGGCCTGCCATTCTTTAGTAGATTGATCGGACCAGATATTTCCTGTCCCGATCGAAAGGCCCTCGGCTATTTCACCGTCAAGGCCCTCAGTGAGAAGGTGTAGGGTTTCGCCCGGCAGCGCTTCATAATCATCTAAATCGATCAAAACTAGCTTAATGGGGGGGACGCTAACCGGTGTACTGGTTGGTGGGCTGATAGCTGTGGGTGTTGCTTGAGTAGAACACGCACACATAGAAATCATGACGGTTCCTATCAGGAAAGCCGCCATAGTGATAAGCTGCAATCGTTGTCTGGAAAACTCAATCATTCAATCCCCTCCCGGTGTTGGGCTATATTTATTATATATTGCCTTGTTGAAATAGGCCGGGGGGGGATTCTAGAATGTACGAACGACTTAGCCGCGAAGTTTATGGCGACCGAAGGTCGTACCGGCGGCTATTTCTGACAACTTGTTTGTAGCCTAGATTCTCACCTCACAGCATCCAACTGACCCAGAAACAACCGGATCGCCCCGACGAAACGCTCATAGCTGGGCAGGCGCAGATCGTGCCCGGAGCCGGTGAACACCACGTTCATCGCCACCGGGAAGGCGTGTAGATAGCGCTCCGCTTCAGCAGGGCTAAGTTCCGAGTCAGCTTGATCACCCCGCATCACCAGCACCGGGCAGCCGACATTCTCCAACCGGTCCCACAGTTCGACCGCTTCTGACTCGGATTGGAGGGCTTCCAACAGGTGAAAGTCGATATCGTCGTCCGGCAGCGAGTATAGAGTCTGCTCGATCCATTCCGGTGGTAGGAGGGGGTAACGGGCCGGGTGATCGGCGATGATCAGCCCATTGAGCCGGGCCGCGTGCCGGATTGCATAACCCAGTGCAAAAGCCGTCCCCACCGATACCCCCAGCAGGCAGAAATCCTCCAGGCGGAGATGCTCGATCACCGCCCGGAGATCCGAAACCTGGTCTTCAAAGGTATAGCCGGTCGGGGGTGTATCACTCTTCCCGCGACCGCGCAAACTGACCGCCACACACCGACGCGGAGCCAGCGCCATAATCTCGTTCAGATAATCTTCCGCCCGCCCAAACATCCCCGGCACGATCACGAGCGGAACCATCGACGGGTCGGTATCACCCTCGCCGCTGTCGATGTAGTCTATCCGCACGCCTTTGTTATCAACTCGTGCCACGTTTCTGCTCCTGCTCACTATTTCTACATTTATTTTATGGTTGCACCCGGCAGCGCCTCTGATCTCTGGTGCTGAATCTGGTAAGGCACCTGCGTGACCGCCACCCGTCCCAAACCGGTCAGTGCCACATTAAAGATAAAGGCGCTGTTCTGATGTAAAACCTGTTCCCAGAAACTCTGCATCGCCAGGTGACCCATGATGATATGCACAAACGAGTCGGGATCGGCTTCTAACAGGTCGCGGATGTAATCCCGGATCGGGGCCGCCAGGTGCCGGTACGGCGACGGGATCACCACCAGTTCGCCCTCTCCGATCACCCGCTGCCAATCTTGCTGGATCTGTTCTGCTTTATCCGGGTTAACGGCGATATGAACCGCCCGCCAGGGATGCCCCAACGACCGCGCGAAGTTTACCATCCTGACCGTCCCCCCGTGAATCCCATCCACCAGGATCACAGTCTGAATATTGCGCGGCGCGATATTCTCCAGGGTTCGACCGGTTCTCAGCCCGGCAGCCACATCTTTATAATGGCTGTGAATACGGAAGAAGATCAACACCAGGGTCGGGATCAGCAGTACTACAAACCACGCCCCGGAGGCAAATTTCGTCACCGCAAAGATGATCATCACCACGCCGGTACACAGCGCCCCGAAACCGCTGAGCACCATTTTATACCACCAGCCCTTATCATATTCCAGGATGGTTTCGCGTCCCTGAACCGTTTCACCCGGTTCGATCTGCCCCAATTTCCGCAGGTGAACGACCATCCCCGCCTGTGAAATCGTGAAGCTCAGGAATACGCCGACCGCATACAGCGGGATCAGGGCGGTCGTCCGGGCATTCGATACGATCACCAGCAGCGAGGCCAGCGCCGCCAGCCCGACGATCCCCCACGAGAACACCAACCGGTTGCCCCGGTAAGTGAGCTGCCGGGGCAGAAAGCCGTCACCGGCTTGCAGTGCCGCCAACCGGGGGAAGTCGGCAAAGCTGGTATTAGCCGCCATGATCAGGATCAGCGTCGTACCCGCCAGCGTCAGCAGGTAGAACGGACTGTCCGGTTTGTAGATCGTCCGGGCCAGTTGTGAGATCACCGTCTCGGTTTCGCTGGGTAATGCCTGCACCTGATGGGCCAGCAGCGTGAGTCCCAGGAACAGCGTGATCAGGATGCCGCTCATCCAGATCAGGGTGGTGGCGGCGTTGTGGCTGCGCGGCTCTTTGAAGGCCGTGATCCCGTTTGAGATCGCCTCGATCCCGGTCAGCGCCGTACAGCCGCTCGAAAAAGCCCGCAGGATCAGGAACAGCGTCAGCGGCGCAAGTGCCGACTCGACTGCCTCCACCCCGGTGACGACCGGCAGAGTCCCGGAGAAATACCGCACCGCTCCAACGATCAGCATCGTGAACATCATCCCCAGGAAGAAATAGGTCGGGATAGCGAAGACGGTTCCGCTTTCCCTCACACCGCGCAGGTTGATCATCGTGATCAGCACGATCATACCTACAGCCAGGTAGACCCGGAAGGGCAGCAGTTCCGGGAAAGCCGACGTGATTTGCGCCACGCCCGCTGAGATACTGACCGCCACCGTCAGGATATAGTCGGTCAGCAGCGCCGCCCCGGCGATCAGGGCCGGGATTTCGCCGAAATTATCGCGGGCCACGATATACGCCCCGCCGCCGTTTGGATAGGCGTGAATCGTCTGCCGGTACGAGATCGTGACGATCACGATCAGGACCGCAATCGCAATCGCCAGCGGAATTGATAGACCGAGGATGGCGGCTCCACTCCCGGCCAGCGCCAGAATGATCAGGATTTCTTCGGTCGCATAGGCGGTGGATGACAGCGCATCCGAAGCAAAAACCGCCAACCCGACCGGTTTACTCACGGTTTGGTGGGAGAGCGCTTTTGTTTCCAGCGGCCTCCCGATAAAGAATGTAGATAATGAAGGACGAGCTTCTACAGCTTCATCTGATGACATATTTTTTTCTAGGTTACCTGCAACCAAAATAAATAACGTTGACGTTAGATTCTATTCTGATCTTCGCGCAAATGCTATAGTGACCGGGCACAATCAAACGGACATTCCTTTTTGAGTTACACTATGAACAAGGTGTTATTTAGTTTTGAAGCCTGGAATAGCTTCCATGAAAACCCACATTCTACACATCATCGGGGCAATGAACCGAGGCGGAGTCGAGACCTGGCTGATGCACATCCTCCGCCACATCGACCGTGACCGCTTCCAGGTCGATTTCCTGGTTCACACCGATCAACCGGCAGCCTACGACGACGAAGTCCGCTCACTCGGATCGGCGATCTTTCCCTGCCCGGAGCACAACCGCCCGCTGGCCTATGCCCGCGCCTTTAAGCAGATCATCCACGAGCACGGCCCGATCCATGTGATTCACAGCCACGTCCATCATTATTCCGGCTACATCATGCGGTTGGCCTATCAGGCCGGGATTCCAATCCGGTTGGCCCATGCCCACACCGATACCTCCGCGAAGGATCAACTGGCTTCTTTGCCCCGCCGCTTATACATGCAGTTAATGCGCTCCTGGATACATCGCTATGCGACCGGTGGACTGGCAGCCAGCCAACAGGCAGCAGCCGCTTTGCTGGGCGCAGATTGGCAATCCGATCCCCGATTTCGGGTATTTTATTACAGCATCGATTTTGATCCTTTCCGCCAGGGCCGTCAGGCCGTGCGGGTCGAATTCGGAATCCCGCCGGATGCTTTTGTCATCGGTCATGTCGGGCGCTTCAGTCCGATGAAGAACCATGCTCTATTACTCGATATTGCGGCAGAGATGGCTCAACGCGATCCTACCGCCCGTCTGTTATTGGTCGGGGATGGGCCGCTCCGCCCGGAGATCGAGCAGCAGGCCCGCCAACGCGGTTTGTCCGACGTGGTGATCTTCGCCGGGCTGCGTGCCGATGTGCCCCGCCTGCTTTCCGGCGCAATGGATGTATTTGTCATGCCCTCATTTTACGAGGGACTCCCCATCACCGTGATCGAAGCGCAGGCCGCCGGGCTTCCCTACCTGCTGTCCGACACCATCACGGGCGAGGTTGATCTGATCGACTCCCTATCGCTTGGCCGACTCTCGCCCTCGCAGCTTGCGTCGATCTGGCTCGATAAACTATTGCCGGTCAAGGACACCGCGCCGGGCATCGACCAGGCTGGGGCGCTTGCTATAATGGAGGAAAGTGCATTTAATATTACGACAAGCGTCCGAGAACTAGAGGGGATTTATGCAGCACAGCCGGGTTAGATTATCAGACCGAAGCAAGCGCTGGGTGATCATCTTTCTGGATGCAACCACCCTGGTTGTGCTGGGGATTATCAATCCGTTCCTGCACAACTTCCGGCCCGATTCGGCAATATACGGCTTATCCCTGCTGCTGCTGCTATCTTTCGTCTGGGTCGTCTGGTCGTGGTGGCTGTTGAAGCGCAGTCTTTTTGATCCCTATATCTTGTTCCTGTTCTCGATGATGGCCTTCAACGCCGGGCACGCTATCCTGCAAGTGTTCGGCCTCAATGAGATCGGCCCGCTTGATGGTAAGTTTCTCCAAACCACGGTGATCGAGACCCTGTTTCTGGTGGCCGTGAGCTTGTTGACCTTCCATCTTGGCGGGGTGCTGGCCGTCTCCAGCCATCCCGACCCGAAACCCGATTCCGAACCGGCCAGCACCCGGGCCATTCGGATTGTTGGTTGGGTGCTGATAGTCATCTCTTTTCCCTTTTCACTGCTCGCTATCCGCGATGCACTCCTGATCGTGTTGGCGGGTGGCTACGCCAGTCTTTTCCAGCAGGAAGCCGATATCGGGATCGCGGCAGGCCCGCAAATTCTGGCAAGCTTCCTGGTTCCGGGGGCTTTGTTCCTGCTGTCAGGCAGCAAAGACCGCCGGGCCGACATTATCGTTTCGGCCATTGTGGTTGTCAGTTATGCCCTTGTCCAGTTGTTTCTGGGGCGGCGGAGTGTGGCCGCCCTGTCGTTGGTGGCTTATGCCTGGTTGTGGCACCGCCGGATTCGGCCCCTTTCGGCCTCGCCGTTGATGGGTGTGCTGCTGGTGATATTGTTCGTGACAATGCCGCTCGTCCGGGCGATCCGCAACCTGCCCGGCCAGGAGCGGTTGAGCGCCGCTTATATGGTTGAGGTGTTTTTCTCCATCGAAAATCCGACGGTGGCGGCAGTTCATGAAGTTGGCTCATCGATGCAGACCATCGCCTATACCCTGGAATTTGTCCCCTACATCCGGGCTTATGAGTATGGTGCAGGCTACGGTTATGCGCTCCTGGCGTTGATCCCCAACCTGTTCTGGGACATTCACCCGGCGGTTGTCAATCAGCCCAGCCGCTGGTTAGTGCAGACGGTTGCCCCATTCCTGGCAGCACAGGGGGGCGGATTGGGCTATTCTCTGATTGCCGAAGCTTACCTGAATTTTGGCTGGTTCGGGGCCCCGATCGTTGTCGGCGTGATCGGCTTTTTATATGCGAAGCTGGTCTTATGGGGCGACCGGTCAGACCGGCCCGCCCGGTTGGCGATGCTGGCCGCATTCCTGAGCTTCTTCCTGATGTATGCCCGCAGCGATGCGACCGGTATTTTGCGCTTCCTGGTCTGGTATTCACTGCTGCCCTATCTGGCGGTGCAGGTGCTGACCCGGCGATCAAGGAGGAGAACGGCCTGACCATGCGAGTTGTAGTCTCGGTTGAGCAGCGTTTTGATCGCACCCCGGACGGCGCGATCTGGACGCGGTCGATGTTCCCCTATCCATTTTGGACGCGCTACCTCGATGTATTTGACGAGGTCCTTATCTTATCGCGTGCGCAGGATGTCCCCGCCGCCGAACTCTTTTGGAATCAAGTAGACGGTGACCGGGTATCCTTCGCCCCGATCCCCCATTACCTCGGCCCTTTGCAATACCTTCAGCGGTTCCCCGCCATCCACCGGGCGATCTGGGCAGCCATCCGCCACGAGGATGCCGTCATCATGCGGGTTGGATCACCGCTCGCCGATTTCATCGCGCCCCGTCTCCGCCGCTTCGATCATCCCTATGGCCTGGAAGTTGTTGGCGATCCCCATGATGTCTTTGCGCCGGGTGCTGTTCGACACCCTCTGCGGCCATTGTTTAGATGGTGGTTCGCTCGCCAGTTGCGCCGCCAATGCCGCCTGGCCGATGGCGTCGCCTACGTCACCGAGTGGATGCTCCAGCAGCGCTACCCACCCAGGCCGGACGCCTATTCAACCCATTATTCAAGCGTAGAACTGGATGACCTGGCCTTTGTCGAGAGGCCGCGCCCCGCTGACCTGGCTAAACGATCTTTTCACCTGGTGCTGGTCGGATCGCTGGGGCAGTATTATAAGGCTCCGGACGTCGTGATCGATGCCCTGGACCGTTGTCTGCATACCGGCCTTGACCTGACCCTCACCCTGGTTGGTGATGGTAAGGTACGTCCCCAACTTGAAGCGCAGGTTGCATCGCTGGGCCTATCCGACCGGGTGACTTTTACCGGTCAGCTTCCCGGCGGGCAGGCGGTGCGTGATCACCTGGATCAGGCCGACCTGTTTGTGTTACCCTCCCGCTCGGAGGGACTGCCCCGCGCCCTGATCGAAGCGATGGCCCGTGCCCTGCCCGCCATCGGATCGACGGTCGGCGGCTTCCCCGAACTCCTGGACGAATCCGAACTGGTCCCACCCGGTGATGCCGACGCCCTCGCCGACAAGATTCGAGAGATCCTCACCGACCCGGCCCGGATGGCGGTGCTCTCGGCCCGCAACCTGGATGTTGCCAGGGCCTATCACGAGGATATCCTTAAGGCCCGCCGTGATGCTTATTACCAGCATATCCGCTCGATCACCGAGGCGTGGTTGGCGGGCTGAGGCTGCAACTTGTTTCGAGATCGTTCCTGCTAGTGGGCATGTAAGGCTACTTCAGCAGACGTTTTGACACTCTTTCCATTACGCTGCCCAGGCTCTCATGATAAGTTTCAACTTCGTATCGACGGGCTATACATTCAAATGTTGTGTCGTGAAACCACAAAATATAGTGATGCAGCTTGTGCCAGGTCTCCGGGTTGTAATTCGGGTGTACTTTATTGATCGATTCAATCTCTGCAATCCATCTCGAATTTTCAACAACCTGAGCCCGATAGAATTCAAGACCTTTACCATACAGGGGATGCCCTGAGAACACCTCATCATTGGGTGACCCAAACTTGACACTTAAAGGTCTTTGAAACTCTACAACAGCCAATGATTCCGCTGTCTCATCGTCTGGTTTACGCATTTTTGCATGAGTACCATCCCAATCGGGATCAAAAGTAGCCAGGTAAAAAATCAGGAAGACTTGCGAATCATTGGACAACACATGTGGCAGCGGTGCTCCTGTATCCCACAAAACCGGAAAGTCAATCGTGATGGCGTATTCTTCTCCTTTTGCCGCCGCCACTTCTCGCTCAAGAGCTAGTACATCATTACGAGCACGCTGATAAGCTTCTTGTTCGCCGCCTTTGGGTTTTGACCGTAATGCGGATATTGCTTCTTTCAGCCGCTTTCGTGCTGTTTCAAGCTTACCTTCCATTCTTTGGATGTTCATGCCGTTGCTCATATTTTTACTCCCCCTTGAATATCACCCGAAACCAACCCTTGCCTTCCATCGCGTCAATATGAAGTAGAAACTCGGCCACCTCTTCCCCACCTTCGCCCGGTATCAATAGGAGTTCCCGGTTGAGAGTAGTATCGATCTCATCAGATCTTTCCCAATCTGGTTCTGCTGACGGATCATCAAATATCTCCAGGTCCTCATCAAATAGTGGTTGGTATTCTTCAAAGGCAGACGTTGGCTCGAATTTGCATATGAAAAAGGGGAAATCCAGATCACAGGCGAACAGGCGACCGATAAGTACATTCCCATCGCGTTTCCGCAGTTCCCATGACTTGTAAGGCTATTCCGAGTTATCCGGCATGGTTATCTAATCCCTCCTGAGTCTTTAGCTTGAGATTGTATCTTCTGCCCCCTGATTCTAAGCCTCAATTATACATGGTCAGAGAAAGGCGAGGAATCACCCGCTGGCGAAGCATAGGACACCCGCCGGGCGGATCATTGGCAAATCTCCCTGATTGCATCTATCATGTTTACCACCATATCTATCGCCGGGAGGGGCCATGATGGATAGTGATGAACTGAGCATTGAAGAACCACCGATTCAGCCAGAGGATACCCAGGCTAATCGAAAGACCAGGAAAAAGAAGCGAACAACGCTGTTTATCATTATTGCTGGTGTCCTCTCTATTCCACTCTATATCGTGGCTATCTCATTTATCCAGATTTTCCTGGAGCAGCTTCCCTGCCTGCCCGTTCAGGGATTTGTCAATCAAGGGGATGAATACTACGAATCAGGGGACTATGATGCTGCTATCCTGGAATACACCAAAGCCGTTGAGAGGAAACCTTATCTTTCTTGCGGATATTTCCCACGTGGGAAGGCTTATTATTCTTTAAATGATATTGAACTGGCGTTGCTAGATTTCAATCAAGCTGTGGCCTTTGAGCCTGAGCATGCAGAAACCTATGCTTATCGTGCCAGAGTTTATTATCGTCTTGGTTTTACTGATCTCACGATAGCAGATGCCAACAAAGCACTCAGCCTCACCCCAAGATTGGCCTGGGCCTATTATGACCGTGGGCTGGC
>JBNKDD010000215.1:0-9645 GCA_050288085.1 Anaerolineae bacterium
GATTACTTCTGCTCCATCTTCATCAAGCAGCTTAACCATCAATCTGCGTTTTTCTGGAATTTCTCCAAGGTCAGCACGTAGTTTTACCACCAGATACATAGATGAATGCCTAGCTGGAAACTGGTGGGCATGGATTTCGTCAAAAATACCCATTACATTGAGTTTGCTGCCCATTGCCAGGTTTGCATAATCTGCAGCTAAAAGGACTAATAACTGCATTTCTTTTCCTCATTTCTTTGATTCTGTATAGTTGGGAATGATTTAAAGCAAGTGTCATTCCTACCACAATCATCCTAACACAAGTGAGACTTGTTAATCAAGCAACCTTCAGTTCATACCAAAAGGAGGCAACTGGTTTGAATCCTCAAACTCATGTGATCGGATGATCACTTGACAGCGCCCACCCCATCGGTTATGCTGTGTTTAGAACATAAATTCTAAATCATTAGCGGTTGGGAGCACCGATGGAAGACAAGCAAAGCGTGCCGAGCACGCCCAAATCTATCACCACGATTCCCCGCCTGCGCCGGGATCAACGCCAGATCGCCAATCACCCGGCGCGGTTCAAGGTCGTTGCCTGCGGTCGTCGCTGGGGGAAAACCACCCTCGGCTTGAGGATGTGCGCCCTGCTTGCCCAGCGCGGTCGGCAGGTCTGGTGGGTCGCCCCGACCTACAGCCACTCCTTCCAACCCTGGCGAACCCTGAAACGTGCCCTGCATGACAAGTGGGTGTACAAGCTTGAATCCGAGCGCTTCATCGAACTACCCGGCGGCGGCACATTGACCGTCAAATCTGCCGATGAGCCGGACTCCCTGCGTGGGGTAGGGCTGGATTTCCTGGTGATCGACGAGGCGGCCTTCGTCGCCGAAGAAGCGTGGACGGCAGCCCTGCGCCCGGCCCTATCGGATCGGGGTGGCAAAGCGCTGCTGATCTCAACCCCGCGCGGACGCAATTATTTCTGGCGGCTGTACCAGCACGGGCTGGATCAGCAGGTCAGCGAGTGGCAGTCGTGGCGATTCCCAACTGGCACCAATCCCTTGATCCCCCCGCAGGAGATTGAAGACGCTAAATCCCTGCTGCCGGAACGCATCTTCAACCAGGAATACCTGGCCGAATTCCTACCCGACGGCGGCGAGGTGTTCCGCAACGTGCGCGGAGCCGCCATCGCCCCGACCGACACCGAACCGATCAAGAAGCATTATTACGTGATGGGCGTCGATTTTGGGCGCTATCAGGACTTCACCGCCTGCGCTGTGATCGACACGACCACCGGGCAGATGGTGGCCCTCGACCGGTTCAGTGGGATCAACTGGTCGGTGCAGCGGATGCGGATCGCAGCGCTGGCCCGTCGCTGGGATGCGCGTCAAATCCTGGCGGAAGCCAATGCGATGGGCGAACCAAACATCGAAGCCCTGCGCGCCGAAGGGCTGCCGGTCATGAGTTTTGTCACCACCGCCAAAACCAAGCCACCCCTGATCGAATCGCTGGTCAAGGCGCTGGAGGAGGTCGAATTGCAAATCCTGCCCGATCCGGTGTTGATCGGCGAGCTGGAAGCCTACACCTATAGCAACAGCCGCTATGGGACGACCAGCTATGGCGCGCCTCCTGGCCTTCACGATGACACCGTGATCGCGGTGGCGTTGGCCTGGCGGCTGGCATCCTATCCCCGGCTGACGTTGGCGATTGCGGGGTGATCGGGTAGGCTCGCTGCGGAAGGCGGGGAGTCCACTAATTACGCGAATGACACAGATTTTTCTTCCAATTCGTGAAATTAGTGTAATTCGTGGATGAATCTTCAATCCCCTGATCCAGCCGACTTGACCACCAGCGGAAAGCGGCGTGAGACGCTGGGATTGCTCCGGCGGATCAGGTTGTAGAGTCGGATCGGCGGATGATTGGCTGCCCCCTGGCCGAATTGCAGCAGGGTGACGGTCAATCGGTGCTCGACATCGAAACCGAAGTTGGCCCGGAACGACCGTTGACGGTGTTCCTTTTCAGTCTCTGTCAGGCGGCGGAGGATTCGGAAGAAGGGATTTTTGATGTAGTCGATATCACGGCCCTGTCGCCCTCCGACATTGGTGAAGCCCTGCCGCGCATTGAACTGCATCTCGCCGGTTTGAGCATCGTAACTCATCCCATCGATCAGGCCCGCCAGCTTGCGCAAATATCGCCCCCCGAAGCGGGTCCGGGGCCAGTCCTGTAATTCCCAACTGATACCCCGAATCCCCACCGATGCCAGCCGGTAATCCCCAGGTTGGCCGGACAGCGTTTCGGATACCAGCCGCCGCCGGGGGCTTCTGGGGCCGCGATAACTCGATTTGAGGGTCTTATTCCCGGTCGCGGGCGAGATAATCAGGCGGTCGGGGGGCGCATAGACGATTAGGTAGTAGAGCGTCATCCGGTAGGCGAAGTCGTCCGGGGTGTTGGGTTCGACACTGGCCGGTAAGGGCAGAATCCTCCACAGGGTACGGTTCGGATCGGTGAAAGGATCGGGGCTTCTATCCGGGTAGATGAAGAACCGGGGCACAAAGGTTAGTTCGCCGCCATCCTGATTAACCTGATCCAGGTGGAGGCCAAATCCCCGCGTGTGGAATCCATGTGAGAAGTTGGTGCATTCGATGTCAAAGCCGCGCATGATGACGGTGGCGGCCAGGTTGTGATCGGGCAGTTGGTGGGTGATCGGCTCCCCGCTGACTTCTACCCGGTCGCCGAGTGATCCCTCAAGCGTGGCGCTAACCTCACCGGAGATCAGCCCACCGTCCGGCAGCTTGATAGGGTGCAGCATGGCATAGGTATGGCAGCGATCCGGAGGGAATCGCCCGATCTGCATCGTGCTGGTGTAAAAACCGTGGGTATCGGTCAGGTCTACCACCGAGCCAAAGCGATTCAGCCGGTGCGACTCTCGCTGCCACTGGTGATCAAATCCTTGCCAGATTACGAACTGCACAATAAACCATCTCCCTGAATGCGGCCTACTGCTATTTTACCAGATGAGCGAGCTGAATGAGGCAAGAATGAAAAGATAAATAATTCGTGTCATTCGTGAAATTAGTGGACTCTCTGTCTTCCGCAGCAAGTATGAGAAAACCCTTGTCGAAAATGCTGGCATGATCTGATACAATATCCTCTATGATTTACTGGACCAAATTTTGCATCATAGCATTGTGCGTTATGGCATCTGGCGGCCATCGATGGGAGTGGTGCGCCTTGTGATCGTGTAATACATCACGTATGTTTTTTGCTATTTAACGGCTCCGGGCGCATTCCGGGGCCGTTTTTTATTTGTATGGAGGATGACGTTATGCATATTGTTCAACTCAGTGGGGTGACCGTTAACTTTGCCGGGCGGGAGATTTTCCGGGATTTGAGCTGGGAGATCGGCGACCGGGATCGAGTCGGGTTGATCGGCCCGAACGGATCGGGTAAATCGAGCCTGCTCAAGCTGATCGTCGGAGAGGTGACGCCGGACGTGGGGACGGTTGCCAGGGTAGGGAAGGTTAGCGTGGGCTATCTGCCGCAGGATGTCCACCTGCCGACCGGCCAGACGGTGATCGAGGTGGCGATGACGCTCCCGCCGGAACTGGCGGCACTCGAATCGGGGCTGGCCGAGGTGGAGGATAAACTGGCCGATCCCGTCGTGTACAATGACCTGGGGCGATTGGATCGGGTGCTGGCCGAGCAAGAGCGGCTGCTGGAGCAGTTCGAGGCGCTGGGCGGATCGCGTCATGCCGGGGTGGTGCGCGAGGTGCTCCATCACCTGGGCTTCACGGCTGAGGATTACGAACTGCCGGTAGATGTATTAAGCGGCGGGCAGAAAAAGCTGGTCGCGCTGGCGAAGCTGGCTGTCGAAAAGCCGGATGTGCTGCTGCTCGATGAGCCGGATAATCACCTTGATCTGAGGGCCAAGCGTCACCTGGAGTCCTTTATCCGAAACTATGGCGGGGCGGTGGTGATCGTATCGCATGACCGCTATTTGCTGGACGAGGTGGTGGACCGGATCGCGGAGTTGGAAGCAGGCCGGTTGACGGTCTATCCGGGCAACTATTCGGCTTATGCCACCGACCGCGAACTGCGCCTCCTGCGCCAACAGCAGCTATACGTCACGCAGCAGAAAGAGGTCGCCCGGATCGAAGCGATGATCAAGCGCTTTGCTCAACTGGCCCACGTGATGGACGACGAACGCAGCGCACGGCAGGCCCGCAATATGCGGAAGCGCTTAGACCGGATGGAGGCCCGTGGTGATCTGGTTGATGCGGTGCGCGAGCGGCGTGACATGAATCTCCAGTTGAACGGCTGGCGGGGCAGCCAGAAAGCGCTGGAGGCCAAAAGGCTGTCTATGGGCTTCGACGATGACCTGCTGTTCCTTGACCTGGATTTCCTGATCCAGCATGGGGAGCGAGTCGGGTTGGTCGGGCCAAACGGACAGGGCAAATCGGTGCTGATGCGGCTGCTGATCGGTGAAGTGCAACCGCTGGACGGCGAGGTGGTGATCGGGCCGAGTGTGCGGGTTGGCTACTATGCGCAGGAACACCAGACACTCGATCCCTGGCTTGACCGGACTCCGCTTGAGTTTGTGCGGCATGTCAAAGTCGGGCGAGAAGAGGATGCGATAGCGTTTCTGATCAAGTTCCTGTTTAGCTACGAGCAGGTGCGCCAGCCGATCCGCACCCTGAGCGGCGGTGAGCGGAGCCGCTTACAACTGGCCCGGTTGATGCTCACCCAGCCGAATTTGCTGTTGATGGATGAGCCGACCAACAACCTCGATATCCCGTCGGCAGAGGTGCTGGAATCGGCGCTGGCGGGCTTCGATGGGGCGATGCTGGTGATCTCGCACGACCGCTATTTCCTCGACCGGGTGGTTGACCGGGTGATGGTGCTGGATGATGGCGGCGTGCGGAACTTCGAGGGGAGTTACTCGGAGTGGTTGGAGGGTGTGCGATAGCGCCATTGATGCCATATTCAAGCGGAGATGGTGGCAGGCAAGATTTAGTCCACCATCTCTACCAAGGCGTGGATTATTGTTCGGGTGGGAAGAGTTCAATCAGGATAGCACTAGGCGGATCCGTAATCACGGCATCGAGTATTCTTCCATCGGCGGTTATGATAGGGTCTCTAGCATCTCCACCGTCGCTAACAGCAAGGATATTGCCATCAAAATCATACCAAACGAGTATATCATTTTTATAATCATCCTCCAGGATATAGTCGCCCAGTAAGTAGAAGGAGAAGGGGAGATAATTGTCTTCTCCGAAATCCGTAACACTTTCTTCTCCTGTTCTTATATCTATAATGCGCAGAGTATGATCTTCGAACATCGCAATTCGAGAGGAGTCGGATAACCACCTGGGTGGTTCAAGGCTTTCTACATCAGTTGTGAATACCACCTCATGTTGATGCGGATCCCAGACAACCAGACGACGAATTTTATCTTCCTCTTCGGAGAAACGTGATGATTCAACGAATGCCAGAAACCTTTCATCGGGTGAGCGTTTCATACCAGAGATGTATAAGGGATATGGGGTTACGTAAACAAATTCATTTTGCTCACGATTGAACACTTGCAAGAAGAATTGTTCCTCGTCAGGCCCTGTTCTGGTCTCATTCGGCCAGGATTTTTGATTGTTCAGGAAGACAACCAGCGTGGAGTCGTCCACCCATTCCAAACCACGTATATGGTAATCAGTGTCGATTACATTTTGAATAGTTCGTGTTTCTCTGTCCCAAAAGCGAATCCTGTCATCAAGATGTGTGCCAATCGCCAGCGTTTTGCTGTCCGGTGACCATGCAGCCCAGGCCCCATTAAAACCTGCTGGATCGGCAAATGCTGTAAGCATCTCATTCTGGTTGGTATCCCAGACATAATAACGGGTTGCTTCGCCGATAGCCAGCATTTGACCATCGGGTGAGAATGCATCATTTGCATCACCAGAGCCTGATCCGGTGTGCCCAACCGTTTCGTTGATCTGGTTAAAGTTCCTGTCGTAGAACAGAATAGCGTCAATCAAGACAACAAGCAGCCCATCTAAGCGCTCGTAAGTTTTTTCTGTGGTCCATGTTCCATCATGCAGCCGGGTCACTTCGGCGACCGCTCCATCGATATGAATGACGTATCCGCCGTTGGTGGCAAAAGTGTGCTGATCAAGCCGCCAACCATGGTCTGATGGCGAACCATCTAACTCATTAACGGTTAGCGGTTCGCCGGTGGAAAGGTCCCAAACCATAGTACGAACCACACGTTGGCTAAGCTGTGGATCATATATGTAGCCAATATAAGAAAAATAACGTCCATCAGATGAAAAGCCCGCTGCCCCTACTGAATAATGTAAGTACTGGTTTGCCAGTTCTTGCACGATTTCTCCGCTTTCGACACTCCAGACTGCAATAGGCCCATCGACCTGGAAGCTGATCAGGTGCTCTCCGGCAGGCATCCATATCAGGTCAAGATCGTCATCTGAGCCAGTCAAGTCGAACAGCGGCTCCAGCGTGTTGGTGTCAGATATTGAGCAGTCACTCCCTCTACAAGAAGCAAAATATTTACCGTTTGGAGAAGGGAAAAATGGGATGTGGGTGGTTTCTTCGTCTATCTCTTTCAAAATACTTCCATCTTCAGAACTAAGAAGATAGTATGGAAGAAAACTGACTTTCCACAGTATGTTATTGTCGGCAGTCCAGGTGATATAGCTTGGATTTACGATGTTTTTTTGATGAAACCAGAGCATTTCTAACGTATCGGGTTCATATAAATACACACCATCCCCAGTCAGTACGGCCAACATACTTCCATCCGGGGATAGTTCGCTTTGACGGAGGATCCCACCTTTCAGATCAATCCGGGCGATCTCCCGGTAAGTTGACCCTTCAAGCGGCTCGTAGGGCAAGGTCGCCGTCGGCGGGGGGGTAGGTGTGTTGGTCGGTGATTCGGTGGCGGTCGGCGAGGGGGTGAGGATGGTGGTTGATGTGGCGGTCGGCGTCGACGATTCGGTCGCAGCGGCGCAGGCAGTGAGGATCAACAGAATGGTAAGGACTGGAAAACGTTTCATGTGGTGCTCCCAATTGTGCCCGGATTAGGTGAAAACAGATAGACTGATCTGTTTCCTGGTCAGTATGCCGTGTCTGAGAGGTTCTGCCGAATCCGATCCAGTAAAAGCTCGTGCCCATCATGATCAGTTGTGATGACAAAGACTGGGGTATAGCCCAGCTTATAGTAAAGCCCTGTGATTTTATAAATGATGGGAAGGTCCGGCATGTATATAGGAAAAACAGTCGTTTGGTGCTTTGGCCAGGGTTTGTAGAGTAAAGATATTCTGGTCTTCTTAAACTCTGCTTGACGTAATTGTTCCCATGATATAAAGAATATTTTGGAATCGAACAGATATAGTCGTATACCTTCTTCCTCAACCGTGATGTCCGAAGTCGTCACGATGCCTGCACTACAGGTCAAGGGAATTCCGTATATTAAACATATACCTGTGCCCCCTAATATAATTCTGTCAATTTGGCTGTTGACATCTCCAAGTCCAAACAATGATAAAACCATCAGAAAAACGGCAGCAGCAGTCCCCACAAAAAAACCTGCAATATATGTCGCACGAATAGACTTACGAAAATATCTTTCGTTTGGAAGACATTGATGTGATGTTATTTGTTTCATGTGGTACTCCCAATTGTGCCCGGATTATGTGGAAACAGATAAGTCTATCTGTTTCCTGATCAGTATGCGGTGTCCGGGGGTGGGAGTCAAGCGGGTGGTGGTGAGGCGAGAATCGCGGTGCTTGTAATAATCGCCCCGCGTTTCATAACGGAATTGTTACCGTTTTGGTATGCGTTTTGTACGGAAATTCAAGGGCATATTCATAAAAATCCTTTACAATTGAACTGTGGCTTTTTCAGACTATTACTTTGCCACCTTCCATCACGAAAGGAAAGCACACATGTGGAAGAAACTACTCTGGGTAGTGGCCGCACTATATCCGATAAGTGTAGTGTTCATTATCATGGCCAATGCTGAGTCCGATGCAACTATCTTGAGCCTGATCCCAGGTTTTCTCATGTTTCTTCTCCCTCTTGGGGTTCTGGTTTTTGAACTACGAGATGGGAAGACGCCGAAAATCTGGGGCAAGATCATTCTGGTCATCGTCTATCTGATAAGTTTTTTGCTGCTGGGAGTTGGGACTGCTGGTTATTACTCATTCAACACCCCGACCCCGCTCAACCTTATCAAGGGCCTGCCCCTCCTCATCACGCTTTTGGCCCTGTTCTTCTTTGCCTTCAGGCGGATATTTAAGAAGAAAGCGGTGGCAGCATAGAGACCACCGGCTAATCAAAAAGGGAGGAGACTCGACCTGTTGAGTTCCCTCCCTTTTTATTAACTTTAGCCAATTGCTGGCGAACCACTTACGCTCAAACTTCCCCGGCGTCTCATCGCTGCCTGCGGATATCCCTCACGGACAGCACCACGACAAGAATCAGTGTTGCAGCAGATAGATAGACAAACCAATCGCCCAGAGCACCGTAGAGGGTATTGATGCCTTTAATGGGGACATCAGCCATCATCACCCGGTTCTCAGTATTAAAGTAATCCTGATAGGCCAGGACGTTGCCGTTATAGTCCGTTGCCATAGAGGTTGATTTGTTGGCCTGCCGGAATATCGAGAACCCATACTCCACGCCTCGGAGAGACCCGATCTGGGTGTGATATGGACTGGTCAGCTCGGTATCGAAACCGGGAACAAGCAGAATGTCCACATCCTTCTGCGCTGCCTGCCGCACGAACCGCGGGAAATCCAGGTCAAAACAGATGACCGTTGACAGCCTTCCCCATGGTGTATCGGCGGTGGGAATGATCCCATCTGAATCGGTGGGATACCATGAGATGGTTTTCTCGTACCGGAAGAGCTGCTCGCCGTCAGGGCCAAACAGGTAAACCAGGTTGTCATTCTTGGTCTGTTCGTAATGCAGCACCAGCACACCCGGCGCGAAGTAGATATCATGTTCCTGGGCAAAGGCCGCCGATCGTTCCAGGAACGCGGCCTCGTCATCTTCATAGAGGACGGCGTTTCCTTCTGTCCAGAAGATAATCTCCGCCCCTGCCTCCGCGGCACGCGCGCTGTTCGCAAACAGGTTGTCATTGATCTGGTTCATCTCATCCACGACGGCTGATTTGCCATCCCGCGGTGTGCCCTCATCCGTGATCGTCCAGTAGTCCTGGGGATGCGGCTCGGTGACACCCGCTATTCGCACAGTGCCGGAATCGGGCCGGGTCAGGAGGAGCTTCGCGGAGCCGTAAGTCAGCAGCACGGCAAACACGATCAGCAGGGAAAGAACCGGCCTGGCTGCTTCTCTCAGGTCGAAGTCTTTTTCCCAGAGATAGTTGATCGTGGTGGCGGTCAACCCGATCAGAAAGGTCAGGCCCCACAGCCCTGTTAGCGATACCGTCTGGGATAGGACCCTCAACGGGAACTGCCCGGCGGCGGGCGAAAAGACCGTCCCTACCGGGGAGAACCCCAAAAAGTAATCCCCAAGGGTTATGATCAGAGGGAGCAGCAGCAATGAACCGAGAGTCAGGTCTCGTTTGGCTGCCCACCGATCGACGTACAGACCCACCCAGAGCGGCAGCAGCACCATCCCGCTGAAGACGAACTCCAT
>JBNKDD010000216.1:0-9628 GCA_050288085.1 Anaerolineae bacterium
CCTCTTCTTCCAGATGTAATTTGTATTTCTTCCATCCCTCTTGTTTGCTCGGCCCACTGAGTTGTGCAAATACGTCGATACCCCCTTCGCTTTCGGGATCGTGACGGAAAGACTCATAGGCTTCTTTGCTATAGAGTGGTGCATTATTCTCATTCCCCATAACTAATCTCTCCCTGTAGTTTTATTGTTTTCTCCCGGTTAGTATAGGGTCAAATATGTCACACTTCAAACGCTCAGACATCCAACCTCAATGAAAAATAACACTCCTGTTCATTAATAAAAAAGATCAGGCTGTGCAGCCCGATCTACTGTATTTGAAGTTGGTTGGCAATAGTTGTTGCGATGCTCATTCCTTCCAGCGGAGCCGCCACACCCCCAGCGCGATGAAGATCACCGCATAGCCCATCAGCCCAACTATGGAGAACAGGGCGTTGTCGGGTAGGTGACCGAGTGCCAGCAGGGAGCCAACTAACTCGATCAGCATGCTGGTTGGCAACCAGGGGATAATCGTCCCCATGGCGGCAGGCAGCATCTCCGGGGGGAAACTTCCCAGGAAGAACAGCGGCATGAAGATGAAGAAGTAAGCATAACCCGCTGCATCCGATCTATTGATGAACCCCGCCAGTGCCGACCCGAAGGCGATGAAGGTGATCCCGCCCAGTACCATGATGCCCAGCGCCAGCAGTGCACCGCCCAGGTTGACAGCCACGCCGCCGAGCGCCAATCCCAGCAGCAGGACGGCTATACCCTGGATAATCCCGACCACGATCTGGCCGAGTGCTGCCCCGAAGATCAGGTTGGCGAGTGGGGTAGGGGTCAGCAGCAGCCGCTCGAAGATGCCCTGTTCCCGCCACCGGCTGAGACGCGTGGCCTGGGTCTGACCGGCCATCATCACGCTCAGGGCAACGACTGCCGGGAACATCATGGCGATCAGGTCTTCGCTCTCCTGGCTGCCATCCCTGGTCGAAATCCAGAAGGTGAACAGCATGAACAGCGGCAAACCGAGCGTGAGTGCCATCCCTTTGATGTTCCGTAAGCTGGCCCACAGCAGCTTGGTGGCAAACTGCCAGGTTGATTGAAGATTTGCCGGTAGTTGAACCGGGCGATTTTGTTGTACCTGTGTAACCGTCATCGTAAACGCTCCTCTCAATTGCGGATGGTGCGCCCGGTCAGGTTGAGGAATACGTCCTCAAGGCTGGGCTGCTGGATATGAAGATCGGACAGGGTTGTGTCGTGCTGTCCGGCCAGTTTCATCAGGGCTTCCAGGGTGGCGATCACGTCGGCGGTCTGGATGCGGATGCTCTCTCCCTCGTGCCGAACGGTCGCGACACCGGGCAGCAGATGCAGTTCATCGAGGGGTAAATAGGCCGAGGTGGTGATCGACGACAGCCCCTCCAACCGGCTGATCAGCGCGGCGGGCGTATCCAGGGCGATCAACTGCCCGTGATCGATAATCCCCACCCGGTGACACAGGGTTTCGGCTTCTTCCATATAATGGGTGGTTAAAATGATGGTCCGCCCCTGGGCCTGAAGCTCCTGGATCATCTCCCACAGCACCCGCCGTGATTGGGGATCAAGACCGGTGGTTGGCTCGTCCAGGAAGATCAGCTCCGGGTCGTTGACCAGCGCCAATGCCAGCGCCAACCGCTGACGCTGCCCGCCGCTCAGTTTGCCGGGGAAGGCATTGGCTTTGTCCGCTAACCCGACCTGGTCCAGCATTGACAAGGCTCCCTCGCGGCTGACCGGCTTTCCGTATAATTGGGCCATCAGTTCAACCTGTTCGACCGCCGTCAAATCGGGGAGCAGGCTGGTTGATTGCAATTGCACGCCGATCCGCTGCTTGATCGATGGAGCGTCCTGGTCGATATCCATCTGGAGTACGGCCACGCTTCCGCCGTCTGCCCGGCGCAGCCCTTCAATGATCGAGAGGGTGGTGGTCTTACCTGCGCCGTTTGGCCCCAGCAGTCCGAAAATCTCTCCCCGGCGGACATTAAACGTTACATCTTGAACGGCTTTGACCTCGCCGTATGCTTTTGACAGGTGCTCTACCTGGATCACGTCATGTGACGTGGTGATGTTGTTCATGGTTCTTTTTCCTGTAAATTCTTGAAGTCCTCTATAGCCTGCTCAATCCAATTGAGTTCGGCCTCGTAAGTCGCAATCCCATTCTTCAGTGTTAGCTCCCATAGGAACCTTTCTCGTTCAGAACGGGCGGCTGAATATAATGCCTTCGCGTCATCACTGTGATATTGAGCCAATCGTTCCCGCAGTTTGTCCCCGTAATCTGCCAGCAGCGCGATGATCTCGTCGTCTTCAAGCAGGTTGGCAAAAGAAAGCTGTACCAGTAGGCGGTGGCGGACAGGTGGCAGATCGTAGTTCTGCTTCAACCAATCCCGCAGGACTTGTTCGCCTGCCCCGGTGATCGTATACACTTTCTTATCCGGGTGATCAGTCTGTTCGACGATCTCTCGTCTTACTAATCCCTCCTCGTGCATCTGGTTCAAGGTGCGGTATATCTGGGTATGGGTTGCTGACCAGAAATACTGCATCGATGTATCAAATAGCTTTTTTAAGTCATAGCCCGTAAAGGGGCGGAAGTTAAGAAAACCCAGCAAAGCATGCTTCAGAGACATGGTTCCTCACTATAGTATATGTGCACATATGAAACTTGTTTCATATTATATATGTTTCATATAGATTTGGCAAGTACTCAGTGAAATTTGGTGGGCAGGTCTTGACGCGGTATCGTTTTCGATGTACTATAGGATATGGGAGCGCTCCCAAAACTATTAGGGGAAATTGATGGATATTGTTACTCCACCTCATCCTATCGATTTCCTGAGTTGGCCGACGTCAATTGAGAGCGTTCCCACCATTGATAGGAATGTTATGCCACAGGAAAAGAAGCGCCTAACCCTGGAAGAGATCGCCAAGAAAGCCGGTGTATCCCGCTCGACGGTGTCTCGCGTCATAAACGATCACCCTAGCGTACGGCCAGAAGTCCGCCAGCGTGTTCAACGGGTGGTCGAAAGGATGGGCTACCAGCCTAATGCGGCTGCCCGCAGCCTGGCGAGTAACCGCAGCCAGATGATCGGGATCGTGATTCCTCGAACCGTCAACTCGCTGTTTGTTGATCCCTTCTTTCCCACCTTGCTCCAGGGTGTTTCAGATGCTACCGCCGAATATAACTATCACCTGATGCTGTCAATGCTCAGTGAACAATCGCAGGAAGAAGATTTCTACCGGCGTGCTTTACGCAGCCAGATGTTAGATGGCCTGATCATCTCATCGGCGTTTCTCGACGATCCGCTGATTTCCAGAATGCATCAAGAAGCCGTCCCGTTTATTATGATCGGGCGGCACACCGACCAACCTTCGATCAGCTATGTGGACGTAGACAATGTCAATGGGGCCAGGCTGGCAGTTGATCACCTGATTGAACAGGGCCGCCGCCGGATTGCGACCATCACCGGGCCATTACAGACCAGTGTCGGTTTAGACCGGCTTGAGGGCTATCAAAAGGCACTGCGTCGATCCGGGCTGCCGCTGGATGAGTCGCTGATCGCAGAGGGGGATTTCACCGAGAACGGCGGTTATATCTGCATGCAGCACCTGATGGCTGCCGAGCCGGACGCTGTTTTTGCCACCAGCGACCTGATGGCCGTTGGCGCGATGCGTGCTCTCCGGCAGGCTGAATGGTCGGTGCCGGATCGGGTGGCGGTGGTCGGTTATGACGATGCTCAGATCGCGGCTATTTCTGACCCGCCGCTGACAACGATTCGCCAGCCGATTTATCAATTAGGCCGGATAGCCGTTGAATCGCTGATCCGCTTGCTTGCAGATGAAGATATCGGCCCGATGCACACTATTCTGTCAACCGAGTTGGTGCTTCGCTCCTCATCTGTCTTAACCGATGTTTAAGCCGGGAGGCAATAGTGAAGGGGACACAGCTTACTGTGTCCTATTGTGAATGGGCCTGAATAATGCTTGGTGAGTTTCATCTGAAAAAGGCAGGGCGTCCATGAAAGTGGTGTCATTTTCAAAAGATTTTATCTGGGGAGTGGCAACGTCCTCTTACCAGATCGAGGGTGCCTGGGAGAAGGACGGTAAGGGCGAGTCGATCTGGGATCGCTTCTCACATACACCGGGCAAAATTGAAGACCAGTCTACCGGTGATATCGCCTGCGACCATTATTATCGCTGGGCAGATGACATCAGGATCATGCAGCGGATCGGTGCACAGGCTTATCGATTCTCGATTTCCTGGCCTCGCATCCTCCCGGCAGGGCGGGGGGAGGTCAACCAGAAAGGGCTTGACTTTTACAGCCGCCTGGTTGACGGCCTGCTAGAAGCCGACATTACGCCCTTCATCACCCTATATCACTGGGATTTGCCCCAGGCTTTACAGGATGAGGGGGGCTGGCCCGCTCGTTCGACGGCAGAAGCCTTCATTGAATATGCAGATGTGGTGACCCGTCACCTGGGCGACCGGGTCAAAGATTGGACAACTTTCAACGAACCGTTTGTCAGCGCCTATGTGGGCCATTGGGAAGGCCGCCATGCACCCGGCCACACCGATCCCTCAGAGAATTTTTCCGCCGCTCACCATTTGCTGCTGGCACATGGCAGTACTCTGCCGGTGATCAGGTCAAATGCGCCGGGAGCCGATGCCGGGATTGTGTTGAACCTGGTTCCTCAATGGCCTGCTTCATCCAGCCTGGTGGATAGGGCAGAAGCCTATCTATGGGACGGGATCGTTAATCGCTGGTATCTCGATCCCCTGGCCGCACGCGGTTATCCGGCTGATATTGTTCAACACGCTGAAGAAGAACACAGTGTATCCTTCGACTTTATCCAGCCCGGTGATATGGCGGTGATCGCTGACCCTATCGACTTCCTGGGTGTGAACTATTATACGCGGCGGATCATCCGCAGCACTACCGTTCCAGAATCGGATAACGCGCCACAAGAACTGTATCCGCCTTCACAGCCGACCGAGATGGGCTGGGAAGTGTACCCGGAAGGGCTGGTTGAAGTTCTGGCGCGGCTGCACTTTGATTATCATTTCCCGGTGATCTACATCACGGAGAACGGTGCCGCTTATCCCGACCAGCCTGATAACGGAAACGTAAACGATCAAGCCCGGGTGGACTATTATGATCTGCACCTGAAAGCGGTTGCTCGTGCCATCGCGATGGGGGTTCCGGTGCTGGGATACTTTGCCTGGTCGATGCTGGATAATTTCGAATGGGCCTTTGGCTATACCAAGCGGTTTGGCCTGGTTTACGTAGATTTTGAAACCCAACAGCGCATCTTGAAATCAAGTGCGCATTGGTATCGAGACCTCATTGACTCGCGACAAATAGAAATGATGGAGTAATTAAGGCAAATGCGCTTTGGATATTTTGACGACCAAAACCGCGAATACGTGATCACCCGGCCTGATACCCCCTTGCCCTGGATCAATTACCTGGGGAGTCAGGCATATTTTGGGATCATCTCGAATACGGCAGGCGGCTATTCTTTTTACCAGGATGCCCGGCTGCGCCGTCTGAGCCGCTACCGCTACAACAACGTCCCCTATGATGAGGGGGGGCGCTATCTCTACCTGCGTGATAATGCCGATGGATCGTTCTGGTCCCCGTCCTGGCAGCCGACCCGCCACCAGGCGGAAGATTACGTGTGCAGGCATGGGCAGGGATATACCACCATTGGTTCGACCTATGGCGGGATCAAGGCGGAAACCTGCTACTTCGTCCCGCTCGGTGAGAACCTCGAAGTCTGGCAGTTGACGGTCACCAATCAGCGCGAGACGCCCGCCGACCTGTCGGTCTTCTCGCTGGTCGAGTTTGCGCTGTGGGATGCCCAGGACGACGCGACCAATTTCCAGCGTAATTTCAACATCGGCGAAGTCGAGATCGTGGACGGCGTGATCTACCATAAAACCGAGTACCGCGAACGGCGCGATCATTATGCTTATTTTGCCTGCTCGGAGGAACTTGCCGGGTTTGATACACAGCGTGAGGACTTCCTCGGCGCATACCGGGGTTGGAACGAACCCGCCGTCGTGGAGCAGGGCGAGTCAAAGAATTCAATAGCGCATGGCTGGGCACCGATTGGATCACATCACGTCAAGCTGACCCTCCAACCCGGCGAATCCCGCCAGGTGATCTTCTTGCTGGGCTACCAGGAAAATCCCAGGGACGATAAATTTGAGTCGCCAGGGGTGATCAATAAAAAAGAAGCGCAGCAGACTGTCGCGAAATATCTCGATGCAAAGCAGGTTGAAGCTGCGTTTGCTGCACTGCGGGATTATTGGAACGATCTACTCGGTATTCTCCAGGTGGAAACCCCCAGCGAGCATGTCAACCGGATGGTCAACATCTGGAATGCCTACCAGAACATGGTGACCTTCAATCTGTCGCGTTCGGCCTCCTACTTCGAATCAGGGGTAGGACGGGGGATGGGCTTCCGCGACTCGAACCAGGACTTGCTGGGCTTTGTCCATATGGTCCCGGAGCGTGCCCGCGAACGTCTTCTTGAACTGGCTGCCACCCAGCTTGAATCGGGCGGCGCTTATCACCAATACCAGCCGCTTACCAAGCGGGGCAATGATGCGGTTGGCGGCAATTTCAACGACGATCCGCTGTGGTTGGTGCTGGCCGCTGCCGCCTATCTGAAGGAAACCGACGACTGGGATATCCTGAATGAGCAGGTTCCCTACGAGAATCAACCGGGCACCGAAGTCCCCCTGTATGACCATCTTAAGCGCAGCATGGATTACATCCTGGGTGGATTGGGGCCGCACGGCCTCCCCTTGATCGGGCGGGCTGACTGGAACGACTGCCTCAACCTGAATACCTTCTCTGAGGAACCGGGTCAATCCTTCCAGACTACCACCCAACGTGATGGTAAGGTAGCCGAGTCGATCTTTATTGCGGGGATGTTTGTGCTGGCCGGTCAGGAGATGATCGCTATTGCCGAACGCTGCGGTTATGCTGACGAAGTCCAACATTATCAGGATGCCATTGCCAGCATGGAGCAAACCGTCAAAGAGCACGGCTGGGATGGCGAGTGGTTCCTGCGGGCTTACGACCATTACGGGGACAAGGTCGGATCGAAAGAGTGCGATGAAGGCCAGATTTACGTCGAACCGCAGGGGATGTGCATTATGGCGGGCCTGGGCCTGGACGATGGCCGCGCCAAACAGACCCTTGAATCCGTCAATAAGCGGCTGGCAACCGAACATGGGATCGTCGTTCACCAACCGGCCTATACCTACTATCGCCTGAATCTCGGCGAGATTTCATCCTACCCGCCCGGCTACAAAGAGAACGCCAGCATCTTTTGCCACACCAATCCCTGGCTCATGATTGCAGAAGTGATACTGGGCAACGGCGACCGCGCCTTTGATTACTATTCCCGGATATGCCCGTCCGCACGGGAAGCGATCAGCGAGGTACACCGCAGCGAACCTTACGTCTATGCTCAGACGATTGCCGGGCGGGATGCTCCTACTTTCGGCGAGGCGAAGAATTCCTGGCTGACCGGTACAGCCGCCTGGAATTACACCGCCATCACCCAGTGGATACTTGGTATCCGGGCTACCTATGGCGGCCTGAGCATCGAGCCGGTGATCCCGGCGGATTGGGAAGGCTTCACGGCCAGCCGTGTTTTCCGGGGTGTGACCTTCAACATTACCGTCAAGCGGGCCGGGGCAGGGAACACGGTTGCCCTCACCGTTGATGGGGAACCGGTCGATGGGACGGTTGTCCCGCTGCCGGAAGGAAAAATCAGCGTTGAGGTAATCGCGACGCTGGCCTGACAAACTAGCATATTCCTCCTAATTGAAAACGCCTTCACCGGGTGCAGCCGTGAAGGCGTTTTCTCATTCAAGCAAGCTAGTTAGTTAGTGGTTGCCATTTTCCCACCGGATATGAACGATCGTCTCCGGCCCACCTCGATCAAGGTGAGGTACTTCTTTGTCATAATACACGGAGAAACGGGTACCCTCCGGTAAAAACCGCATGGCCCAGCCGTGAGCGATGCCATAGACCAGGGCATCGGGGTACAGGTGCCGGTGAACGGTTTTGATGTGGGTGTCGCTCAGTTTTTCCATCGTGACTTCACCAATATCACCACCCCGATGATACATCTGGTAAAAATCATCCCACCGCGCCAGAACGGTTTCAAGCGATGCCTGTTCCAGTTCAGGGGGGATCGAGCCATTCTCTGCGATGGATATCCCTGTGCCGACGAATTCTGTTTCCCATGGACGCTCTGCCAGGAGATCGTTTAAGACATTGAGCCAGTCCTGTGCCGGATACCATGCGTCAGGCTCTATGTTATCCAGGCCGTGTCTTTTGAGTATAGGTTCGATTACCTCTGTACTCAGGCTGTCGATCATGGAGAGCATTTTATGTCCGAGGACTTCAACTGCGGGGGAACAATTTAGAGTTCTCATCACTTTTTTACCTCATAGTAGAGAATGACGAATATACCAATGTTATATTCTTAGTATAGACAAAATTGGATAATTAGTGGCTTACAATAGGATTACAGCGAGAGGAGGCATTTATTTATTAAAGGAGTAAAACCACTACCTATGGTAGTGTGTCCAGTGAATAGGGTTTAACCAGTCTAAGGGGGTATCATGAGGCCACCTGGAAGGTGCGAAACTTCAGGAGGAAAACATGACACCCCGATTTGAGAAACTATCCCATTCACTGTATGAATGCAAATACCACATCGTGTTCTGCCCGAAATACCGAATGCGAGTACTGAGAGACGAGATAGCAGAGTACACGCGACAACAGATCTATCAGCTTTGCCGACAGAAAGACCGGGTTCGGGTGTTGGAACTGAATGTCCAACCGGATCATGTCCATCTGGTGCTGAGCATCCCGCCGAAATATGCGGTGTCGAACCTGATGGGCTATCTGAAAGGCAAACTGGCCTTGCGCTTGTTCAGCCAATTCGAGTACCTTGGCAAGCGATACTGGGGGCGGCACTTGTGGACACGAGGCTATTGTGTGAGCACCATTGGGCTAGATGAAGAGAAAATTCGCAAATATGTCCAATGGCAAGAGAAATGCGAAAAGGAACAAGAAGCCGCCCAACGCAGACTATTTGATTAATCCATAACGTCTGACGATAAGAGCGCACCTTCTAGGTGCATAACCTAAAGCCACCACCTTTGGTGGTGGTCATTTACTGACATGATGGGCTTCAAGTGGTACATGGGTTGCCCCACAACATTCGCATTTCTCAGCTAGCAATCGTTTGGTCAGTTCACGTTGTCTTCCGAGAATGTTAAATGGTGGGATGGTGTCATTGGTATGGAATACCTTGGAGTGATATTTCAGTGGTTGTTCTCCACAGCGAGCAATCAAGGGTTTCTTGTTGGGGCGTTCGACAACAACAGATAGATGAGCACGGAAGTTGCCTTCCTTTGTCATGTAGCGTTTACAGCTTTGCGCTACAGTCAGTTTGTGCTTTTTGGCTAGCGTTTTACGACAAGACTGGGTGCAGGCCCAATAGACACGACTTAGTTCCGTGCTGATGTTGTAGGCCAGTTGGTAGTAGTTAACTAACCCTCTGAGTTGTGCGCTATAAGTCGAGACAATTT
>JBNKDD010000217.1:0-9602 GCA_050288085.1 Anaerolineae bacterium
ACCCGAATTGAGTCCCGGTCAGGTTCTTGAAGAACGTAACTACTCGTCCCATTTTGTGCTCCCCTAGAGTAAAAGCAGCCTAATAAACTGACTCCAGACTCTATTTTTGCTCGGTTTTTCATACATCGCAAATAGAGGTATTACGCGTCTGACTGCGAAACTGACAAACTTCCTTCAATGCCCCCCCAATAAGTGAGGGTTGACGGGCCGGTTAGCCGCGATATAATTCTCTGTGACTGTAAATACGTATTTAGTCACAGAGTCACAGGGGGGTAGCTATCGATGCCAAAAGCATTCACGGATCAGGAAAAGGAATTGATCAACGAGCGGCTGTTGGAAGCCGGTCATAAGCTGTTTGCGGCTTACGGCCTGAAGAAAACCACGGTCGATGAACTGGCCTCCGCTGCCGGAATCTCGAAAGGTGCGTTCTACCTGTTCTACGAGTCCAAAGAAGCGCTTCTGATGGACGTAATGGAGCAGGCTGAAGAACAGTTCCGCGAGGAAGTGATGGCCGTCATTGAGCAGCCAGGGCCAACGCCGCGAGCGCGTCTGCATGCGGTTTTTCAGGAAGCGTTTACCCGGTGGAAAACAATCCCGATTTTGCAGATTTTCTCGCTTGGCGACCTGGACCTGCTTCGTCGCAAAATCCCTGACGAGAAACTGCAAGAGCACATGTTCAACGATCAGCAGTTTATCGAGGAACTGATCGCCCGCTGCAAGGACGCAGGTATTTTGATCAAGGCTCCGGCGGATCAGATCATTGGCCTGATGTATGTCCTGGTCTTTGCCAGCATTCATGAGCAAGACCTCGGCCCAGGCAGGTTATCTGATGCAATGAGCCTGCTTTTGGAACTGGTCGCGGCCTTCTGCCTGGGGGAGGTTGAACTCCAGGCCCAGGATTTTCAGAATTTAGTGATGAGTGAAGACAATGAATCTAGCAATTGAAACTAAGGAATTAGTAAAACACTACGGTGATGTCACTGCGGTTGATCACCTCTCGCTGCAAGTTTCCCAGGGCGAGATCTACGCCTTCCTGGGGCTGAACGGCGCAGGCAAGACGACCACCATTCGGATGCTGTTGGGGATGATCAAGCCAAATGCTGGTAGCGCCACTGTGCTGCAAACGCCGGTTCGGATGGGCAGCAAGGAACCGTGGGCGCGGGTTGGCTACCTGGTAGAAATCCCACAAGCCTACCGGGAATTGACGGTCGCCGAGAATCTGGAAGCTGCTCGCCGTCTGCATCCCGGCACACCACGTGAAGCGGTTGGTCAGACCATCGAGCGGTTGGGGCTGGCGGCTTATGCCAACCGGCGGACCGGTAACCTGTCACAGGGTAATAAGCAGCGGTTGGGACTGGCGAAGGCTTTGCTGCATGATCCCGAACTGCTGATCCTGGATGAGCCTGCCAACGGCCTTGACCCGGCGGGGATCGTCGAAATTCGCGAACTGCTGCTCGAACTGGCGCAAGAACGCGGCGTGACGATCTTTATGTCGAGTCACATCCTGGGCGAAGTATCACGGCTGGCAGACCGGATCGGGATTATCCACGAGGGGCGGCTGCTCCAGGAATTGGATGTGGATCAACTGGAAGCGAACCGCCAACGGCGTCTGCTCCTCCGGTCACGGGATATAGAAGGTGCCCGGTCAGTACTGGCAGTGGCGGGACATGCCGCCCAGGTCATCCGGGGCAATACCATCGAGATCAAAGAAGCTGTGGCTTATGAACACCCGGACGATATCGCCAGTTTGCTGGTTGAGGCCGGGGCTCCGCCCACTCAGTTATTGGTAGAAGAAGAAGACCTGGAGGATTACTTCCTCCGGTTGGTTGGTGTGAATGGAGATAAACAATATGTATAGCCTGACCGATGCCATGTGGATTGAGTTCCGTAAAGCGTTCCGATCCCGGATCCCCCTGTTTACGGCGTTGGGATTTCTGATGCTCCCCCTGTCGGCAACCTTTTTCATGATCATCTTGAAAGACCCGGTGGTCGCCAAGGAGATGGGGCTGATCAGCGCCAAAGCACATCTTGTCGGGGAAACTGCCGACTGGCCGACCTACCTGAGCATCTATTCCCAGGGGATCGCCATCGCGGGGATCATGCTGTTCAGCATCATCAACAGCTGGCTGTTTGGGCGCGAATTTGCCGATGGAACGGTCAAGGATTTACTGGCTGTGCCGGTTCCCCGCTTGACGATTCTGCTGGCAAAGTTCATTGTCGGCACGATCTGGTCTGCCAGCCTGTGTGTGATGGTCTATGTGATCGGGTTGGTCCTGGGGGCGTGGATTGGGCTGCCTGATGGATCGATGGACTTGCTGGTGCAGGGCAGTATCACGTTTTCCGTCACGGCCTTATTGGTGATGGTGGTGATGACTCCGATACCTTTCTTTGCCAGCATCGGGCGGGGTTATCTGTTCCCGATGGGGATGGCGCTCTTGCTGCTGCTGCTTGCTAACCTGATCGTCGTGTTGGGGTGGGGGCATTATTTCCCCTGGTCGGTACCGGCTTTGTATTCCGGTGGCACTCCAGCCCTTGACCTGGTGCCTGCCAGCTACCTGATCTCAGCACTGACTGGCCTGGCCGGGATCGCCGGGACGTATCTATGGTGGCGGTTTGCGGACCAGAGTCACTGATGACTGTACAAGTAACCGGTAGAGGGATGCTGTCCACGTGGAAGCATCCCTCTATTTTTTATGAAACTGCTCATAGAAATTTGTAACCTTTTCCCTTTTCTCCCGTCTAAAGATCAAACGCTGGAAAAATATTAACTATCAAAAAATGGAGAGAAGGTCATGTTATCCAAAATTAATGAAAGCGGTCTTGATCGAATTATTCGTGTGGTATTGGGTGCGGCTCTGGTCGTTGGTGGTTTCTTCTTTATCAATGGAACGCTGGGGATCGTACTCGGTATCCTGGGGCTGGTCTTTGTCGTGACCGGTGCTATCGGCTTCTGCCCGATTTATGCTATCGCCGGGCTGCGCACCAACAAAACTGCCGAACCTGCCGCCAAATAGCCTGGTTTTTTCCCGCAAAAGTGCTGGTGCAACGAAAGAAATCCTGTGCCAACCTTGTCTGGTAATGAGTGTTCGTTAAAATCACTTGTGATATACAAGATATATCTCAGAAAAATATAGCAAATCCGAACACTAACGATAAGGTAGTCAATTTTGAGGAGATGAGAAATTGAAGAAGCGGACTGGATTTCTAGTCGTTGTACCGGTACTTATTGTTCTATCACTTATATTGGTAGCCTGCGGCGGTTCACAGCCTGAGGCGGCTCCTGTTGTCGAACAGGCTCCTGCCGAGGAATCGATGGAAGAACCGGCAGAAGAATCAATGGAAGAGCCGATGGAGGAAGCTGCCGAAGAAGACATGATGGCGAGCGGGCACCCGGTCTTCCAGGTTACGGATGAGTCCGAAGCTCGCTTCCTGATCGGTGAGGTTCTGAACGGAAATGCTATCACAGTGGTGGGGGCAACCAATGCTGTTAGCGGTGAGATTATCGCCGACTATGCCGATACCAGTTCGGCCCAGGTCAGCCAGGTGAAAGTTGATCTCAGCACCCTGGCGACCGATAACAACTTCCGCAACGGAGCGATCCGTGACTTCATCTTGCAGACCGGCGACGCAGCCAATCAATATGCGGAATTCACATCGACCTCGATCAGCGGCCTGCCTGCCAGTGTCACGGTCGGTGAAACCTATGACGTGCAGATCACCGGCAACCTGACCATTCATGGCGTGACGAAGGAAGTCACCTTTGAGGGCACGATCACGCCGGTGTCGGATACTCGGATCGAAGGGACAGCCTCGCTGACGATTACTTATGGCGACTATGGCGTGCAGATTTTACGCCTGCCGAATCAGGTTGCCTCGGTCGAAGATGTGACAACGTTGGAGATCGATCTGGTCGCCGTTGCGGGCTAAATAGAAAATAGAGGGGACACGGCATGCCGTGTCCCTACCAAACACACGGAAGGTAAATCTTGGTTAAAAATATCAACCTCGACACATTTGAAACAGACGTACTTAACGCATCCAAGCCGGTGCTGATCGATGTCTGGGCTCCCTGGTGCGGCCCCTGCCGCATGATTGCCCCGATGGTCGAATCCATCGCCGAGGACTATGAAGGACAGGTTGAGGTTGTCAAGGTCAACGCCGATGATAACCCTGGCTTGCTGCAACAATACAACATTATGGGTATTCCCACGCTGTTGTATTTCAATCACGGGCATCTTGTCCACCGGGTGGTCGGTGTTCAGCCTGAACCGATCATTCGCGCCCACCTGGATCGGATCGCGAATCTGACTCCAGAAGAGGCTTCTTCAAAAAAAGTTCGTAGTGGTGGCAGGTTCCTGACTCAAGGCGCAAACCTCTTGCTTCTGGCGGTGGTTGCCATCACGGTTATCAGCCTGGTTGCCCGCCTGTTTTAAATCCTCTCTATCCTGAAACACATTGAGGGACTCGGCTCGCCGGGTCCCTTTTTGATTCCTCTTGGCATTTTCCCCGGATCAGTGTATCGTGGGGATATACGTGTCTCGAATTACTTTCCCCAGATTCTTAATGGAGTGAACCCCCTATGCGTAAGGAAGTCATTCTGATCACCGGTGCGGCGGGCGAGATCGGCCAGGCCTTGATCTATCACCTATCCGAAGCCGGGCACGATAACCTGCTTGCGATGGATGTGAAACCTATCCCTGAACCCCTGGTAAAACGCTGCCGGGAGGCCATGATCGGCGATATCCTGGATAAGAAGCTGCAAGATCGCCTGATCGCTCAGTATGCCATGCCGACTATCTATCACCTGGCTGCGCTCCTTTCGACTCGTGCCGAGTTCACGCCGGAGGCCGCCCATCGCGTCAATGTGGATGGAACGCTGCTGCTGCTTCAGATGGCCGCCGATCAATCGGCCTGGCTCGGTAAGCCGGTCAAGTTCATCTTTCCCAGCTCGGTTGCTATCTACGGGATGCCTGACCTGGACACTAAAATCCACGTTGGGGCGGTTAGAGAAAATGAGTGGAATACACCGATTACCATGTATGGGTGGAATAAGTTGTACTGCGAGGGGTTGGGCCACTACTATTCCCATCACTACCAGCAGTTATCCGAGCAGCCGCAGTTCCACAAGATCGATTTCCGGTCGCTGCGCTTCCCCGGTCTGATCAGTGCTTTTACCCTGCCGACCGGCGGTACGAGCGATTACGGCCCGGAGATGATTCATCACGCTGCACAGGGCATATCTTATCCCTGCTTTGTGCGTGAGGATACCCGGATGCCCTTCATGGCAATGCCCGATGCGATCAAGGCGCTGCTCGAACTGGCGGCTGCCCCGCGTGAGAATCTGAAGACGCATGTTTACAATGTGACGGCCTTCAACCCGTCTGCGGGGGAGATATTCGATTTGGTCAGGCAGCACTTCCCCGAT
This sequence comes from Anaerolineae bacterium, assembly GCA_050288085.1. GTDB lineage: Bacteria > Chloroflexota > Anaerolineae > Aggregatilineales > UBA3940 > JBNKDD01. The sequence continues at coordinate 5,426 of JBNKDD010000217.1, forward strand.
GCTGCTGTCAGCTTTGAGCCTGACACCAAGCGCCAACAGATCGTCGATAGCTGGCCCGCCGATCAGAACGATAACCGCGCTCGCCACGATTGGGGCTGGCTGCCGGATTACGATCTCGAACGGGCTTTTGCTGAATATCTGGTGCCTAATATCAAAAAGCGCTACCAGTCCTGATAATCTTGGTTACAAGGCTAAGGGGCGCAACCACTGTAGGCTGCGCCCCCTGATATTCGAATGTAAGGTTTGAGTTTTACTTGACAACGACACTCAATGGCAGTTCCATTTTCAGCGTCCCGTCAGGGGCCAATATTCGTTGAGCATTCAGGATTTCGATTGCCAGGGGGACTCCATCTGCGTCAAGGTCTACAATCATCCCCGGCGCAACTTCATCACTCTCGGCATAATCACCTTCCCGTAGGGTAATCACCAGCACATCGACCTGTGAGTCATACTTAATCTTCATGGTTCTTTTTCCAATACTTTTTCACTCTGGTTGTTGGGTAAACTGTGATAACAATCCGAACATCACCCTCGTCGCGAAAAAACACGCGTAGTAATGCTTTTTTATCTAAAAATGTGATACGAGATTGTGCCACAGATAGTTCGTCGGTTTCCTCGACAATCTGTTCGGGTTGGAGAGCGACGGAAATAACCAACCTCTGCGAAAGTTTTCGTTTCTGTATTTGTTGTTTGGCATGGTCACTGAGTTCGACCCGCATAGATTTTCATTGGCTTTCATTGTGTGTGTAAATACAGCTATGATGAGTATATCATTTTTAGCTTGATACTACTGGTATAAGCATTGCATAGACCAGTTCTAACAATTCGATCTCCCGCCAGCGCGAAAAAATCATTTATAATGGATGTATGATTACTTTCCAGAAGGCAGGCAGTGTCCTCATGCCTGCCATTTATTTCTCAACACAAAAGGAAGCACTATGCCGGAATTTCCACCTGAACCTTTTCGCATCAAGGTTGTCGAGCGGATTCGACGCACGACCCGCGAGGAGCGAGAAAGACTGCTCCGTGAGGCGGGTTACAACACATTCTTGCTCAAGGCGGAGGATATTTTTATCGACTTGCTGACCGACAGCGGAACCTCGGCGATGACGGATACCCAGTGGGCCGGGCTGATGCGCGGTGACGAATCCTATGCCGGGGCACGCAGTTATTACCGGTTGAAACAAGCGGTCGATACGATTTTTGGATTCAAACATTTCGTACCCACCCATCAGGGTAGGGCGGCGGAACATATCCTGTGTTCGGTGATGGTCAAGCCGGGTGACCGGATCCCGAATAACAATCACTTCGATACAACCGGGGCCAATGTGCGGGCCTCCGGGGCTACCCCGGTTGATCTGGTGATCGACGAGGCAAAAGATCCCGCGAATCATCATCCCTTCAAAGGGAACATGGACCTGGTCAAGCTGGAGAATTTCATCAAAGAAGTGGGAGTTGACCGGATTCCGTTTGGGATGATCACGGTCACCAACAATGCCGGGGGTGGACAGCCGGTCTCGATGGCGAATCTCAAGGCGGTGTCGGAGATTTATCACCGCTACGATATCCCATTCATTATTGATGCCTGCCGATATGCCGAAAATGCGACCTTCATCCGGCAGCGTGAAGAGGGTTATGCCGGTAAGAGTACGTTGGAGATCGCACAGGAGATGTTCAGCGTGGCGGATGGCTGCACGGTCAGCGCCAAGAAAGATGGTATGGTGAACATCGGCGGGCTGCTGTGCGTCAATGATGATGGCCTGTTCGAACAGATCAAGCAGACTCTGATCCTGCGAGAGGGCTTTCCGACCTACGGCGGGTTGGCCGGGCGTGATCTCGAAGCGCTGGGGATCGGGTTGGAAGAAGGCTTAGACGAGGACTATCTCGAATACCGGTTGGCGCAGACAGCCTACCTCTCGGAAGGGTTACTCGAAGCGGGCGTACCGATCATCGAGCCGCCGGGTGGACATGCCGTCTATATCGATGCGGGTGGATTCCTGCCGCATATCCCGGCGGAGGAGTTCCCTGGACAGGCGTTGGTGGTGGCCCTGTATCTTGAAGGGGGCATCCGGGCGGTTGAGTTGGGGAGCGTGGCCTTTGCTTATGACAATCCCGAAACCGGCGAGACGTTCCGCCCGGTGCTCGAATTGGTGCGGCTGGCAATCCCCCGGCGGGTGTACACGCGCAGCCACATGGATTTTGTAATCAAAACGATGGCGGAAATTGCGGCGAAGAAAGAGTCGATCCGGGGGGTGAAAATTGTTGAAGCACCGGAGCTTCTCCGTCACTTCTCGGCGCGGTTTGAATTGATGGGGTAAGTCGGGAGCCAGATGGTGAAAGCCGTGCCTTGCCCGGCGATGCCGCTGCTTTGCACGGTGATCTGGCCCTGGTGCAGGTCGATGATCTCTTTGGCGATGGACAGTCCCAGACCGGTGCCCGGCGTGCCTGATCTTCTACCTACTTCGCCCCGGAAAAAACGTTCAAAGAGCTGATCCTGCTCGTCAGGTGGGATGCCTGGGCCGGTATCTTTGACGGTCAGGCAGGCCCAATTCAGGCCATTTTCATAACTGGGGTGGGTGGATACATTGATCTGCCCACCCTCAGATGTATAGTTCAACGCGTTGGTTAGCAGGATGCTCACCGCCTGTTCAAAGAGTATCCGATCTGCCTGTGCTTTCAAGTCGGCACTTTCCGGGGGCGTTGTATAGGTCAGGGCCAGCTTATGTTCTTTGGCTAAAGATAAACGGTCTTCGATCAATTCGGCTGCCAGGGTATTGAGATCGGTGGGTTGAAGGTTCAACTCTATCCGACCCTGATCCAGCCGCGAGAGGGTCAGCAGCCCTTCGATCAGATTTTCCAACCGCCGGGTTTCACGCTCAAGGGTGAGCAGGTAAGACTCACGTTTTTCTGGGTGGCTCTCCAGCAGGTGTAAATACAACTTGATGTTTGAAATAGGCGTGCGCAGTTCGTGTGAAACATTTGAAACGAACTCGCTTTTTACCCGGCTTAACTCTTTCAGCTTCTTGTTGGTTGCAACCAGCTCCGATGTCCGCGCCCCCACTGTTGCTTCGAGTACGTCAATCAGCCTTCTATAAGCCTCAATTCGTTTGTCAATTTCTGCCCGGAGGTAGTAGGTCAGGATCGCTTCGATCATCAGCATGGAAAACACACCGGCACTGACGAGGGCGGGGGTCGTGAGTGGCTGCCCGTTTACGACGGGGGCGGGGGACCAGGCTGCGCCAAAAGTATAGGTCAGGCCGATGAAAGCGGCGATCAGGAACAGGGTATAAGGGAAAAGATACCGGGTTTGTAAGACGAATGCTGCGCCGATGATTTGCAAAAACAACGACGTTCTTAGAAATGGATGCCAATACCCGGTGGTAATCACACCCAACAAATCTGCCTCAGACCACAGCAGCATCAGGAAAAGACCACTCTGACCAACCTTCTGACGATGGAGCGCAACAAACGATAGAACTGCAAGCATTCCCCATATGAAGAACAATAATTCAACAGACAGCGGTTTGGGCAGCGGCCTGGCTTCAAAAATGTGGCGGTAAATGATAAGAATGGGGCGGGATAGAACTATTATGGGATAAACCAGGCGAATAGCGCCTTCACGGAATGCTTCCTCTGGATCAGTTGCGCGTGGCTGGGTCCATTTCCATACGAAATTGGGCAACCATAACAGCAGCTTTGACAACCTATACCGGACAAAATTTCTTTTGTCTTCGTTGGTTACCATTTTATACCGCCAGTACAAACAAAAATTAAGATACTCGATCTAAACTATTTAGTTTCTATAACAGTTATCTGTAATATACTTGATTATTTCTCAAATGTGAAACGCCATGCACAATATTCGCTGCCAACCGGATCAGGCGGGCAGGCGAGACAGATGGTCTGGATGCGGGGATCAATCGTCCGGGCGAATTGGCTGTACTCGACAATCCCAACCGGTTTGCAGGGGAAATCGGGGAGTCCTTTGCGGCGGCGGGCGGCCTGTACCCGGCACTCGATCATGCGGAATTCGAGTGCACCGTCGTCTGTCCAATGGGCGGCCTGCCGGTTGACACGGGCATACAGCCGGTAGCCGAGTGCCTGTTCAAGGGCGGGCAGACCGCCATTCTCTGGGATATCAAAGGCTTGCATGATCCGACGAGCCTCAATCGGGGAA
>JBNKDD010000218.1:0-9586 GCA_050288085.1 Anaerolineae bacterium
ATTATAGCGTGGGATATCAAATTGAAGCAAGATGAGGGTTGTTGGTTTGTCTCTATCTAGGCTATAATCTGCGTTGCGCGGGGGAGTGGCGGAACTGGCAGACGCGCATGACTTAGGATTATGTGCCTTCGGGCGTGTGGGTTCGAGTCCCACCTTCCCCATAAAAAAGGAAGCCATGTCAAACCAGAATTGAAGGTTTAGATATGGCTTTTATGATTCATATGGGTGATGAAACGGTATCAAGTTTGGTGGCTGCCACCGCATTATTGCGGCTTAACCCTGCCGATAAGCCCACTTTCCGCCAACCATCGTACCGATTACCTGGGTCTCGGCGATAGCCATCGGTTTACATTGGTAGATATCCTGGTCAAGGATCACCAGGTCGGCCAGGTAACCTGCCGAAAGTTTGCCGAGCCGATCTTCCATCCCTGCGGCATAAGCTGGGCCAAGTGTAAATCCTCGTACGGCTTCATCTACACTCAGGCAGCGGTATCCATTTTCACCGGTTCGCCAGCCGTCCGGCCCCGGTGAGCCATCGACACGGCGGCGGGTGACTGCTGCGTGGATATTGGGGAGCGGCTCAATCGGTTCAACTGGGGCATCGCTGCCCAGGGCAATCTGCGCCCCGTATTCGATCTGGAGGCGGATGTTATAGGAATAGTCGGCCCGGTCACCCCAGTAATCATCGGACATGACCATATCCGATGTGGCATGGCAGGGCTGCATAGAGGCGATCACATCTAACTCCGCCAGCCGGGAAGCGTCATCCGGGTGGATCAGTTGGACATGTTCGATCCGGTGGCGCATCTGGGTTGGGCTGACCTGTCGTTTTGCTTCATCCTTGCGTACGGTTTCGTAGATATTCAGGATTTCGTGGACGGCCCGGTCACCGATAGCATGGATGGTCGATGGCAGTCCGGCGCGGCTGGCCTTATGCACATTTTCCATGATCTCTTCCGGGTCGGTGACACAGATACCAATGTTGTCCGGCTCGCCTTCATATGGCTCGATCATCCAGGCTGTACGGGGTCCAAGTGCGCCATCGGCAAAGGTTTTGACTCCCCCAATTCGCAGGAAATCATCGCCGAATCCCCAGCGCAAGCCCAGCGCAATCGCGTGATCGAGCAGGTCTACCGGGATGTTTTTGACTATCCGCAGAGTCAAATCGCCGCGTTCGTGTAGCAGTTGATAAGCTTGAAAGGCCAATGCTCCATCGAAGTCATGGATGCCGGTCAGCCCGCCGCGATGAGCACGCTGGATAGCAATCTGCACCCGCTCTGCCAGTGCCTCTGGTGTTGGCGGAGGGATGATGTCCGAGACCAGATTCATGGCCGCTGCTTCAAATAAAACGCCGGTTGGATTCCCGGACGAATCACGCCCGATCTCTCCCCCGTCTGGATCGGGAGTGTTGGCGGTGATCCCGGCCAGCTTCAACGCTTTCGAATTCACCCAGGCTGCATGGGCCGATTGGGTGGTCAGGTAAACGGGGTGATCAGGAACCAGTTGATCTAACTGCGGGGCGGTCGGGAAGGCTCGATCCTCCCAGCGTTCCTGTGACCAGCCATGCCCGCGTATCCACCCACCGGGCGGGGTTTCCCGTGCACGGTCGGCGACAAGCTGTACCGCTTCTTCAGCCGATGTGGTGTCGCGCAGGTTAACGTTATGGAGATAATCCGCATACCAGGAAAGGTGAACATGGGCATCGGTCAGGCCGGGGATCACCAACTGCCTTTCCAGGTTAATCGACTCTCCTCCGCTGATGAGCAGTGCCCGGATATCGTCGTCACTGCCCAGAGCCATGATCCGACCATCACGGATGGCTAGCGCCGATACGACCGGCTGCTGCTCATCCTGGGTATGAATGGTTCCGTTGTAGAGAATAGTATCAGCTTTCATTTGTCGCTCTTGTCAGAATAAGAAACCTTCAGGGAATGGATCATCACCTACGATAATAAACCGGTGCATCCCGGTGAGATAGGCGCTGCCGCGAATCTCCGGGACAATGGCGGGATACTCACCCACCGTTGTTTCTTTAACGATCCGCCCGCCAAAAGTCGTGTCCAACAATCCTTGATTGGTGAAACTGTCTTCTACACCCAGCAGCCCATGATGGTGAAGTAAGGCCATCTTAGCCGATGTGCCAGTTCCACATGGGGAGCGATCTACATGGTAATCACCATAAACGACCGCGCTGCGGCTGCAACTATCAGTGTGTGGGGTGTAGAATTCGGCCACATCGATAGTATTGACATAGTCGCGTGTGGGATGCTTGATAGTCAATTGTTCGTTGCTGGCGGCGATAACGGCCATTCCTAACTCGGCCAGTTCTCTGCTATTGGCCGCATCCAAAGAAAGAGCGATCTGATCGGCGGAGACCATCGCAAAGTAGCCGCCCACACACACTACATCAACATCAAAAGTGCCGACTCCGGGAACTTCAACCGGCTGCTTAACCGCCTGCACAAAAGCTGACTCCAGTTGGATAGCAACCGATTCGGCTCGCATCCGTCCTACAGCATCCTGCTTTAAGCGGATTTTAGCACGAACCAACCCGGATGGTGTATCGACAAAAACTTCGTTTTCTGGATGTTCCGCTTTGATCGGCACCCACCCCATCTCGATGAAGGTTGTCACCGCGCCAATCGTCCCATGCCCACACATAAACGGGTAACGTTTGGCATCCATGAAGATCAGGCCAAAGTCGCCCTGTTCGCTGACCGGTTGGGTGGCAATCGCGGCGAACATATCCCGGTGACCGCGCGGCTCACGGGTCAGCGACAGGCGGATGTGATCGAGATTCTGGCTGACATAGGCCCGCTTTTCGATGATCGTTTCGCCCGGCAGCGGGGGTAATCCCCCGACTACCAGGCGTGTTGGTTCACCGGCAGTATGCGAATCGATGGTCGTGATTGGCGTGCCGAATTGTGAAAACGGTTCGAGATCAAACATGGTGGCTCTACAACCAGAGTGCCTTTTTTAGATCGCTAAATTCTTCGCGCGGGCCCTCATGGCGATTGCGTCCCAGTTCCAATACGTAAACATAGTCGGCAATCTCAATCGCCTGGCGGATATTCTGATCGACCAGTAAGATGGTGATCCCTTCTTCCTTGAGCCTGACCAGCAACTGGTAGATATCCCGTGAGAGCATCACCGCCAATCCGGCGGTCGGCTCGTCTACCAGGATGAGTTTGGGATCGGACATTAAGACTCGACCCACTTCAACCATCCGCTGCATACCGCCAGAGAGTTCACCGGCCAATGAACGGCGGCGATCTTTGAGAATTGGGAAACGCTCGTAGTTTGCTTCCAGCTTTTCGCTTAGGCGCTGCTTATCTCTCCGATAAGACCAGGCTCCCAGTTCCAGGTTTTCTTCAACCGTCATGTACGGGAAAACGCTCTGATGCTGCGGGATATATAACACACCCTGTTCGACCATCTGGTGGGAATTAAGATGGGTGATATCTGTCCCGTCGACTGTGACCTTGCCCTGGTTAGGTTTGATAAACCCGAAAATTGCCTTGAGCAGGGTTGACTTACCCACGCCATTGGCTCCCAGGACAACCGATATTTTAGCTTCTTCGGCTTTGATATTAACACCTTGCAGGATGTTGAGGTCTTTATAATAACCGACATGTAGATTGTTAACGTCAAGCACGGTTGTCCTCCTCGCCTAAATAAGCCTCGATGACCACCTCGTCATGCTTGACCACTTCGGGATCATCGTCGGCGATGATGTGGCCGTAGCTCAAGACAACCAGTCTCTCGCTGAGTGTGAAGATCGAATCCATATCATGGCTGACGATAATGAAGGATTTCCCTTCACTGTGCAAGGTGGTGATATATTCGAAGATCGTTTCCATCAGCTTGGGATGGACACCGGCAAAAGGCTCGTCGAGCAAAATCATATCGGGGTTCGTCATCATCACCTGACCCAGTTCAAGCAGCTTTTGCTGCCCACCGGATAGACTGCGGGCGTAATCATTTCGCAGGTGGGTCATGGTCAGGAAATCGAGGACTGCTATCGCGCGAGCTTCCCAGGCTTTGTGCCCACGTTCGGGGGCCATTGCCATGCCGGGAACCAGCAGATTTTCCATAACGGTCATCCGGCGGAAGGCGCGGGTCACCTGAAATGTCCGCCCAATTCCCTGTTTGGCGACTTCATTCGGTTTCATCCGGGCGATCTCAGTGCCATTCAGAGAGATCGATCCTTTTTCGGGCGTGTGTATGCCACAGATGGTATTGATCAGCGTGGTTTTCCCGGAGCCGTTTGGCCCGATCAGCCCGACCAGTTCGTTGCCTGAGAATTCCAGCGATACATGATCTAAGGCTTGAATGCCACCGAATCTTTTCACAAGATTGTCAATCTTCAGGTTCATTGGCTTGCACTCCCTTCCATCCCTTCTCTCAACTCAGCACGGGGGCCAAGCTGGAAGAGCCGTTGGAAAAGTGGGGCAATTAAGCCATTCTGGGCAAAGCGCAGAGTCAGCACCAGCAATGCACCGAAAATAACCATCCGCCACGCGCCAAACTCTCGTAACACTTCCAAGCCTATTTGGATCAGAATGGCACCAATAGCCGCCGCGATCAGGCTTTCAACCCCGCCAATGATTGCCATCGCAATCACCAGACCCATCTGGGGAATGACCATCACATTAGGGGTGATGATGGTGACATAGTGGGCGAAGACCGTTCCGGCAACCCCGGCAAACAGGCTGGTAATCACGAAGATCAAAATCTTGTAGCGCACTACATTTATGCCCCTGGCAGCAGCGGCTTCTTCATCCTCACGAATAGCACGCAGAAACAACCCAATCCGCGATTGGACCACCCAGTACATGATAATCAAACTGATGACCAGAATCGCCAGCATCAGGTAGTATTCCGGCACACGATCCAGGGAATTAAACAGGGGTGTGACTTTCAGGCCACGATCCCCACGGGTGATATCCGGCTCAGCTCGAATGATGGTACGCAAAATCTCCGAGAAAGCGATGGTAAACAATGCCAGATAAGACGCCTTAAAGCGCAGTGTCAGGGCACCAATCGCCCAACCCGCTAACCCGGCAACCAACGTTCCGAGCACCATTCCGGCTACAATCGGCAGGCCAAGATGGATTGTCACCAAGCCGCTGGTATAACCGCCCAAGGCCATAAACGCCATATGCCCGAATGAGAACTGCCCACCATATCCGGCTAGCAGCGCCCAGCTTGCCGCCAGGATGGCATAGAAGTAGGCAATGATGATCACATGCAGCCAGTAAGAGCCGACAAAGAGCGGCATACTCAAGGTGAGCACCAACCCGGCTGCAACTAACCATGTTTGTGGTTTCCTTAGTAATGTGTTGAAGTCGATGCTCATGTTTCTTTCCTACCAAAAAATCCGCGTGGCCTGAAGAGCAGCACCAGAACAAAGATCAACAGCCCGAAGACCGTTTTGTAGTTCAATGCACGGCTTGGATCCGGAAAATAACCGGCCCCAAAACTCTCTACCAGGCCGATTAAAAGACCACCCAGAACACTGCCAGGGAGTGATCCCATCCCGCCCAGGACAATAATGATGTAGGAACGAATAGACGGAACCGAGCCAACGTCCGGGGTTACCGAAAAGATCGGGGCGAGCAATGCGCCTGAGACTCCAGCTAACCCAACACCCAGGGCAAAAGCGACCGTATTCATCACTTTGGAGTTAATGCCGACGATGGCCGCTGCCTGTTTATCCTGGCTGACAGCACGCAGGGCTTTACCGATCCAGGTTTTATTCATTACCAGCATGAGCAGCCCTAACAACACCAGCGACAGCACACTGGCTGTCACCCGGTCGGCGCTGATCGAAATAATGCTGCCAAGCTTGAGCGATCCCTCAAAGAATGATGGCGGCGAGTGGGGGTAAGGGCCGAAGAGCGCCAGCGCCAGATTAAGCAAAAAGAACGAAAATCCAAAGGTCACCAGGACGGCATACTCCGCCGGACGCTCTATTTTCTCCTGGTGCATGGGACGTAGGAATATCATCTCAAAGACAACGCCGAGAATGGCGGTTAGCAGCCCGGCGATAGGCACGATGAATAAGGGATGAATGCCGGTAACCTGCTGCAAAATCAGATATGATGCATATCCCCCCAGCATATAGAATTCACCATGCGCAAAGTTGATCACGCCCAGGATGGAGAAAATCATCGTCAGGCCAAGTGCCATCAACGCATAGATGATCCCCATCACCAGGCCGGTGGTCAGCAAAGAGGCAAAATAATTCACAGTGACTCCTCCGAAGTCCATGAACAAACGCCAATAGATAAACAACCTTCCCCCACCTGAGCAGGGGAAGGTCGAAATTCAGCGTTTATTCTGGTGAAGTGTAGAGATCGCCGGTTGCACGTGCTTCGGGGAAGACGACAGCGGCTTCATCCACAGACTGACCGACCTCGGTATATTGGATGATCATCACGGTTGGCGTCGGCCATTGGTGCCACATCCAGGCCGGTTGATCGTCCGGTACAGGATTATTTTCGCCATACTCGAACCAGATATCACCTAATGCACCGGTATATTCCATCTCTTCTAAAGCGGCAATGATGGCTTCGGCATCGGTGGATCCGGCTTGTTCGATGGCAGCCAGGAGCATGTGGGTTGCATCATAGGATTCCAGAGCTGCACCACCGGGGATGGTGCCATAACGCTCTTCAAAGTTCGTCATGAATGCTTCCGTCTTCTCGTTCCACAGAGACTTCGGCAAACCGACATAGGTGAAGAAGACATATTGTCCGCAGTCACCGACATTCTCCCAGAATTCGGGATACTGTGCATCAATGCTGGCATAGTAAGCAGTTTCAGCAGTTGGTGCTAAACCAAGTTCACAGGCCTGATTGAGCATCCGGCTGTTGCCAATACCCGTGATCACACCGGCTAACATATCGGGTGGGTCCTGGGTGAGCCGCTGTAAGATCGGGGTGAAGTCTTCGGTGGCCGGGTCAGCAAAGATCACTTCTACGTCGGTGATCCCCTGGTCTGCTAACTGAGCAACCCAGGTGTCACTTTGCTCCCGCCCATAGTCACTGTCTTCAACCACAAAGACGATCTTTTCCCAGCCAACTGCCGCGATATAGTTGGTGGCAATACTGCTGTAGAAATCAATTGAAGGAGCGATTCGGAAGATTTCTGGGTAACCGCTGCCAGTCACATCGTCTGACCAGGGCTCGGCGAAAACAACCGGAACGCCATACTTGTGAGCAACTTCCATTTCGGTCAGAGCAACACCACTGTGATACTCGCCAACCAATCCAACCACATTGTTCTGGGTGATCAGGCGCTCAGTGACTGCTGTGCCGCGTTCTGGCAGCCCCTCGGTATCACCGAAGATCAACTCGACTTCCTTGCCCAATACGCCGCCAGCGTCATTGACCTCATCAACAGCCATCTCCGCTGCCTGGCGCATTTCAGTCCCCCCCTGATAGGAGCCAGGTGCTGACAGCGGACCAAAGCCTCCGATCAGGATGGTGTCTCCTTCTACCATTGCTTCTTCTTCGGGCTCGGCCTGCGCTGCTTCCAACTCGCCTTGCAGCGCTTCTAGCTGAGCTTCCAATTCTGCCATGGCTTCTTCGTCTGCGCCATCAGCAGAAGCAGCGCTTTCTAACTGCCCCTGTAATTCGGCGAGCTGTGCTTCCAGCTCTGCTTCCCGTTCGCTTGGGCCGGTGTCGGCGCTGCATGCTGCCATAATCATACTAAGGGCAATTATGATCAGCAGTATTCCAATGTTTCGGTTACGCATATTCTTCTCCTTAAGTTTGTTAGGTTTTTGTTGACAGTTGAACTAACCTGTCATATATCCTCCTTTTTTGCTTGAATCGTTTATAGCCATGCCTGAACAGGCACGGCGGAACCCCTAAAAGGGCAGCCCAAGTTTTAATACCAGAGCGGAACAAACAAGATTTTGCCAGATTTACCTGTTTCGGACATGAGCCAAAAGGGTAGTGTCTGGCCTGAAATGCGTTTGATACTGAAGGGAGAAAGTAGAATTAAGATCGGCTAGAATGAATGTAATGTGATGCTCTTAGCTCATAGCCCCCAAGGCTGTGGATATCTCATGCGCGGTTTCTGCAATAAGACCCGATAGCCGTTCTTCGAATTCCTGGGAAGAGCCCTGTGCATTCAGAGCGGAGATATTGATCGCCGCGACTATCTTCCCACTGATGTCTCGAATCGGAGCAGCAATAGAACGCAATCCAATCGCTAGTTCCTCATCTGTGATAGCATAGCCCTTCAACTTGATGGACGTGAGGTTAGCGTACAGATCATCCAAAGAGGTGATGGTATGGGGGGTATAGGGCTTGAAAGGTTCTGTCCCTAATAAAGTCTGCAATTCCTCATAGGACAAATCGATGAGTTGTATCTTCCCCATTGATGTACAGTGCACCGGAAGCCGGGACCCCACCTGAAGATTAATGTTCACCACCTTAATGGGGCTGAACCGCAGGACGTAGATAATCTCGGCTTCATCCCTGACACTCATGTTAGTTGCTTCGCCTGTCTTTTCAGATAGTTCGCTTAAAAAGGGACGGGCAATCTGTGTCACATCAAGGTTGGTAACGGCCTGAAATCCCAGGCGGGCAACTTTTAACCCAGGACGATATTTTTTTGTGTCATGATCACGTTCTAGATAGCCTAGTTTTTCCAATGTATATACAAATCGAAATACGGTGCTTTTATCGAGCTGTACAATGGACGCAATCTCGATCAGGCTTAAGCTGGGCCTCTCCACAGTAAATGTTTCCAGAATCCGTAAACCACGACTCAATGCCTCAATAAAATATCGATCATCAGGATTCATAAGGTTTTGTTAAGTGAAAATTGGTTTCACCCTGTAAAACCTACTTTACAGGAAGTTGCTGAAGTCGTCAAATGCTCGTTTGGAAAAGGGAAACGCTGCCGATACTTAGTCAGAAGCTATTGGTACTACCTCTGCTGGGCGTTCTCCAGGGGTGATGATCTCCGCTAACAATATCCCTGATAGGATCAACCCGCAGCCGAGCAGTTCTTTCCATCCCAGCATCTCATGCGCCCACCACCATCCAAAGAAGGCAGCGAATACCGGCTCAAGGCTGAAGATAAGAGCAGTGTGAGTAGGCGTTGTGAACTTCTGTACCGTGATTTGTAGGCTGAACACCAGCGCTGTTGCGACCAATCCCGTAAATACAATCGCCCCCCAGGCATCAAGGGGGAGATGTACATCCGGTTTTTCAAACAGGAAGCCGGTGATAGTCGCCAGCACAGCAACAGTTATGGTCTGAGCAACAGACAGGCGGATCGGATCATATTTGGGCGCAAAGTGAGAAATGGTGATGATTTGAAAAGCAAAGCCAACAACACCGCCCAGCACCCACAGATCGCCCTTGTCCATGCTAAGGTTTTCGTTGAGAGTCAGGAGACCTAATCCGACTGTCGCTACCAGGATACCGGCAATTGCTCCCCAACCGGGTGGCTTGCGAAACAGCACGGCGGCCAGGATGGGCACGATCACCACGCTCAAACCGGTGATGAATCCGGTCTTGCCGGTGGTCGTATACTGAAGCCCGATGGTCTGTAGAATATATCC
>JBNKDD010000219.1:0-9572 GCA_050288085.1 Anaerolineae bacterium
CTATGAAAGCACCCGCACCATCAACGGTGAGCCGCGTACTTTCCTGGTAACCAAGTTCCCCTATATTTCCTCAGAGGAAGAACTGCTGGGCATTATTGGATTGATCCGGGATATCACCGGTCAACGGCCCACCGAGAGTGGGGTTGACCGGCAGAATGTCCAGATGCTTGCCGAAGCCAGCGAAGTCATCTTAAACAGTGTGGCCGATGGCGTGATCGTAACCGACCGGAGCGGCGAGATTCTACTCACCAACTCGGTAGCTTCCCGGTGGTTAGAGCACCTTGAACCGTCGTCAGATCGTCCGAAGCTCCAGGAAACCCTCCGGTATATGGCAACCACGCCGATTGATGACACCCAAAAGCTGATCGAACTGACCCGGTATGATTTCCAGGCTCAGATGACCGAACTAACGCAGGACGATCACAGTATGGGCCGGGTGATTGTCCTCCATGACGTGACGCGTCTCAAGGCCCTCGACCGGTTGCGCAGCCAGTTTATCTCCAATGCTTCCCACGAATTACGTAATCCGCTGACCGGCCTCAAATTGTACGTCACCATGCTGCGCCAGGGACCGCCCGAAAAGCGGGAAAAATATATCAACCAGATCGATGAATTAGTCAATACGATGACGAGCCTCGTTGACAGCCTGCTTGACCTGTCCCACCTCGATCAGGCAACGATGCCGCTTGCCCCTCAGCCGGTCGATCTGGACAATCTGGCGGTGGACGTGATCGAGACTTTTGCCGAGGTTGCCGCTGCCGACCATGACATCACGCTGATCTTCAACCGGGCGGCGAAGCTGCCGCCGGTCGAAGGCGATCCACTGCAACTGCGGCAGGTGATGAATAACCTGGTTGAAAACGCCTTGAAGTTCACCCCGGCGGGAGGGCAGGTCAAGGTGAGTCTTCACAAGGAGCAGCACACGGTTGTCCTCACGGTGAGCGATACCGGTATCGGCATTACGCCGGAAGAGAAGCCGTTTATTTTTGAGCGTTTCTTCCGTGCAGAGAGCGTCCGCAGCCAGCACATTCCCGGCACCGGGTTGGGGTTGGCAATCGTCAAAGAGATCGTTGAACTGCATAACGGGATCATCGTCGCTCAGAGCGAACCGAACAACGGGACGACCTTCATCGTGCGCCTCCCGGTGAACGACTGAAAGCCAGCAGAGACCGCCTCACACAGGTAAATCGTAGTCCATTCACCGTGCGTAACGGCCCGATAGTCTATAGAATTGTGCCCTGATATTTGGTTTAACTTCGATCCACAGGATAATCCGGCATGAAAATTAGCGGCGCAATCTTTGACCTGGACGGGACTCTCGGCAATACTTACGTCCTGTCAATTGAAGCATTCCGGCAGGCGTTTATACAATTTGCCGGACGGCGGCTTACCGACGAGGAAATTGTCGCTACCTTCGGCCCCTCCGAAGTAGGGACGGTGCGCCAGATCATCCCTGACCCTGATCGCCGGGAAGCCTGCCTACAGGCTTACCTCGATGCCTATGATCAGTTACACGATCAATATGCGCCAGAACCATTTCCAGGTATTAAGACGGCGCTGGCTGCATTCCAGGCATACCACATTCCATTGGCTTTAGTGACAGGTAAATGGGCGGACAGCGCATTGATGACGCTCAAACGATTTGACCTGGCCGGTTACTTCGATATTGTCGAAACCGGATCGCCCGATGGCCCGGTAAAACCAAAGTTGCTCCGTAAAGTGCTCAAGGCGTGGAATCTGCCAGCCGGTCAGGTGATTTACGTTGGGGATATGGCATCTGACATAATCGCTTCCAGGCAGGTGGGGGTGATCCCGCTGGGGGCAGGGTGGGCAGCGGAAATAGAGGAGCTAGAGGCGCAGAAACCTGAAGCGACCTTCCGCACGGTAGATGATCTGATTAAGTGGATAGGCGATAACCTGAATCATCATTGAGCCTACGCGAAGTCTACCCACCGCGCCGCCATGCCCTGACCGCGGCTAATGCCTCCGGTGTGCCGACTGTATCCAGCGCGCGGGAAGCGATAATCCGCACGATTTGATACGGGTCGTTCAGCGCCGCAATCAGCGCATCGGTGGAGCGTGGATCGCCCGTCTTCTGAAATACCCAGGCTGCCAGCGCACGCGCTTCCCGATCCCCTTCATATAATACCTGGATCAGGTCTGGGGTGGCAGCTTCTCCTATCCGGCGGATGGCGTTCGCTGCCCGCCAGCGTGCCATCCTTCCACCGCTTTGCAAGGCGGTCAGCAGACGCTGCATCCCTTCTTCCCCGCCCAGTGATGGCGATTCGCCGCTGTCACGTGGCAGGCTCTCCCTGCTCAGGGATGGTTCGCGATGTGTGAGGATATTTTCATCTTCAGTCATTATCTGGTGCTCGCTGAGTTCTTGCCTGGGAACCATTATAGTATCGCTGGGTCTGTTTAGGGAAAGCCGCGAGATTTGTTCACAGGCGGGTTCTCTGATAGGCAAGCACAGATGTCCGATAGCTGACCTTCCGCTGGATCGGTTATACTTCCCCACGCAGGTTTTATTGAATTTTCATTGCTTGTGATCATACCTGCCACAATGAGATGCTAGCATACAGACGAAATCCCTGTAAAAAGGACGGCGAAGATGGCAGAGTTAATACGTGCAACCGACCTCTATACACTGACAGAGTGCAATCGTAAGGTCTTTTTATCCCATCACGGCAACCGCCGGAATCAGATTGCTCCCGGCGCTTATGACCAGTGGATTCAAGGCCAGGGCGAAGATTTCGAAGCCCAGGTGATCAGCAAGTACCGTGTCCATACACCACGCTACCGGTCGGGTCGCCTGGAAGCAGGCTTTGATGCAACCCTGGAACTGATGAAAAAAGGCGTTGAATACATTTATCAGGGTGTCCTGATAGATGGCGACCTGATCGGTATCCCCGATCTTTTGGAGCGCGTTGATGGTGGCGGCTCACGGTTGGGGGGCTATTCCTACCGCCCGATTGACGTTAAATATGCTTCAAGCCCCAGGTTAGGTCACCGCTTGCAGGTGATGGCTTATATTGCCCTGCTTGAAGCGCTCCAGGGTGTGAGGACTGATGGTGGTCTGTTCCTGCGCCTGTCTGCTGATGAGCGCACCGATGATCGCATCTACCGGGAGGAGAAGGTTGCCTTCGATGCCCAGTTATTTAACGAGAAGTATGCAGAGGTGCTTGAACTGGTCAGCCATCGATTTGATCCATCGCCTTTCATTTCTTCGACCTGCCAGACCTGTACCTGGCGCGATCTATGCGTCCCGATGGCCGAGCAGACACAGGATGCCTCCTTGATGTCCGGCCTACGCCGCACCGTGTGGACGGCACTCCATGAACGGGGAATTGGCACCTTACCGGCAGTCGCCAGGGCCGCCCCTGAGGAGTTGATCAACATTAGGGGGGTAGGTGAGAAGACTGCTAACTCGATCACCTGGCAGGCGCAGGCGCTCACCGAGAATCGGAGTATTCAGATCGGGACGCCCAATGTACCTGTTTCCGACCCGGTGATCTTCTTCGATGTAGAGAGCGTGCCCAGTGATGGCGTGATCTACCTGATGGGTACTTTCATCCGGGAGCGCAGGCGCGAAAAGTTTGTCTATGATGTGGCAAAACACCCCGATGAAGAACGGCACATGTGGCTTGATTTCGTACACCGGATGGATCGGTTGGATGGCTATATCTATCACTATGGCAGCTATGAAGTCGCCGCTCTCCGTAAGCTGATGGAGCGCTACAACCCGGATGATGAACGGGTGCTGGCTATGTTTGACCGGATGATCGATTTGCAGAAGGTGATCAAACACAATGTGGTGCTGCCGTTGCGGGGCTATTCTCTGAAGGATGTCGGCCCCTGGCTTGGTTATGAGTGGGGAGGCGAGACTCAGGCCGCTGACGATTCAATCCTCGAATACCTGACCTATCTCGAAACCGGTCGGCAGCGTCATCTTCGTAACGTGTTGCAATATAACGAGGATGATTGCCGCGCCACCGCCCATATTTACGATTGGCTGTTGACCCTGCCCGCCGTCAAATAGTATTCATTTTGTAGGGACACGGCATGCCGTGTCCCTACGCCGATTGCGTTTTATCGGGAGCGATCCACCACCTCGAACTGCCTCGGCAGATGGAGGAGCATCGGGCAGCCATCTACCCCGCATGATCCACAAGCTGATCCGCAGGCCAGCCCATCATGGACTTTAATCCGGCCTTTCTGTACCCAGAAATCGATCATCCCTTCTAATGCACCGGGTTCAATATCGAGCTGGTCGGCAAGTTGTGAAAGGCTGATTGGGGCATCGGCTTCCTGTATCGTTTTTAGAATGCTGTGCAGAATGCTCATTGCTGCCGCTCACGGTTCAAGTAATTGATTGTCGTTAATATATGCAGCCAGTAAATCGGCAAATAGCCTTGAACCATTGGCATTCCAATGGAAATCAGTCTGACTATACAGGGCTTGTGTGCTGGCGTTTGCCTGTGCTCGAAAATCCTCAGTCATATCGTAGCAATAAATGTCACGGGCCTCCAGGTAATCACAGATGGTCTGATACCCTGCCTGTTCCCTCTCCAGTGATAACGCCCCCTCGACCGGGCAATAAGGTATGAACTGTTCGCGATAGACAGACAGTTTCGAAGGGATGAGCACAAATGCCAGGGTATACTCCCCCGCCTCCGAGATTTCGATAGCTCGATCCAACCTTTGCTTCAGCACAACCTCAACCTGTGAAGTGTAGTTCAGGGCCAGGGTATCGCAGGTCGGGGGCTGATCGTCTGTCTGTGGTGGTGGGGCTTCATTCTGATCGCTGCCCCGATTCTTTCCCTTTAAGCCCTGGCTGATTTTGTAAATGGGCGATTCGTTCAACAGGGTGAAGATCGTAAAATTGACCGGCGATTGGTAGGGACGAAGCTCCCATCGCTGTAACAGGCGGGGATTTTCTTCGACTTCAATATCGTTGCCCAGGTCATTTGCAAAAATGCCATAGATAACCAGTTGATGGTCGGACGGGGCCACATAACGCTCGGCGACCAGGTTGTATTGCCAGATCTGATAGCCAGAAATCCCATAATTGGCGACGGGAACTTCAAGCTGTTCGGACAGCCTGACCGACCACAGGTCCTGATCCGGCAGGTTCAAGCCAAAGAGGAAGCTGTCGCCGATCCCCGCCACCGGAGCGCCTGTGACATCCCCATTATTCCGAAAGCCGTTTTGGTCAGTTGTGACATAGATGATCTGAGATAGATCATTGGGGTCGAGATTGAGGGCATAGTGATCACGGTCAGGTCGGCCTTTGTATCCAAGTTGTGTGTCGGCTTCATGTAGTTTCCAATGCCGGTGATAAGCCTGGTAAGTCCCACCCTGGAGGCTTGCGTAAACCCAGCATATAAGGAGAAAAGTCAGCGTTCCACTCACCAATGCAAGCAAGCTGTTGGTTATGGTAGTTCTAAGCGCCTGCGGTTCACGCCCGGCGAAGATCAATATCCCGGCGAAATAAAGTTCGAGCAGGGCTGTTACCACCAGTAAAAATACAAATTCCGAGCCGATCCCAAAATCCCGTGCCTGCAACAAATAGCGCCGGACCAGGTACCATGCTTCGACCAACCCGTATAAGACAACAGCAATCAATACGGGGAAACGCTGAAGCCAGCGTACTAGTATCAGGCTCTTCTCGATCAGCCGGGGCTTTGCAAGAACAGCCGCTGCCAGTGCTATAACGAGCACCAGAACATACAGGATCAATGCGGCAAAATACTTTGGAGCATACCGGCTCAACACCAATGTTGAGGACTCAACGGTTCTGCCAAATAATAGAGGAGCAGGCAGCAGCCAGATCACACAAAACACAATCAACAGGATGCGAAAGGTTCGCATCCCGGTCTGGTCAGGTCCTGCTGTTGAGTTTGAGTGAAGCTGCATGTGATGAATACTCCTCCGGCGGCAGAGTATAGCTTATCGAGACGAGGGCACACAAGCACCCGGTTATGCAATGCCCAGCAGCAGCCCGCCTTGATAGACCAGCACCGCTGCCGTCCACGAGACGGCCATCGCCAACCCGATGCTGAATGCCGTCCATTTACCCCCGAACTCCTGCCGCAGCGTGGTGATGGTTGCCATGCAGGGCACGGTCAGCAGCACAAACACACAGTAGGCAACGGCGGACAGCGGCGTAAACGCGCCTCTCAGGGCAACTGCCAGCGCGGGATCAACCGCTTCTTCTTCTGCCTCGCCAAACAAATTCACGCCCGGAATCAGGCTGATTGTCGCCCGGATCGTATCCCAGGTTGCTTTGAGAAAGGACAGGCCGATCTCGCCCAGGTCTTGTAAAAAGGTGGTCGGCTCGGTGGCCTCTTCGATCTCCCCGCCGACATACACCTGGCTGAGGGTCGAAACGACGATCTCCTTCGCTACGAACCCGGTAATCAGGGCGGAGGATGCTTCCCAGGTGCCAAACCCGGCAGGCTTGAGGGCTGGGGCAATCGCTCCACCGACCACCGCCAATGCGCTGTGTTCGGTGTCTACCTGGGCAAAGTGGGCTTCCGGTGGCGCATCAGCCGGGATCGCCATCAGTAACCAGATGCAGATCGAGACCAACAAAATGATCGTGGTGGCGTTTCGGATAAAGTCGTAGGTCCGTTCCCAGGTGTGGATCAACACCCCCTTGATCGATGGGGCACGGTAGGGGGGCAGTTCGATCACAAAGGGGCTGTCTTCCTCGGTGCGGAGCAGCGTCCGCTTCAAAGCCAGCCCGACCAGGATCGCTATCACAATGCCCAACATATACATGGCAAACACCAGCGTCCCGGCATTGACCCCAAAGAAAGCTGTGCCGATCACCACGTAGACAGGCAGGCGTGCGCCGCAGCTCATAAACGGGACGAGCAGCCCGGTTAGCAGCCGGTCGCGGGGATTATCGAGTGTACGGGTGGCATAGATGGCGGGCACCGTGCAGCCAAACCCCAGCAGCATCGGGATGAAGCTCTTTCCGTGCAGGCCAATAAAGCGCATCGACCGGTCCATCAATAATGCGGCACGGGCAATATAGCCACTGTCTTCCAGCATCGCGATGAAGAAATACATGAACATCAGCACCGGGATGAAAACCAGCACACCGCCCACTCCGGCGATCACACCATCCACCACCATCGATTCGACCCAGGTACCGCCCAATCCGAGCAGATTCAAAACGGCCAGCGCCCAACGGGTCACCGGCCCGCCGAATACCCCGTCGATCCAATCGAGATAATACGCGGATATATTGGCCGTCATCTGGAAGACAAACCACATCACCGCGATAAATACCGGTATCCCCACCACCGGATGGGTCAGCACCCGGTCGATTTTATCGGATAGGGTGAACCGGTCGATTCCAGGCCGCTTGACAACCTGATGTACCAGCCCGTTAATGTAACCATAGCGCCGGTCGGTGATCAGGATGTCGGCCTCTTCCCCGGAGATGCTCTCAAGTTGTCCGATCTCCTCCTGTGCGAGGTGTAACGCTTCAGCCTGATCCGCCAGCCGTGCCGCAATGCCGGGATCGTTCTCCAGCAGTTTGATCGCCAGCCAGCGTGGATTTCTCCCCGTGATCAGATTCTCTAACCGGGTAATCCCGGCCTCAATGTCGGCTCCATAATCAACCTTAAATGCCTGTTGGTTGTGAGTCATTGCCAGCTTGAGGATGCAGTCTTTGAGTTCATTAGTGCCGCGTGCCAACCGGGCAACCGTCGGCACCAGGTGCACCTGGCCCAACCCGTGTGATAGGCGGTCAAGGTCAATCGAAATGCCGCGCGCCTCGACCATGTCCATCATATTGAGGGCCACTATCACCGGCAGGCCCATCTCCACGATCTGAATGGTCAGGTAGAGATTGCGTTCCAGGTTGCTGGCATCCACCACGACTACCACCACATCCGGGTTTTCGTCCAGTAAAAAATCCAGGGCAATCGTCTCTTCAGCGGAGAAAGGAGTCAGGCTGTAGGTTCCGGGTAGATCGACGATCTCGAAGTCATGACTGTCGATAGTCAGGTGGCCCTCGCGCTTCTCGACGGTCTTGCCGGGCCAGTTTCCGACTTCCTGCCTGGCCCCGGTCAGCGCATTAAAGATTGTACTTTTACCGGCATTGGGGTTGCCTGCAACAGCAACCCTGAAGGGCTTTGATTGGTCAGTCGGGTTTGTCTGTGTATCGTTTTGTTTGGTCGAATCGTGCCTGAGGGCCTGAGCGTGATCGCATTTTGGACAGGTCATCAATACTCCAGAAGAACTGACCATGATCGGTCATTATTATTCATTATGTTGGGTGATTAGAGGTTCTTGACGGTGTTAACCAGGATTTTCTCAGCCATGCCCCGGCCTATCGCCATACGGGTATCCTCTTTGACGGCGAGGATCAGGGGGCCGCGGCCATGACGCTGCACCACCCGGACTTCGTCTCCTGTTGAAAGGCCGAGTTCGGCCAGCCGCTTTCGGAGAGTCTTTCCGCCTTCAATGCTGACCAGCCGCACGCATTGATCGCATCGGGCGTTGCATAAAGGGAAGCAGGTTGCACAGTCGCTGTCCTGATTCTGGCAGGCGAGGTAAGGATGTTTTCTTCCGTGATGTCGCATCTATTGCCCTCCTTATGGGGCAATCTTGTAAACAAGTTTTAAGGTTACCCTTATAATACTGATTTTGGGTAACCTTAGAAATGCTGTTTGTCATTTTTTGATGTGACAAATGTCCGTCTTTATTGACCTATCGCCAGATTGAGGGCTGCTTCGGCATGTATGGTGGTCGTATCGAACAGGGGAATGCTTACATCGTCCTCGCCGACCAGCAGTGGAATCTCCGTGCAGCCCAGGATCACGCCCTCCGCCCCTTGCCTGACCAGCGTTTCGATCACCTTCACGTACTCCGCCCGTGATTCGTCGCGGATAATGCCCTTGGCCAGCTCATTGTAGATTACTGTATTGACGATCTCTCTCTCGTCGGCGTCGGGAACCAGCACATCGATCCCCCGCGCCTTGAGCGAGGTCGGATAGAGTTCATGCTCCATCGTGAAGCGGGTGCCCAACAGCCCGACCGTCTTCAGCCCGCGGGCGATGATCGCATCGGCGACCGCATCCAACAGGCTCAACACCGGGATGTTGATCGCGGCCTTTACATCATCCAGTACGATATGCATGGTGTTAGTCGCGATCACAGCGAAGTCTGCGCCTGCCGCTTCGAGCTTTTGAGCGGCTTCGGCCAGTCCTTTCCCGATTAAGTCCCAGCGTCCCTGATTGGGCCAGTCTACGTAAGGCTGAAAAGAGACACTGTAGATCAACACTTCGGGATAGCCGTAATCTCCGAACCGCTCAGTATAGGTTCGGGTGATGTACTGGTAGTACTCGATCGTCGATTCGGGACTCATCCCGCCGATAATGCCGATTTTCTTGTGCATGAGTGGTTTATCCTTAAATACATTGGCTACAAGTTAAGAGTTCTTGCGAGTTGTCAAGCCAATAAATGGATACAATTCGCCTGTGAAAAAGACGAAACAGAAATCAAAAAGTACGGTCCAGCATACACGGGCTATCCAGGTTGATAAACAAAAACGC